>CAYPFZ010000001.1:0-17310 GCA_964410225.1 uncultured Paludibacter sp.
GGGATGTTGAACTTGTCCGTAACCATAATTACCTACAACGAGGGGCGCAACATCGAGCGTTGCCTTCGGTCGGTGAGCAACATAGCAGACGAAATCCTTGTGGTGGATTCCTTTTCCACCGATGACACCGTGGAGATTTGTCGGGGCTATCGTGCCCGCGTCATTCAGCATCCTTTTGAAGGATACGGTTTGCAGAAGGACTATGCCGTGCGGAACGCCGCTTACGATTACATCCTCTCTTTGGATGCCGACGAAGAGCTCTCCGGCGAATTGCAGATGTCCATAGCAAAAGTAAAAGAAGAGTGGGACGAGCCTTACTATGCCTTCAACCGTTTGAATTTCTATTGTGGAAAGCCGATAAAGCACGGGGAGTGGTTTCCTGACCGGCAGGTGCGTCTGTTTGACAGAAGGGCGACCGGCTGGGATCTTCGGGAAGTGCATGAATCCGTAAAACAGCTTCCCGGTGCGAAGCCGAAATGTTTGAAAGGCGATTTGAATCACTATACCTGCCGGTCGGTAGAAGAACATCGTCAGAAAGAGGAGAAATATGCAAAGATGAATGCACAAATCGTGGCCGGCAGACAATCGGTGGCGCGCCTCACCCCTTACATAAAAGGAAGTTTCAGGTTTTTCAAGGCGTATGTGCTCAAATTGGGCTTCCTCGACGGATACTGCGGGTGGACTATCGCGACCACTGTGGCCCGATCGTCATACATGAAGTACAAATTGGCCCGAATGATTCAAAAGAAAAAAACAACGTGATGATAAAGACAGTTATCAATTATATCAATCTTGCCTCCGCGCTGTTTTTGGTGTGTATTGCCATCTCTCATAACTTCGAAATATACAAGATTGCCCATTGTACATTCTTTGTTTCCTACATCATAGAGATGGTTGTCGAAAGGAAATGGAACAACTTTCGTTGGGACAGGAAAACCATCTATTACGCGGGTATGTTGTTGTTCTTCCTGCTTCCGCTGCTGTATTACCCTTTTGACACCACGGAGTATTTCAAAATACTCATTGAAAAACGTTATCCTTTGCTTGGATTTGGCATTGTCGGGCTATTCGGCTTGAACGACAAGTACAAACTAAATTACTTTTTCAATGCGATTATAATAGCCTCCGTGCTTTCCACCCTTTATTTGATTGTGTTCAAGGTTGGATGTGCCGATTTTATTTTCGACCCTAAGCGGGGAGGTTTGTTTGCGGAAAACAGGAAGGTGTTTGTCAACAGCCACATGGTGTTCAACTTTTACCTGAATCTTTCGTTGATAGGCATTTGGTACATGCTTTCGCGCTTTTGGCATCAGATGAAAAAAGTAAGCCGTTGTTTGTACATCGGGGTCATGGCGTTTATTTTCTTCATCCTTTTTCTTTCGGAAGGGCGAAGCGGCTTTCTTGCCGGCATCTTGCTCATGTGTGCGTTTCTTTTTTTCGAGACATGGAGGTGGAAAAAGATATTCGGCTTTGTGTTTGCTTTTATGATACCCTTTGTCTTTATCGTTATTGCGAGCGGACACAGGCGCATGTCCGGAGAAGAACTAAGAAACGAACCTCGCCGGTTTCTTTGGAAAGCTGCTGTGGAGACAATAGAAAGCAGCTCGCTGTTAGGTAACGGCATAAGCCGGGCACAGGAGAAATACGACATTTTTCGCTCCAAACTCGAGCCGCCGAGTTATAAGCAGTATTGGCACGAGGAGAAAAAAGTGAGATTCATCGACAGTCACAATCAATATTTGCAGACATTCATGGAATTCGGTGTGTTGGGGATAGTGCCGCTCCTCTTTCTGCTTGTTTTTCCATTTTTCGTTGTGGACAAAGAGCGAAGGCTTTTGGCAATTTTTATGCTTTTCCTTTGTATCTACCAATCTGTGTTCGATGTGTTTGTGACGGGGGGATTCTGTTTCTTGTTTTGTGTGGTTACCTTGCTCCTGATGGAGATAAAAGACAGGGCAAGTCCCCGGTAAAATCCCGTTGTTTTTCTGTTTTTCCTATTTGATGACGCGAAAAAAGCGCGTCCGAATTTTCTTTGCAGGCTCTCTTCCGGCGCGTACTTATCTCGCATGTGCCTTCCGGCTTTTGAAGAGCCATAGCCCCGCGTATGTCAACGCCCCGTTGAGCATGAGCAACTCGTAGCCAAAAGCATATCCCCATTGGTAGCGTGCCCACCGGTCGATGGCGGCACACAACAGCGGAGCAGCTACCGCAACAAGAGGCACGGCCTTGTCACACACCCCGCGCCGAGTCGACAGTCCGAAGGCGAACATCCCCAACAATGGTCCGTAGGTGTACGACACGATGGTGTATATCGCGTCGAGCACGCTTGTGTCATTCGCTGCCCGAAACAACATGATGACGCCTGTCATCACCACCGCCAAGCCTGCGTGAATAATCATGCGGACACGTCGCGCCTGCCGCTCGTTCATACCTTGCACCTCCAGCATGTCCACCGCAAAGGAGGTGGTCAAAGCCGTCAATGCCGAGTCGGCACTCGAGAAGGCTGCGGCAACCAATCCCACAACGAACAGCAACAGGGCTCCTTTCCCTAAATAATCGGCTGCAAACAGAGGCAAGATCTCGTCGGAGGCGGCGGGCAGCGCAATGCCTTCACGCTCAGCCAGCAGCAACAACACCGCTCCCAAAGTGAGAAAAAGGAAGTTGACTGGCATGAACGCCGCCCCATACCACCGCATGTTTTTTTGAGCCTCGGGGAGCGAACGACAGGTCAGATTCTTTTGCATCATGTCTTGATCCAGACCTGTCATAACGATGGCGATGAAGATTCCGCTGAAAAACTGCTTGAGGAAGTGTTGTCGGCTGTGCCAGTCGTCGAACACGAACACGCGCGTATGTCCTCCGTCGGTCAGGGCGTGTGCCAGCTCGCCGGTGTTGAGACCCGTGTGACGCACCGCTTGCCACAGCAGCATGACCAATGCAAACATCATGACAAGTGTCTGCAACACGTCGGTCCACACGATGGATTTGATGCCGCTGCGGAACGTATAGAGCCAAATAAGCCCGATGGTAACGCACACGTTGACGGCAAAGGGCACTCCTATCTCCTCGAAGACGAGCAACTGAAGCATCAGTGCCACCACGTAGAGGCGCGCCGCCGCTCCGATGGTTTTCGACAGCAGGAAAAACGCCGCCCCCGTTTTGTAGGAAAATCGTCCGAAACGTTCGTCGAGATAGGTGTAGATGGAAGTAAATCCCCGGCGATAGTAAAGCGGCAGCAGCACCCCGGCGATAACCAAATAGCCGAAAAAGAAACCCGCCACCGTCTGCATGTAGGTGAAATCGGCCTCGCGCACCATGCCGGGCACCGACACGAAGCTCACTCCCGAGAGCGACGAACCCACCATGCCGATGGCCACAATCCACCAAGGCGACTGCCGGTTAGCGAGAAAAAAAGCCGAATTGCCCGTACCGTTGCGACCGGAAAGCCACGAAACGACCATAAGGAGGGAGAAATAAATTCCTATGATGAGCAGAATGGAAACGCCGGACATAGTCAAAAGCAGTTTTTTGTGAAGGACACCGGGTGAGGACGGACAAAAGTAATCATTCCTTCCCTTCAGGCAAGGACTCTTTTCTTTTTTCGCCCGGCAGCGAAGATGGAGATATTTTCCAAACGCCCGTTTTCATCGATATTGTCTGCTGTTTTATGCCCTGTCACAGCCCTTGCTTTTCCCTCTTCTGCTGCGTACTTACGCGCCGCGAGCTGCGTAAGCACCCGCCGGAAGGGGCATCGCAAAGGCTTTTTATCATCTTATTCGAAGGCTTTTGCGGAGTTTTTCTTTGCCGCCCGGTCGATTTTTAAATGGAGCTTGGCTTGCTGTGCAGATTTTCATACTTTTGCGAGAACGAACGTCGATATGGCTCGGTATTTTTCATCCATATTACTTGAAAACGCCGTGAGCGAATTTGCCAAGCTGCCCGGTATAGGTCGCAAGACGGCTTTGCGGCTTGCTCTTCATCTGCTGAGGCGACCCGAAGAGGAAGTGGAGGCTTTCGGCGGTGCGGTGTTGCGAATGAAGCGGGAGATGCGTTACTGCAAAGTGTGTCATAACATTTCGGACACGGAAGTGTGTGAGCTTTGTTCCGCGACGAATCGCGACCGCTCCATTGTGTGTGTGGTGGAGAGTGTCAAAGACGTGATGGCGATAGAAAACACGCAGCAATATCATGGTCTTTACCACGTGTTGGGGGGCGTTATTTCTCCCATGGACGGGATGGGACCGAAAGATTTGTCTATTGACAGCCTTGTGGAGCGGGTGCGTGCGGGGGAGGTCAAAGAGGTAGTGCTTGCCTTGAGCACGACAATGGAGGGTGACACGACGAACTACTACCTTTTTCGCAAGCTGACGCCGTTCGGAGTGCGCCTGACGACCATCGCCAGGGGGGTGGCCATAGGTGACGAGCTGGAATATGCCGATGAGCTGACCCTCGGGCGTTCGATTGTCGACAGGGTGGAGTTTTCGGGCTCGTCAAGCAGATAATCCGGAGCGGAAGCTGTCGAAGGATGGTATCAATAAAAAGAACGAAGAATGAGAAAAGTGGTTAATCGGCTTACATTGGTTTACTATGGTTTTTACGTGCTGGCCATTGCCTTGGCCGCAGGAGGCTATTGGCTTACTTCGGCAGCTGAGCCCGTAATTGACGAGCGCAGCACGGCGGGCATTGTGCTCGCCTCGGCCTATATGCTTGCTTTGGTGGTGAGCATCCCTTTTGCTCTTTGGTGGTTCAACCGGAAGGTGAAACAGATAGCTGCCGACACCGCTCTTGACGAGGATGAAAAGGCGGCGCGCTATCAACCGGTGGCCATGATGAGGTTGCTGATCGTCGGGCTGGGCTTGTTGGCGGGTATCGCCATGTTTTACCTGACCCGGTCGCGCTCGATGATTTATTGTGCGGCCATGGCGGCGATGATATTGGTATACTGTAAACCCTCGGAGCTGAAGATGTCGAACGAACTGGCCGGACCACTCCCGGAAGAGGAGGCATGAGTCACCTCCGTGGAATCCGCTTTACTTTATTATAATTATATGGTCATAGCTGTAGATTTTGACGGGACAATCGTCAGACACGAATACCCGAAGATAGGGCGGGAGATACCTTTCGCCATCGACACATTGAAGCGTTTGCAGCACGAGTTTCAACATCAAATAGTGCTTTGGACCGTGCGCGAGGGAAAGGAACTGGACGAAGCGGTGGACTATTGTCGCGCACGCGGGTTGGAGTTTTATGCCGTGAATGCCAATCATCCGGACGAAGTCCCGGAGCCCGGTATATCACGCAAAGTCAATGCCGACCTGTTTATCGACGACCATAATCTCGGTGGCTTGCCCGACTGGGGAATCATCTACCGGATGATAGCAGACGGACGTTGTTTCGAGCCGCCTGCCGACACTTTCGGAAAGGAGGCGACAAGCAGAAAAAAAGGATTCTTCAAACGGTTTTAGTTACACGCGCTTATCATGGACGGCCATTGGGCACGACACGTGCGTCTTCGCGCCTGCGAACCGGAAGATTTGGAGTGCCTGTATCGCTGGGAAAACGACCCGTCTTATCACCACGCGGGAGCGCTGCGACGACCTTTTTCACGTTACATCCTCAAGGAATTCATCCGTTCGGCGGGAGAAGATATTTATGTCACGCGTCAGATGCGCCTGATGGTCGACCTGCTGCCCAAGGGTGAGACTGTCGGTGCGGTAGACTTGTTCGACCTCGACCCACACGACGGCCATGCCGCAGTGGGAATACTGATCGACAGGCCGTTTCAAGGGAAGGGTGTGGGCGTTTCTGCGCTTCAGGCTTTGCAAGAGTACGCGTTTTCCTTTCTGCGACTGCGTTTGCTTTATGCCCATGTGGCCGCAGACAATGTGGCCAGTCTGCGACTTTTCGAAAAGACAGGTTTCGTAAGAGAAGCACTGCTGAGAGACTGGCTCTCACGCGGGGAGCGATGGGCAGACGTGGTCATATTGGTGCGCCGTCGGCATGTCGGAAGATGAATTGCCCGATGAAAAGGCGTTGCCGCTGCGTGCATACGTAACTCGAGCTGCGTTAGTACGCAAGAGAAGGGGCAAAACGTAGGGAAGATAGCGACCTGCTGTCTTCTTACAGAGGGATTCTGCAGGCCTTTTTCGGTAGGCAGGCAGGGGAGGCACTTCGGTTTTGTGTGCCGGCGAAGGGAGAAGGAGAAAAGTGGGTGGGTTGAGTTTATCGCCTGCCGCCGACGTTCAGTTCGTCTATCAGGTCGCGGCTGTTCATGCTTTCTTTTCCATGTTTGTGTGCGGCGGCATCGCCGGCCAGACCGTGGTAATACACGCCTATCAAGGCGGCGTTTCGACAGTCGTAGCCATTTGCCAACAGCCCGGTGAGCAGCCCGGTCAAGACGTCGCCGCTGCCGCCTTTGGCCATGCCTGCGTTGCCGGTAGAGTTAAAAAAGATGTCGCCTTCGGGCATGACCACCATGGTGTGTGCGCCTTTCACCACGACGGTCGACAGCAGTTTGGCAGCTACGCAGCGCACGTTGTCTATCTTTTCCTTTTCGTTTTTCCATTCACCCGCTATCCGTTTCAGCTCGCCCAAATGTGGTGTGAGGATGGAGCCGCGCGGGATGCGTTTCTGCCACTCGTTTCTGATGGCCAAAATGTTCAGTGCGTCGGCATCAAGCACCATGGGCACCTGCGCTTTTTCCAACAACAGCCCGAAAGCCTCGATGGTTTCAGGTGCTGTGCCCAAGCCACACCCGCACCCGATGGCGTGATATGTCTCCAAGTGGTCGGGTAGGGTGGAAAAACAGTCGTTTGCTTCGTTGCCTGCCATGGCGGAGGGAAATGCCGCGTTCAGTGCCATCACGCCGCAAGCGGGTAGATGTACGGTAAGCAATGCGCAACCCGAGCGCAGTGCGCCGCCGGCGGCCAGCAGCGCGGCTCCCGTCATTTTGCGAGAGCCACACACTAACAGGGCGTGGCCGTGTTTGCCCTTGTGTGAAAACTTGGGGCGGCTTTTCAGCCTGGCACGTACCTCCTCATCGGTAAGGAAAGAATAGGGACTGCTTTTGAAACCGGGATAGCTGTCTGCCAATCCGATAGGCAACACGTGCAACTGTCCGCAGCAATCGCCCGCTTCGGGCAGGAGCATGGAGAGTTTGGGGAATTGCAGGGTGAGAGTCTCTTGCGCGTGGACGATGAAGCGGGGGTCATTGTCCCACTCGGTTGTCATGCCAGAAGGCAGGTCGATGGAGATGATGTCGTTGGGGAGGCGGTTCAGTGTAGTGATGAACGAGGCTAAGGGTTCGGACAGTGCGCCTTTCACGCCGGTGCCCAGCAGCGCATCTATTATGAGCGTACTGTCGGGTATATGCTGCAATTCTTCAGGCCTGATGCGAGCGACAGTGGCAGGGAGTCGCTCAAAGTTGATGCGACATTCGTCGCTCATTTCTTCCGGGGGGAAGAGCGTGCACACTGCGCAGGTGCGTCCGTCAAGGGCGAGCATGCGCGCCACAACCAATCCGTCGCCGCCGTTGTTGCCTTTGCCGACCAGGAAGAGCAGTTGTCTTTCGGGCTCCACGTGTTTGCGCAAGCGGTCGGCGATGGCTTTTGCAGCCCGCTCCATCAGGTCAATGGAGGCGATGGGCTCCGTGGTCATCGTGAAGAGGTCGGCTTCTTTTATCTGCGTACCGGTCAGTATTTTCATTGGCGGGCAGTTTCTATCATTTTTTCTCCGGCGTACAAATAGATTTCCACTCGGCGGTTTTCCGCTCGTCCTTCGGCCGTGTTGTTGCTGGCCACGGGGTCGGCAAAATGGCGTCCTTCAAAAGTTGTTATCCTTGATTTGTCTACACCTTGCGGAATGAGTGTGTGTACGACTGCCGAGGCCTGCTCGCAAGATAATTGTCGGTTGGCTTCCATTGTCCCGACGTTGTCTGTATGTCCATATACCATAAGGTATACTTCAGGATGAGCCACCAGCACTTGAGCCAACCGGTGGAGTAGCGTTCGCGCACCGGGGCGCAACACGTCTTTCCCTGTCTCGAACGAAACATCCGAGCTCAGCACAACTCGCAGTGCTTTCAGTCCGTTGACATCGGTGACACTTTCTGTCTTTACGTGGTTGAGAGCAGCTATTTCGGCGGCCATCCCGTCCATTTGTTTACTGATAGCGGCAGCGACTTGTGGGGCGATGTCCCCTGCATATTTCTCGCCTATGGTCAAGGGGGTGGAGTGCCCGGTTGCGGTGGCGGAGTTTTTCCCCTCGTCGTTGATAGTCTTATCGGTGTTCCTTGTGGTGTGTGTGGCCGATTGGCAGCCGGTAAGGAGTAGTGCCGTCGCGAGCGCGGAGATGATAAACAGGCTTTTTCTCATTATGGTAAGCGGTGAACAGCGGAAAGACATACGCATGACGGAGAGAACTATTGTTTCGTACTTATCGATTGGGTCACTCGTGCATAGGGTGTGTCAGTTAATGCCGAGAAGTCGTTGTGAAGATATTTGAAATAGCCTGCCATGGCGATCATGGCAGCATTGTCTGTGGTGAAGGAAAAGGGCGGGATGAACACTTCCCAGCCTTGCGCCGTACCGTGTTTGAGGAAGGCCTGCCGCAGGCTTGAGTTGGCCGACACACCTCCTGCTACGGCCACTTGCCTGATGCCCAAGTCAGCGGCAGCTTTCACCATCTTATCCATCAGGATGTCGACCACCGTGGCCTGCAACGAGGCACACAGATCGGCCAGATGTGTTTCCACAAAGCGAGGGTCGCGCGTCACTTCGTCGCGCAGCAGGTAAAGAAACGATGTTTTCAGTCCGCTAAAACTGTAGTCGTATCCTGCTACATGTGGTTTGCTGAAGTGAAATGCTTTTTCGTTTCCCTCTTTTGCGAGTCGGTCGATGTGAGGACCGCCGGGATAGGGCAGTCCCATGATTTTGGCACACTTGTCAAACGCCTCGCCGGCCGCGTCGTCTATCGTTTGGCCGATGACTTCCATGTGGTTGTATGACTTTGCCAAGATGATTTGCGAGTTGCCGCCCGACACGATCAGACACAGAAAAGGAAAGCGGGGATGGCGTTCGCCGGCTTTGCCCTCGCTGATGAAGTGGGCAAGCACATGCCCCTGCAAGTGGTTGACATCCACCAAGGGAATATCAAGTGCCTGTGCCATCCCCTTGGCAAACGAAGTGCCAACCAATAGCGACCCCAGCAATCCCGGTCCGCGTGTGTAGGCGATGGCCGACAGTTCGTTTTTGTCTACACTTGCCCGCTTCAACGCCTCGTGTACCACGGGGATGATGTGCTGCTGATGCGCCCGCGAAGCCAATTCGGGCACCACGCCGCCGTATGCCGCATGCACCGCCTGGTTTGCAATGACGTTCGACAGCATGATACCGTCGCGAATGACAGCCGCCGAAGTGTCGTCGCACGACGATTCGATGCCGAGCATGGTAATCCTCTTTTCGCCCTTTTTCATAAAAAGACTTCTTTCCACAAGCGGCAAAATTACGCGTTTATCCCTTAAAGGCAATGTCTCGTAACGATTTTCTCGGGCGGAGCGAGACCCTTGCAAAAAACCTTCTCTTGCGTGCTTTGGGAAGTTTTACTGCGTAGGCACGCAAGAGAAGGAGTGGAAAGTTATGAACAAAAAGTGACTCGGCAGAGGCTCTTCTAGGGGCTTGGGAAGGCAGCCGGAAGAGATGTCGAAACGTGTCGGCGAAGGTGGATTTTCACTCTGAAAGAAAGACGAACATAGCAAGCCGCATCCCGTTTGAGATGCCTCGAAGAAAAAGGCGAGATTTATTCTTCCACCCGCTTGATATTCGCTCCGATTGCGTTAAGGCGCAGGTCGATGTTTTGGTATCCCCGGTCTATTTGATCGATATTGTGTATGACGCTTGTCCCTTCGGCAAAGAGTGCTGCGATGAGCAGGGCGATGCCGGCACGTATGTCGGGTGAGGTCATGGTGGCGGCGCGAAGGTGCAGGTTGTTACCCATGCCGATGACGGTGGCGCGGTGAGGGTCGCACAGGATGATTTTCGCTCCCATGTCGATGAGCTTGTCGACGAAAAAGAGCCGGCTTTCGAACATCTTTTGGTGAATGAGCACGCTGCCGTTGGCTTTTGCGGCCACCACGAGGAACACGCTCAGCAGGTCGGGGGTCAGCCCCGGCCAGGGGGCATCGCTGATGGTCATGATGGAGCCGTCGATAAACGATTCCACCTTGTAGCTCTCTTGTCCGGGCACGTAGATGTCGTCGCCACGCTGTTCGACCTTTATGCCTATCCGTCTGAAGCTGTCGGGGATGAGACCCAGCTCGCGGTAGGCCACGTCTTTGATGGTGATTTCCGAGGCGGTCATGGCCGCCATGCCGATGAAGCTGCCTATTTCTATCATGTCGGGCAAGACACGGTGCGTACATCCGTGCAGCTCGCCTACCCCTTCGATGGTGAGCAGGTTGGACCCGATACCGCTGATGCGTGCTCCCATGGCGTTGAGCATGCGGCACAATTGCTGCACGTATGGTTCGCAAGCCGCATTGTATATGGTGGTGGTGCCTTCGGCCATCACGGCCGCCATGATGATGTTGGCCGTGCCTGTCACCGAGGCTTCTTCGAGCAACATGTAAGTGCCCTTCAGCCGGCGGGCGCTTATCCCGTAGCAGTTTTTGATAGCGTCGTAGCTGAGGCAGGCTCCTAATTTT
Source organism: uncultured Paludibacter sp. (assembly GCA_964410225.1). GTDB lineage: Bacteria > Bacteroidota > Bacteroidia > Bacteroidales > Paludibacteraceae > QVMH01. The sequence continues at coordinate 10,700 of CAYPFZ010000001.1, forward strand.
TGTATGCCGATAAAGTGTGTGTCGAGGCGTCGTCGCCCTATTTTATCACCGCCGGGTTTAGGAATCACGGCGCGACCGAAGCGGGCGACCAAAGGTCCGGCTATCATAATCGACCCCCGCAAGGCGGCACTTTTTCGATAGAAATCGTCGGTTTGCAGGTAGTCTAAATTGATGTCGGCAGCGCAAAAGGTACACCTCCCGGCTTCTTCGCGGGTCACCTCCACGCCTATATGCTCTAACAGGTCGATGAGGTTGTTTACGTCGAGAATGTCGGGCAGGTTGCTGATGGTTACCCTCTCGTCAGTGAGCAGGGTGGCGCAAAGCACTTGCAGGGCTTCATTTTTCGCTCCCTGTGGGACAATCAGACCGGACAATTTTCGTCCGCCCTCTATGATGAATGAAGATTTGGCTGTTCTCTCCCCGCTCATGGTTGCTTCTTGGGCTTTTTGTTCTTTTTGTTGACGTAGAACGGGAACGCGTCTCTTGTCTCCACCAATTTGAAGGAATCGTCCGACACGTTGATTTTCCCGTTTGAAAGCTCCCGCAGGTCGTCGTATATCTTTCGGTCGTCCACCGTCTCTTTGTTCCAGCTCATGAAGCTTTTCTTCATTTGGTTGGCGATCATGAATATGGCCGTTTGGCGTTCGTCTCCTTCGGGCATGTCAGCCACCTTCTCAATCATCTCTTCCAATATGCGCCCGTAGTGTGTGTAGCGTATTTTCGATCCCCTATATTCCACACGTTCGGGTTTCGCCTGCAAGTCGGTGCGGCGCGTCACCTCATAGGGATAATCGATGTCGAGCTTGAAGTCGGTCATGATGGCCACATGATCCCACAGTTTGCGCTTGAAATCGGGCACCTCGCGCAGGTAGGGGAAAAAATTGCCCATGATGTGCACAATGGTGTGCGCGCAGCGAGTACGTTCCTCGCGATCTTCTATCGTGAGGGCATAGTCTAACATTTGTTGCACGTTCCGCCCGTATTCCGGCATGACGAGCTTGCTTTTCTGCGTCGAATATTCCATAAGTTGTTATTGTGATTTTTTTTGTAAAGTTAGAAATAGCCGTTCGTTGAGTATGATTTCGGCTATCTTCAGGTCGAAAGGTGTGGTGACTTTGATATTTTCACGTTCTCCTTCGACCGTTGTCACGGGATGTCCGAAAGCCTCCACCACCGAGGCGTCGTCAGTGAAGGCCGGGTTGTATTCCTGTCGGTAGGCCTGCATGAGCAGGTTGCCCGCGAAGACCTGCGGTGTTTGCACCAACACGTAGTGCGCCCGATCGCAGGCGCGCCCGGTTTGACTGCCTATTCGTCGCAGGCTGTCGGTCAGCGGCACCACCGGCATGGCGGCACCCGTCTGTCCGGCCCGTTCGAAGCAACGCGCTATCGTGTCCCTCCCCACCAAGGGGCGCGCTCCGTCGTGCACAGCGATGAGTCCGTCGGGTCGGCAGCACTCCAATCCCCTTTTCACCGAATGAAATCGCGTCGGTCCGCCGACGACCACGCGGCAAGGCAGCTCGAAGCCCTCCGCTTGGCAACGTTGCTCCCAAAAGGTCATGTACGCTTCGGGTAAAACAAGCACAATGTCAGCCAGCTTGTCGTAGCGGATAAACGCCTGGATGGTATGCACGAGCATGGGCTTTCCCGCTATCGGGAGAAACTGTTTGGGCATGTCGCCTCCCATGCGTCTGCCCGTGCCGCCCGCCACGATGATGACCGTCTTTTTCACAAGGCAAATATACAGGTTCACCTACGAACGCACAAGGCCGAGGGTGCGAAAAAGAGCCGGGCTTGTCAGTGTGTGTCACCTTCAAAAAAAGCGCACTTCCGGCGGATGCTTTGGTAATTTTTGCTACGTACTTACGCAGCAGAAGCCCGATTTTGTATGCTCGCCGGCAAGCGATGAGAGCCCGTTTCCTTCTTATCTTATTTTGCTCATAGAAGGTGCTTTCTGTCGTCGATAAGGAGGGTAAAGAGAGATTTTGTCGGAGTTTTTTCGGAAACGCGATTAAAAACCGAAGGAAATGTTTACCTTTGCACGCCGTTTGCACTGACTCCGTAGCTCAGTTGGTAGAGCAACAGACTCTTAATCTGTGGGTCGAGGGTTCGAGCCCCTCTGGGGTCACGGTGTGTGTGGAGAGGTGCCGGAGCGTCAGCTTCGGCACTTTTTTTGTGTCCTTTGTTTGTGTGGGGAAAGTGGGTCGGGGCGTGCGCAAGACTTAGTGTTTCTCCCTTCTTTTTCCTGTATGCTCCCCGCAGGAAGCGGTGACACCCGGTCGGATTATTGGGTAATAATTCTTATATTTGTCCGACTTTTTTTCATCGTCTGCGTGATTGATGGATAAGATTTGCATCAAAGACAAGACCTTTTCGCTCTCCATAAGGGAAAGCGAAATACTTGATGCCGTGCAGGCAATAGCCCGGAGTATTGACCGCGATTTGAAGGGGATGAATCCGTTGTTTGTCTGCGTTCTCAATGGCGCTTTTATGTTTGCGGCCGACTTGATGAGACACGTCAGCATCCCGTGCGAACTCGCTTTCATCCGCTTGGCGTCGTACCGCGGAGAGCATACTTCCGGCAAGGTGAGGGAAATCCTGGGTTTGGAAGAAAACATACAAGGTCGCGACGTTGTAGTGCTGGAAGATGTGGTGGATACGGGCATCACCTTGGAGGCTCTCCTTGCTTCACTCAGGGGAAAGGGGGCGCGGAGTGTCAGGGTGGCGGCCTTCCTGCTAAAGCAAGACGCCTTGCAGCGCGATGTGACGGTGGACTATGTAGGAATGAATATTCCGAACGATTTCATCGTGGGTTATGGGTTAGATTACGACGGTTACGGGCGCAATTTGAAAGATATTTACAAGGTGGAAAACTGACGCCTTCTGGCCTGCCTGTTTGTTGACGAAGAAATAAAAAGAAGACGATGTTGAACTTGATTGTTTTCGGTGCTCCGGGAAGTGGCAAGGGGACGCAGAGCGCGTTGTTGAAGGAAAAATACAACTTGCTTCACCTCTCGACCGGCGAGAGCTTGAGGGAAGAAATTGCCGCCCAAACAGAGTTGGGGAAGAAAGTTGAAAGCTGCGTGGCCGGCGGGCAGTTAGTGTCTGACGCGATGATCATTGACCTTCTTGACCGGGTCATCTCCCGCGGCGACTCCGACGGCAAGACCGAGGGGATGATATTCGATGGATTCCCTCGTACTGTAGTGCAGGCTGAGGCGTTGGAAGAGCTGATGACAAAACACGGCAAGCAAATCTCGCTGCTGATCGACTTGGTGGTGGAAGAGGAGGAACTGGTGACCCGCATGCTCAAACGCGGTCAAACCTCCGGTCGCACCGACGACAACATGGAGACCATCAAGAACCGACTCAGCGTGTACCACGAAAAGACCAAGCCGGTAATCGATTTCTACAAAGAGCGAAACAAGTACGTTTGCATCGAAGGAATAGGGACGATCAATGGCATTTTCGAACGCATTTGCGAGACGATAGATAAACTGTAGTATCCCGACATGCGTGTTATCCGCCTTTGTGCAGGCAACCGTCGCTGCGACTGATAAAGACATGTTCCATGGCCGCTTCCAACTTTGTTGATTACGTAAAGATAGTTTGCCGTTCGGGAAAAGGTGGATCCGGGTCAAGCCATCTCCGTAGGGAAAAGTTCGTTCCCAAAGGCGGTCCCGACGGCGGCGACGGCGGCCGCGGGGGACACATCATCCTGCGGGGAAATAAAAACTACTGGACGCTCATTCATTTGAAATATGCCCGCCACGTCTTTGCCGCCCACGGCACTTCGGGAGGAGCGAGTCGCAGCTCCGGGAAAAACGGGGAAGACGAATACATCGAAGTGCCGTGTGGCACGGTAGCCTATGACGCGGAAACGGGCGACTTTTTGGCCGACATTACCGAACACGGGCAAGAGGTGATTTTGCTCAAGGGCGGTCGCGGCGGGTTAGGGAACTGGCATTTCCGCACGGCAACCAACCAGACTCCCCGTTTCGCACAACCGGGCGAGCCGAGCCAAGAAAAGTCGGTCATCTTGCAACTGAAGATACTGGCCGATGTGGGCTTGGTGGGATTTCCCAACGCGGGCAAGTCCACCTTGCTTTCCGTCGTTTCTGCGGCCAAACCTGAAATAGCCGACTATCCTTTCACTACCCTTGTGCCCAACTTGGGCATCGTGTCCTACCGCGATGGCAAGTCGTTCGTCATGGCCGACATTCCCGGCATCATCGAGGGGGCTTCCGAGGGGAGGGGGTTAGGTCTTCGCTTCCTTCGCCACATAGAACGTAACGCCATTTTGCTGTTCATGGTGCCGGCAGACAGCCGTGACATACGCGGTGAATACACCGTTTTATTGAACGAAATAGGAAAATACAATCCGGAATTGGCAGACAAACAGCGCGTCTTGGCCATAACCAAGTGCGATTTGCTTGACGAGGAGTTGATGGCAGAATTGAAAAAGGAAATGCCCGACGACGTGCGTGTGGTGTGTATTTCGTCTGTCACCGGCTTCGGCCTCGACAGCTTGAAGGATGTGTTGTGGGAAAGGCTGAACGATGACGCCAATCTTGTGTACGACATGATTCATCGTCCGATAGAGGTAGGAAGAAAGCCTGCCGACGACGACTGTGTGGAAGGAGAAGAACCTACCGATGACTCGGATGTTGCCGACGACGACTTTTCCCGTTACAAAGGCATAGGGTGGGACGACCCGCTGTGAAGCGGATGCTCGTTCCACCCTTCGTTTTTGTCTCTCTTTGCCCTAAGTCTTTCGCCATTTTTCTCGTTTGAATGACAAATTTGTAGAAGATGAATATAGAATCGATCATTGGAATCGTCGTGGCTGATGCGCTCAAAGCCCTTTACGGACAGAGCGTCGACGCCTCGCAGGTACAGGTGCAAAAAACGAAAAAAGAGTTTGCGGGTGACCTCACCGTGGTGGTGTTCCCGTTTGTAAAGGCAGCTCGCAAGTCGCCCGAACAAACCGGCACGGAGATAGGCGACTATCTTGTGGCCAACGAACCTTCCGTCGCTTCTTACAATGTGATAAAAGGTTTTCTCAATTTGGTCGTCGATAAGGGGTATTGGGTGGAGTGTCTCAACTCCTTGCAGTTCGACACTCACTATGGTGTCGCCGCCCCCGCTGCCGATGCACCCCTTGTGATGGTGGAATATTCCTCGCCAAACACCAACAAACCTCTTCACTTAGGACATATACGCAACAACCTGCTTGGATACAGCATTGCCGAAATACAAAAAGCTTGCGGGTGGCGCGTGGTGAAAACGAATATTGTCAACGACCGAGGCATCCACATTTGTAAATCCATGCTGGCCTGGAAACGTTTCGGCCACGGTGAGACTCCTGAATCGTCGGGTATGAAAGGCGACCACCTCGTGGGTAAGTACTATGTGCTGTTTGACCAACACTACAGAGCCGAAGTCGCGGAGCTGATGTCACAAGGCATGAGCGAAGAAGAGGCCAAACGTAGCGCACCACTCATTCAGGAAGCGCAACGCATGTTGTTGGCTTGGGAACAAGGCGACCCGGAGGTGCACCGTCTATGGAACATGATGAACGGATGGGTGTATGCCGGGTTTGACGAAACTTACCAAAAATTGGGCGTTGACTTCGACAAAATATATTATGAGTCACAGACCTACCTTGAAGGTAAGGAAAAAGTGGAAGAGGGACTGAACAAGGGACTTTTCTACCGCCGTCCCGACGGGTCGGTGTGGGCAGACCTCACGCAAGACGGTTTGGACGAAAAGCTGCTGTTGCGCACCGACGGTACCTCGGTATACATGACGCAAGACATCGGTACGGCCAAGATGCGCTATGAGGACTACCCGATAGACAAAATGGTTTATGTGGTGGGCAACGAGCAGAATTACCATTTTCAGGTGCTTGCCATCCTGCTCGACCGCTTGGGCTTTGAGTGGGGGAAAAGCCTCGTGCATTTTTCTTACGGCATGGTGGAACTGCCCGAGGGCAAGATGAAAAGCCGCGAAGGCACGGTGGTCGATGCCGACGAACTTATCGATGAAATGGTGGCGACAGCCCGCGAGGCAGCCGAAGAATTGGGCAAAATAGACGGAGAGAATTCCCAAGAAATAGAGGAAGTGGCTCGCATTGTGGGCTTGGGCGCATTGAAATACTTCATCTTGAAAGTGGACCCACGAAAAAACATGCTCTTCAACCCTAAAGAATCCATCGATTTCAACGGGAATACCGGTCCTTTTATCCAATATACCCACGCCCGTATCAAATCGGTGTTGCGCAAGGCCGATGAGCAGGGCATCGACTTTTGCCTGCCGCTTGACACGCGTCTGCCCATTTCCGACAAGGAAGCCCACATCGTGCAACTGCTCACCGAGTTCGAAGGAGTGGTGCACCATGCCGGAAGGGAATTCAGTCCCGCTCTCATCGCCAATTATGTCTACGAATTAGCAAAAGAATACAACCAGTTCTACCACGACTTTTCTATCTTGCGCGAGGCGAACGACTCCCTGAAACGCTTCCGCCTGACCTTATCGAAAGTCACAGCTCACGTGATAAAAACGGCCATGGGCTTGCTCGGCATAGAAGTGCCTGAGAAAATGTAGCATTTCCC
>CAYPFZ010000001.1:17410-34029 GCA_964410225.1 uncultured Paludibacter sp.
GGCATTGGCAGTGCCATCGCTTTTTTTGCTCGGCGCACCAACACCAAGTTTCTTTCCACGGCCTTGGGTTTCTCGGCGGGGGTGATGATCTATGTGTCGTTTGTGGAGCTGTTTCCCCAGGCTTTGGAGCAGGTGGAGCAAGGGGGCATGGAGCATCCCGCCTTGGGCGTGGTGTTGGCTTTCTTTGCCGGTATTGCGATGGTCTTTCTTATTGACATGCTGATACCGTCGGAGGAGAATCCCCACGAGGTGTATATGGTGGAAGACCTTGACAGGCAGGGTAACTCCACGCGGCGGTTGCAGCGCACGGGAGTGTTGATGGCATTGGGTATTGCCATTCACAATTTCCCGGAAGGTATAGCCACCTTCACCACGGCCTACGTCGATCCATCCATTGCCATTCCCATCGCCGTGGCCATCGCCATTCACAACATTCCCGAAGGCATCGCTGTGTCAGTGCCGATGTACTATTCCACGGGCAACCGCAAAAAGGCTTTTTGGTATTCTTTTTCTTCGGGTATGGCCGAACCGATCGGGGGATTAGTGGGCTATTTTCTGCTCCTGCCTTTTGTCACGCCCCTCACTTTGGGTTTGGTCATGGCTGCGGTGGCGGGTATCATGGTCTTCATCTCGGTTGACGAATTGATACCTGCCGCCGAGCGTTACGGTTGTCATCACTATTCCATTGTCGGTTTCGTGGGAGGCATGGCGATCATGGCATTCAGCCTGTTGGTTGTCTGATGCGCATGTATGCTCATCACGAAGGTTTTGAAACCTCAGGCAGGTGTCAAGTGGGCAGTTCGCCTTCCGCAATCAGATATTCGGCAATTTGCACGGCATTGAGAGCGGCACCTTTTCTTATCTGGTCGCTGACACACCAGAAGATAAGGCCGTTGGGGTTACTCAAGTCATCCCGGATACGTCCCACATACACCGGGTCTTTACCCGACAGGAAGAGCGGCATGGGGTATTGCCTCTCGTCGGGTCGGTCGATTACTACCACTCCTTCGGCCGCGTCGAAAGCCCGACGTGCCTCTTCCGCACTGACGGGTCGCTCGGTCTCAACCCGGATGTTCTCGGAATGGGCACGCAGAACCGGGACACGTACGCAGGTGGCACTCACGCAGAGGTCGCTGTGCATGATTTTACGTGTCTCGTTGTGCATTTTCATTTCTTCTTTCGTATAGCCGTTGTCGGTGAATACGTCCACTTGCGGGATGAGGTTGTAGGCTAATTGATAATGGAACTTCTCCACGGATACTTGTTCACCGCGGACTATCTGACGGTGCTGTTCTTCCAACTCGCTCATGGCTGCCGCACCCGCACCGCTGGCCGCCTGGTAGGTGGATACATGCACCCGCTTGATGTGTGAAAGGGCCTCGATGGGCTTCAACGCAACGACCATCTGTATGGTGGTACAGTTGGGATTGGCGATAATACCGCGCGGACGGTTTTTTGCATCGGCGGCATTCACTTCGGGTACAACCAGCGGCACGTCGGCATCCATGCGGAAAGCACTCGAGTTGTCTATCATGACCGCTCCGAAGCGTGTGATGTCGTCAGAAAACTCTTTGGAGACAGACGCTCCGGCAGAAACGAACACCAAGTTCACGCCCTTGAAGCTGTCACCATGTACCAATTCTTTGACGGTGACGATGTTTCCACGGTATTCGTATGTCCTTCCCGCGCTGCGCGACGAACCGTAAAGGTGCAGCTCGTCTATCGGGAAGTCGCGCTCTGCCAATACGTTCAAGAATTCTTGCCCTACGGCGCCGCTGGCACCCACAATCGCTACTTTCATATATTTTTTTTGTTTCGTTGGTTGCTTCCTATGGTTAGGTTAATGTATATTTGCCTGTTGTTTAGGCCTTTTTAGAAAGGCAGACAAAAGTAAGCCATTCTATCCTAAAATACAGTGTGCCATGAGAAAAATAACGTTTTTTGCTTTCCTCTTCCCGGTTTTCAACCTCTTTTCGCAGGTAGACGAACATTTCACCGACGGCGACTTCACGCACAATCCCACTTGGACGGGCACTGACGAGCACTTTGTGGTAGACGAAAATTTTCGTCTCCGTTCTTCCGCCGACGCGGCGTCACAGTCTTATCTGTTCACCCCCTCGGAATCGTTCGTGAAGGCCACATGGGAGTGTTGGGTGCGAATAGAGTATCCCACTTCGCAGTACAATTATGCCGCCTTTTACATCGCTTCCGACCGCAACAGCGGGATAGACACATGCAATGCCTATTATGTGCGCATCGGAGGGGCAAGTGATGCCGTTTCGCTGTTTGTGCAGCGGGGAACGACAAAAACGGAAATTATCAAGGGTGCCTCGCAGCGTCTTGTCGGCGACACGGTGGAAGTGCAAGTGAGAGTGACCCGCAACGGCAATGGACATTTCGAACTTTACAGCCGCCTGGCCGGTGAGGAAGATTACGTGAAGGAAGGAAGTGTGGACGACAGCTCCTTGGAGCGGAGTCGCTACGTGGGCGTGATGTTTTCCAACAGCAGCGCGACAGGCCATCGCTATTGTTTCGATGATATCGTGGTGACGGGCGAGCCGGGTACAGACACTACCGCCCCGCAATGGGTTTCGGTGAAAATTGTCGATGAAAGCGCGTTGCTCCTTAGCTTTTCAGAGGAGATGGATTACTCCTCCGCTACTTTCGAGGTGGATCACGGTGTGGGGAAACCGCTCACACAGTCCGTGGCCGACGACGGGTGGTCGCTGCACCTCGACTTTGGCACGACGTTCGAGGAAGATATGATTTATACGTTGGAAACGTATGGTTTGACCGATTTATCGGGCAACCTGTTGCAAGAGACTTCCAAGGTATTCGGATATGCCAGGGCTCCTCAATCCGGAGATGTGGTGTTGAACGAAGTGATGTTCAACCAACCGGATGATTCGTATGAATACATCGAGGTGATGAACGTGTCTGATCGCCTGCTCGACGTGTCGTCTCTCGTTTTCACGACAAGGAAGACTGACGGCACGCTGAATACCGGTCATAGTCTCGAAGGTGAATGTCTGTTGGCTCCCGGTGCATGTTTGGCCGTGACCGAAGAAGCCGAAACTGTGCGTGCCTATCATCGTTGTCCTGTCGGAAGCCTGATATATACCATGGAATGGACTACTCTTAACAACACCGAAGGTACGGTTGTGGTGACGGACTCGGCAGGGACTACCGTTTTCGACGAACTTTCTTACAAGGCCTCTTGGCATCATCCGCTCATCCGCGACGAAAAAGGGGTGGCGCTCGAGCGTATTTCTCCCTATTTTGTCACCCAAAGTGAAGATTCGTGGCACTCGGCTTCTTCCGAGACCAACTACGGCACGCCCGGTTATCGCAATTCGCAATACCGCTCTTTAGCCGATGGAAACGGTGACGATGCTGACAGCTGGTTCCGCCTCGACCCGGAAGCCTTTTCGCCCGACAACGACGGTGTGGACGACGTGTGTTTCATGTACTATCGCGTGGGCGAGCCCGGTTATGCGGCCAACCTCTTCATTTTTGACATGGCCGGTGTGCAAGTGGCCCGCCTTGCCTCCAATGACCTTCTTTCCACCGAAGGACTTTACACGTGGGACGGCCGTCTGTCTAACGGCTCGTTGGCCAACATGGGGGTTTATGTGGTTTACTTTGAAGTGTTCCACACCGAAAAAGGTGTTCGCAAGGTGATCAAAAAGCCTGTCGTCGTCTCAGGCAGGTGATTTCTGCAAATTGGTAATAAACAGCTTGTTGTGACGGCATGAATGCGTCGTCATTCGGCCTGCTTATCCTGCAAAATTTCCGTAAGTACGCAGCAGAAGACCGGATAGTTACTGTTTCGAACTATCGTGTCAGGGGGTCGTGTGATGTTTGTGTGACAGGTGGAGGAAGGCAATTCTACGACAGAAGCAGAGAAGGCATTTTGTCGATGGAGCTTTCCGAAGTCCTATCGGGGGTCTGTCGTGTCGCGGCGACGGCTAAGAGTGTGGATTTGCCTATTGCTCTTTGTTCTGTTCCACCCAGTGTCGGGCGTTGACGAAGGCTTCCATCCATGGGGTGATTTGGTCGCTTTGCTGTCGGTCGGAAGGGTAGTGAGCGCATTGCCAAGGGAATATGGCTCGTTCCAAATGTGGCATCATGGCCAAATGTCGTCCGTTGTCCGAGCAGATGCCCGCCACGCGGTAGTCGGAGCCGTTGGGGTTGGCGGGGTAGTCCGGATAGTTGTATTTTGCCACGATATGGTATTCGCCTTCCGGTTTGGGCAGGCAGAAGCGTCCTTCGCCGTGAGCCACCCAAATGCCGAGTCGGCTGCCGGAGAGCGTGCCGAACATGACGGAGTGGTTGTCCGGTATTTCCAAAGTGAGGAACGATGATTCGAATTTGCGGGATATGTTGTGCTTCATGCGTGGTTTTGGGTCGTGCTCGGGGGTGACCAGTCCTAATTCCATCATGAGCTGGCAACCGTTGCAGATGCCGAGGCTCAGCGTGTCGGGTCGTGCGTAAAAACGTTCGAGCGCAGTTTTTGCCTTTTCGTTATAGAGGAAGCTGCCTGCCCATCCTTTGGCCGAGCCAAGCACGTCGGAGTTGGCAAAGCCGCCGCAGAACACAATCATGTGTACGTCTTCCAAGGTTTCTCGCCCTGAAACCAGGTCGGTCATGTGTACATCTTTCACGTCGAAGCCTGCCAAATAGAGAGCATAGGCCATTTCCCGCTCGCCGTTGGTGCCTTGTTCGCGGATGATGGCCGCCCTTATGCCGCTTGGCCGGCGGTCGGGGGAGAGGCCAAACTGTGACAACTTCCCTTTGAAGGCAGCCGGGAAAACAAATTCCAAAGATTGGTGTTTGTAGTTGGCATATCGTTCGGAGGCGCAATGTTCCCCACTTTGCTTTCGGTCGAGCAAGTAGGATGAGCGGAACCACACGTCGCGCAGCTCGTCAATAGAGAAAGCATAGGCATCCTTTTTTCTATGTATTTCCAATCTCCGTTCTGCTATGGGCATGCCGATGCGTGCGAAACCGATACCGTTGTCGGCAAGGATTTTCTCCACGGTTTTCCGCTTTTTCACCTGAATGAGCACGCCGGGATTCTCTGCAAAGAGGATGGACAGGAGCGACGTTCCCACGATGTCATCGAGTGTGATGCGGAGTCCGCCCTGTTTGTTGGGGAAACACATCTCAAGCAGAGCCGTGATAAGTCCTCCCTCGGAAATATCGTGTCCGGCGAGCACCAAGCCTTGATGAACAAGTTCTTGCACCGTATTGAAAGCGTCTTTGAAATACTCGGCATCATACACGGTGGGTACTTCATCGCCGATCCGACCCAGTATTTGCGCCAATACGGAACCGCCTATTTTATGGGCATCGAAAGAAAAGTCGATGTAATACACATGCGTCTCGGGCACGTCTTTGATAAAAGGAGTGACAATGCGTTTCACGTCTGACACTTCCGCAGCTGCCGATATGATGACTGTACCGGGAGCAAGCACCTTCTTTTCACCATATTTCTGTGTCATGGACAGGCTGTCTTTCCCGGTTGGAATGTTGATTCCCAACGAGCGGGCAAAAAGGCTGCATGCTTCAACAGCGCGGTAAAGCCGTGCGTCTTCACCTGCATTCTTGCATGGCCACATCCAGTTGGCACTGAGTGACACGCTGCTTATCCCGTTGGCTAACGGTGCCCACACGATGTTGGTAAGAGCTTCGGCCATTGCCATGACCGACCCTGCTGCCGGGTCGGTTAAAGCTACGAGCGGTGCGTGTCCGATAGAAGTGGCGATGCCGGCCGTACCTCGATAGTCGAGTGCCACAGCTCCAAGGTCGGCCAGGGGCAGCTGGAGCTCGCCCACGCACTGCTGGCGGGCAACCTTCCCGCTGACAGATCGATCCACTTTGTTGGTAAGCCAATCTTTGCAGGCGACCGATTCTACCTGGAGCACCTGCCGCAGGTAGTCGAGCAGCAGTGTCTCGTCCGTTTCCACCGGGGAAAAACGTGATTCCACCGTGTGGTCGATAATGACGGTACGCGGAGGGTTTCCGAAAAAGTCATCCAATGGCATGTCGATGGCGGCATCTCCGTTTTTTTGTTCAAACACGAGCCTCATGTCGCCGGTTGTTTCGCCAACGACATACATGGGGGCACGTTCTCGAGCGGCCAAACGGTTCACTCGTTCCACATCCTCTTTTCGTAACAAGAAGCCCATGCGTTCCTGACTCTCGTTGCCGATGATTTCTTTGGCACTCAGTGTAGGATCGCCCACCGGAAGTGCTTTCATGTCAATGCGTCCCCCCGTACTTTCTACCAATTCGGAAAGACAGTTAAGGTGTCCGCCGGCTCCGTGATCATGTATGGAGATGATGGGGTTATCATCGCTTTCGGCCAGTGTGCGGATGACGTTGGCCACGCGCTTCTGCATTTCAGGGTTGGCGCGTTGCACGGCGTTCAGCTCAATGGCATTGGCATATTGACCCGTGTCGACCGACGAAACGGCACCTCCTCCCATGCCGATGCGATAGTTGTCACCTCCCATCACCACGATGCTCTCTCCTGCTTCGGGCGTGTCTTTCAGTGAGTCGGCTTTCTTGGCAAAGCCGACACCGCCAGCCAGCATGATGACTTTGTCATAACCGTAGGTCTTTCCGTTTTCTTCGTGTTCGAAGGTGAGCAGCGAGCCGCAGATGAGAGGCTGCCCGAACTTGTTGCCAAAGTCTGATGCTCCGTTGGAGGCCTTGATGAGCACTTGTTCGGGCGTTTGATAGAGCCACGGCCGGGGCGAAACATGCTGTTCCCACGCTCTTGTCTTCTCTTCTCCGGCGGGACGCGGGTAGCCGGTCATGTAGACGGCCGTGCCTGCGAGGGGCAAACCGGCTTTGCCCCCTCCAAGGCGGTCGCGTATTTCGCCCCCTGTGCCGGTGGATGCCCCGTTGAAAGGCTCCACGGTCGTAGGAAAATTGTGTGTCTCGGCTTTCAGTGAAAGCACAGATTCTATTTTTTTTGTGTGAAAGAAGTCGGCGGTGTCGCCACGGCGTGGGGCAAACTGCTCGATGACGGGTCCCCGGGTGAACGCTACATTATCTTTATAGGCAGAGACGAGTGTGTTCGGATGTTCCGCCGAAGTCTTCTTTATGAGAGAAAAAAGCGATTCGGGTTTTTCTTCCCCGTCAATGATGAATTTCCCTCCGAAAATTTTGTGGCGGCAATGCTCGGAATTGACTTGCGAGAAGCCGAACACCTCGCTGTCGGTGAGTTTGCGCCCCATCTTGCGACTGACTTCCTCGAGGTAGGCTATCTCTTCCGGACTCAAGGCCAAGCCTTCCTGTTCGTTGTAGGCGGCTATGTCGTCAACGTGTAAAACAACTTCGGGTTGCTTGTCAATGGTAAAAATGTCTTGTCCCAAACGGTCGTAACGACATTGCAACATGGGGTCGAAAGCCGGTTGTCCTTCTTCTGTTTCTGCCTGGGGAGTGAATTCCTCTATCCGCGTGATGCCCACGATGCCCATGTTTTGTGTGATTTCCACCGCGTTGGTACTCCACGGGGTGATCATTTCGCGGCGCGGACCGACAAAGGAACCCGCTTCGGGGCATCCGGGAAGAAGCTCTGCTCCATTGAAGAGCCATACCAATTTTTGAATGTCTTCGTCAGTCAGTGTGCGGCTCGTTTGTACGGCATAGACACGCAGGTCGGAAGTTTGGAAGAAATAAATCATTGGGCTGTTTTATGTGTTACGTTCCAGGTGCAAAGATAGTGTTTCGGCACGTAATGCAACGAGCCGATTCGGAGCAATACGCCCGTCGGGTTGCACGCACGCATTCGGCATGCTTTGTCCACTTGCCAAGATACTACGTGGCGAAAGTCTTGTAACCCCCTTCCTCGTGCGTTATTACGCAGCGCGAGCTACGTACTTACGCAGCGAAAATTGCGTAAGCACGCAAGAGAAGAGTGAAAACGCAGGCAAAAAAACACCTCAGGCGGGGAATATCGACAGTTATTCCCCGCCTGAGGTGTGCGCGGTATCTCCTTTCAGTCGGAGTTAGTCGTAGTATTCTTCGTCTAACGCTTCCGCCACGTTGATGACATAATCGCCCATCTTTTCGCATTCGTTGATCATGTCCATGTATGTGACGCTCGCCTGGTAGTCGTATTGATGTTCCTTTATGTCGTTGAGGTTTTGCCGCTTGAGTTGGTTGCGGAAGTTGTTTATCTCGTTCTCTATGTCGACCGAGTGGTTATATTCTTCCGTGCGGCCTTCCCGGTTGCTGTCGAGTTGCTTTCTCATTGCTTCCAAACCCTTGTCCACAAGGTCGAACATCAACTGCATGTTTTCATCCATTTGTTGGGTGTAGGCGGCTTTGTCGTCGCGTTTGCGCATGATGATGCGAGCCAGATTGAAGCAGCTGTCGGCCGTGCTTTCTATTTCTGACACCACACGCAGCATGGCTTGCAAGCGGTGTTTCCCGTTTTCGCTCAGACGTCCTTCGGCCACCTTGGTCAGATAGCCGGCGATTTCCACCTCCATGCGGTCGCTGATGTTTTCGTATTTCTGTATGCGGGTGAATATTTTGACACATTCGTTCTCGTTCGTCTCTTTGTACAGGTCACGCACCATGTGGAACATGCGCGTTGTCCGCTCGCTGTACACGACAATCTCCTTTCTCGCTTGCAGGAGCGAAAGCTCGGAGGTGGAGAGCATTCCCGTGGAAATGTATTTCAATTGGAATTCTTCGTCCGACTCCTTTTGCTTGATGAGGAAGGACACCACGAACGCGATGATTTTCACAAACCATATCATGATGAACGTGTTGATGCAGTTGAACATCGTGTGGAAGAGCGACAGTCCGTAGGAGGTGGCCACCTGATATTGCAGAAACTGTCTCTTCAAAGCCGTCTGTTCGGGAGTAAGTCCTTCGTTGCCCGTGCCCGAGATGATTCCCAAGGTCGAGGCGTCGAGCGACGAGGTGAATTGCATGAGTTGGCCGGGGTTGCCCGGTCCCATTGCCTCTACCAAGTGAGAAATCATGCCGGTGAAGGGATAAAAAATGAGTAGCATCCAGATGACGCCGAACACATTGAACATCATGTGCGACAATGCCGCCCGTTTGGCCGACACATTGGCCGGGATGGCTGCGATGTTAGCCGTGATGGTCGTACCGATGTTTTCGCCCAGAACCATGGCTGCACCCAGCTCGAACGGTATCCATCCTTTGGCGCACATCACCAACGTGATGGCCATTGTGGCACTCGACGACTGGACGATGACCGTCATCAACGTCCCCACAACAAGGAAAAGCAGTACCGACCCGAAGCCCATGTCTGTGTAGCGTGACAGGAACTCCAAAATCTCCGGATTGTTTTGCAGGTCGGGCATGGAGTTTTTCAACCATTCCAACCCGAGAAACAAAAGCGCAAACCCCATGATGAATTCACCTAAAGATTTGCGCTTGCTTTTGCCGGAGAAGATGAACGGTATGGCTACCGCCATGAGCGGGATGGAAAAGTCGACAATGCTTACTGAAAATCCCAGCAGCGAAATGAGCCAGGCGGTGACCGTCGTACCGATATTGGCACCCATGATGACAGTGATCGACTGCACCAGGGTGAGCAGCCCGGCGTTGACGAAGCTCACCACCATGACCGTTGTGGCACTCGACGACTGGATGAGAGCCGTGACCAACAGCCCGGTGAGCACGCCCGTCACCCGGTTTTTCGTCATGGCCGTCAGAATGGAGCGCAAGCGGTTGCCCGCCATTTTCTGCAAACCCTCGCTCATGATTTTCATTCCATACAGGAACAAACCGAGCGAACCGACAAGGGCAAGGAAATCAAAAAAAGTGTAGTTCATCGCAATTGTGAAGCTGTAAAACCGCCGCAAATGTAAGGTAAACCCGACAAACCGGCAATAGTAGGTGTAGGCACAGAAATTCCTTCTCACACCCCCTTCTGCCGCGTGCTTTGGAAAAAATAGGGATGAAGGATGAGCACAATTCTCGGTAAAAGTCTTGCGTTTCACCCTGTATGCAAGCCTTCAGAATAAGGAACGAAAAAAAATCGGAAAATAAATTGAAGATTTTTTTCCATATTTATTTTGTTCGTATATTTGCGGCGCAACTTGGGAAAGAAAAAAAGAAATTTGTTTTCCAGAACATATTTAAAAACAAACAATTATGTCAAAAGTAACTGTTGTGGGTGCCGGTAATGTAGGCGCCACGTGTGCGAATGTACTTGAGTTCAAAAAATCGGCCGACGAAGTGGTCTTGTTGGATATAAAAGAAGGCCTTTCGGAAGGCAAAGCGCTGGATATTATTCAGACTGCCAGTCTGTTAGGTTTCGACTCCAGCTTGGTGGGCTGTACCGATGACTACGAGCAGACGGCGGGCTCCAACGTGATAGTCATCACCTCGGGCGTTCCCCGTAAGCCGGGCATGAGCCGCGAGGAACTCATCGGCGTGAATGCCGGAATCGTGAAAGGCGTGGTTGAAAAGGCGTTGCAATATTCGCCTGAGGCTACCCTGCTTGTTGTCAGCAATCCTTTGGACACGATGACTTACATGGTGCTCAAGCGGATGGGTCTTCCGAAAAACCGCGTGTTCGGCATGGGGAGCATGCTTGACACAGCACGTTTCAAATTCTATTTGAGCAAAGCTCTTGGTGCTAACATCAATGAAGTGGAAGGGCTTGTTATCGGTGGTCATGGCGACACGACCATGGTGCCGATCATTCGCTATGCCACCTACAAAGGTCGTCCGGTGTCCGACCTGCTCGACAAAGAGACGCTCGACAAGGTGGTGGCCGATACCATGATGGGGGGTGCCACTCTCACCAAGCTCCTCGGAACCTCGGCATGGTATGCCCCCGGCGCAGCGGCAGCTTACGTGGTAGAAGCCATCCTTCATAATCATAAGAAGATCATTCCTTCGTGCGTTTATCTCGAAGGCGAGTATGGTGAAAATGATATTTGCATCGGAGTGCCTGCAGTGATTGGAAAAAACGGAGTGGAATCCATCATCGATTTCAAGCTGAACGACGAAGAAAGAGTCCTTTTTGCCAAAAGTGCGGCAGCCGTGCGTAAAACCAATGCGGTGTTGAAAGAGTTGAACGTGTTGTAAACTCTCGCAGAGCCATATTTAAAGAGCTTAATAACAGAGTCTGACACTTTTTTTAAGTTTAGGAGTGTCAGGCTCTGTTGTTTTTTGCACGTTTTTTTTTGCGCAAATCGTTTTTATTTGCGCAAGTCATAGATTTTTTCTATCTTTGGAGCGGATTTAAATTTCAAAAGGAGGAATTTATGGAATACTCAATTTCGCAGACACACCAATATTTGTTGAGTTACGGAATCAGACCTTCCGTGCAACGTACGGCGGTGATGAACTACCTGTTGACTCATACCACCCATCCCACGGTGGATGACATCTACACGGATTTGGCGCCCTCGATGCCTACTTTGTCGAAAACAACGGTGTACAACACGTTGAATTTGTTTCTTGAAAAGGGAGCGGTTCAGACATTGACCATTGACGAACACAATTCTCGTTATGATGCCGATTTGTCGAATCACGCTCACTTGCGCTGCAGGTGTTGTGGTCGTGTGTTCGACATTCACAACATGCGGCCGGAATATTTCACACTTCCACAGTCAGACAAATACGTCATCGAGTCTGTCGAAATATCTTACGTCGGCAAGTGTGCGGATTGCAGGTGATCGGCTTTTCCTTCACTTCTTTTCCCGTTTTCATCGAGAAAAACTCACAACAGATATGCCGTGGTAGGGCGAATGCCGTGCCGCGGCAGTTTTGTTTTGTGTCTGTCTGACGGAGGAAAAATAATTCTTTCGTTTGGCCGGAGTTTTGTTTTTCGCCTATATTTGCAAGAGAATAGAAGAATGCGGGATACATCACAATGTGAGGGCGGGCATTTGTCCGAACTTTTGCCTCGCGTTTGTTCCTTTTGTAAAATAGAGTCACATGTGCGATTTAGGAATTGTCGGCGGCGGCCCGGCCGGATACACGGCAGCTGAACATGCTGCAAAATTGGGTCTGAGAGTGTTGTTGTTTGAAAAGGAAGAAGTGGGAGGGGTGTGTCTCAACGAAGGCTGCATCCCGACAAAAACCCTCCTTTACAGCGCCAAGTTGTACGAACATGCGCTCCACGCGGAGAAGTACGGCATCCGGGCAGAGAGCGTAACCGCCGACTACGCCAAAGTGGCAGCCCGAAAGAACAAAGTGGTGCGCAAGTTGGTGGCAGGCGTTCGCGCCCGGCTGAAACATGAAAACATCACGGCGATCAAAGGTGAAGCGCGCATTGTCGGTTGGGAAGGGAAAGACATCAAGCTGGAGTGCGGAGGCGTGGACTATTTGGTGCGCAATTTGCTGGTGTGTACCGGCTCGTCCAATGTTGTTCCTCCCATCCCCGGCATAACTGACGAGAGGGTGTGGAGCAGCAGAGAAGCCTTGGAGTCGAAAGAACTGCCCGCCTCTGTCGCCATTATAGGAGGTGGTGTCATCGGTATGGAGTTTGCTTCGCTTTACACCATGCTGGGGAGTGAGGTGGATATCATCGAAATGCAGGATGAAGTCCTTCCCCAGATGGATCGTGAGCTGAGTGCGTTGCTGCGTGGCGAATTGGAAAAACAAGGCGTGAAGTTCCACCTCCAAAGTCGCGTTTTGGAAGTCAAAGACGGCGATGTAATATTCGAACAAGGAGGTGTGACACACACCGTCCGTCCCGAACGCATCTTGCTCAGCGTGGGGCGGCGACCCAATACAAAAGGGTTCGGATTGGAGAGTCTCGGCATAGCGACGACTCCGCAAGGAGGTATCATTGTCGATGAATACATGCGGACATCACAGCCGAATGTATTTGCCGCAGGCGACGTCACGGGATTTTCCATGTTGGCGCACACTGCCGTGCGTGAGGCCGAGGTGGCCGTTAATACCGTCCGTGGCGAGTATGACTCAATGAGCTACCATGCCATCCCGGGTGTTGTTTACACCAATCCCGAAATGGCGGGGGTAGGGTGTACCGAAGAAAACCTCAAGGCAGAAGGAACGGACTACGTGGCTTTGCGCCTTCCCATGGCCTACTCCGGACGATTCGTCGCCGAGAATGAAGGAGCAACAGGCTTATGTAAAATATTAGTAAGCAAAGAAGACAAAATACTGGGGGTACATCTGTTGGGTAACTATTCCTCGGAAATCATCACCACGGCAACCCTTGCCGTAGAGCGAAAAATGACCGTGGGTGAATGGCAGCGGTGTGTATTTCCCCATCCTTCCGTCAGTGAAATATTGAAAGAAACATTGGCCACCTTCGAAGGCGATAACCTATGAAGAAGCGACAGGGAAGTTTCGCTTGTGCCTACAAGGGCATTAAGGCGGCCATGGCCACTCAACCCAATTTGCGCATCCATTTCACGATGGCAGCCGGAGTGGTGGCAGCCGGATTCTTCTTTGAAATAAGCGCGATGGAATGGATGGTCTGTTTGTTGTGTATCGCCATGGTCATTGCCGCAGAGTTGCTTAATTCCGCCGTTGAGAGTGTGGTTAATCTGCTGTCACCTGATTATCATAAATTGGCCGGAAGAGCCAAGGACATGGCCGCAGGTGGTGTGTTGGTCTGTGCCGTTTTCTCCGTATTCATCGGGCTGTTGGTTTTCTTGCCGAGAATCTTGGCTATGTTTGGTGGTTGACGAAAGTGCTTAGATTGTGAATTGGTGGAAAGCATTGCTCGACTTGATGTACCCGGATCTGTGTGTGTCTTGTGGTGAGGTGCTGGTGGAGGAAGAGGCTCATGTATGTATCGCATGTCTGAATTCATTTCCTAAGACACGTTATCACGAGCTACCGGACAACGAAGTGGAAAAACGCTTCTGGGGAAAAGTCCCGATAGAACGAGCGACGGCCTTCTTTTTTTACGAAAAGGATTCGGATCTGCAGCGGGTAATATATCAGTTGAAATATAACGGAAGGAAAGAAGTAGGACTCTCTTTGGGAGGTTATGCCGGTGTGACATTGGCGGAAGCGGGTATGTACAAAGACGTGGATGTCATCGTGCCCGTACCGCTTCACCCGAACAAACTTGCTCAACGCGGTTACAATCAAAGTGACTGGATAGCCCAAGGGCTTGCCAAACACTTGGGCAAACCAATCGACACGGAACATTTGAAGCGCTGTCGGGAGAACGAATCGCAAACCCGGAAAAAAGCCGCAATTGAGCGCTATGAAAACACAGTAGGTATGTTTGAATTGCCTTGTCCCGAGGTTTTTGATGGCAAACACGTTCTGTTGGTAGACGATGTGCTCACCACAGGTTCTACTATGGAGGCGTGTGTACATCCTTTGCTCCGGGCACGGGATGTAAAAGTGAGCGTATTCGCCGTGGCAACCGTACACTGAAATAATAGGAAACGCACACTTCTCCCGATTCTTCAAAAAAAAGTGGAAACATCAAGCACTATAAAAAAAAGACTATGACAAAAACGGCGTTAAAAACAAGTATTATGGCGGCATTAGCTATGACAGTACTTTCGTGTGGAGGCAACAAACAAACCGACGATAGTTTTGTCATTGGCAAACAACAATGCAAAGTGGAGAACGGCCTGATGACACCAGAAACCTTATGGGCTTTCGGGCGTGTAGGCACATTTGACGTCTCACCTGACGGGAAAAAGGTGGTGTACACGGTGAGCTACTACAGCATTCCGGAGAACAAGGGGAACTCGGAAATATTCGTGGTAAACGTGGATGGAAGCGGCAGGAAGCAGCTCACACGTTCGGCCTTTCAAGAAGCCGCTCCCCGTTGGATGAACGACAGTCGACACATAGCCTTCCTCAGCAACGAGAGTGGAAGTATGCAAATCTGGGTGATGGATAGTGACGGCGGCGAAAAGAAACAGCTGACTGACCGCGAAGGCGGCATCGTCGATTTCGCTTTTTCACCCGATGAAACCAAACTGCTCTTCATTGCCAACGTGAAATATGGACAGCGTGTCGTCGATATTTATCCCGATTTACCCAAAGCCAGCGGACGTTTGATTGACGACTTGATGTATCGTCACTGGAATGAATGGACAGAGGTGATACCTCATCCCTTTGTGGCCGATTTCAACGGGCAAAAAATGGGAGAGGAAAAAGATTTGCTCGAAGGAGAACCCTACGAGAGTCCCGTCAAACCTTTCGGTGGCATCGAACAGTTAGCTTGGAGCGTGGATGGCAAATCAATCGCATACACGAGCAAAAAGATGACGGGGACGGCCTATGCACTTTCCACCAATACCGACATCTACCTTCACTCGCTCGAAACAGGGGAAACACGCAACCTCACCGAGGCAAACAAGGGATACGACAAGAACCCTCTCTTCTCGCCCGACGGACGATGGATGGCCTGGGAAAGCATGGAGCGAGACGGATATGAGTCCGACAAAAATCGTCTCATGTTGCTTGATCTGCAGAGTGGAGAATGGCGTGACCTCTCTGAAAATTTCTCGGAAAGCGTGCACAGTCCGGTATGGTCTGCCGACGGTCAATCACTCTATTTCACCGCGTGTGTCAAGGCCAGGACACATGTTTACCAAGTGGAGATGACAACCGGTGCGGTGGAACAAATCACCCAAGGCGACTTTGACTACCTCACCGTTGTGCCGGCCGACGGCAATCTTGTGGCAACTCGCCAGTCGATGAGTGCCCCCACTGAGATATACGCCATTGACCGGCAAAGCGGAGAGGTCAGGGATATTTCGCGTGAAAACGAAGAACTTTTGGCACAACTCAACATGGGGCGAATCGAAGAACGTTGGGTCACCACGACCGACGGCAAGCAGATGCTCACGTGGGTTGCATATCCTCCCCATTTCGACCCGACAAAAAAATATCCCGCCCTGCTTTATTGCCAAGGCGGTCCGCAAAACACCGTAAGTCAATTTTGGTCATATCGATGGAACATACAAATCATGGCGGCCAACGGCTACATTGTGGTGTTGCCCAACCGTCGTGGAGTGCCCGGTTTCGGACAAGAGTGGCTGGAGCAAATCAGCGGAGATTACGGAGGGCAAAACATGAAGGACTATCTCTCCGCCATTGACGACGTATCCACCGAACCTTATGTGGATGCCGACCGATTGGGCTGTATCGGTGCCAGCTATGGAGGATATTCAGTCTACTGGTTGGCAGGACATCACGACAAGCGTTTCAAGGCATTCATCGCCCACAACGGGATGTTCAATTTTCATCAAAAATATCTCACTACAGAGGAAACGTTTTTCGGAAACTGGGACTTGGGTGGCCCGTATTGGGAAAAAGAAAATGCCACGGCACAACGCTCCTTTGCCAATTCGCCTCACTGGTTTGTGGACAAATGGGATACGCCCATACTCGTAATCGTAGGTGAGAAAGACTTCCGCATCCCGTACACTCAGGGATTGGGTGCATTTTCAGCCGCCCGTTTGAGGGGAATACCGGCAGAATTGCTCATCTATCCGGACGAATGTCACTGGGTGCTGCAGCCGCAAAACGCTGTGTTGTGGCAACGCACTTTCTTCTCGTGGCTCGACAAGTGGTTGAAAGACTGATAAGAAGAAGTGAAACTACAACAAAAGAGGGGCGATAAAAAATGATGAGGCTTTGCAAAGGTCTCAAAA
>CAYPFZ010000001.1:34129-48293 GCA_964410225.1 uncultured Paludibacter sp.
CGCTCGTTGCCGTTGGAGTCTTTTCGTTTGTAATCGTAGATGCGGTAGGTGATGTCGCTTGATTCTTGTATTTCTGCCACCATCACGCCTTTGCCGATGGAATGCACCAAGCCCGCCGGGATGAAGAACACGTCGCCCTTTTGAACGGGGATATGTTGCAAAAGCCGCTCCGCCTCGCCACGTTCTGTCGCCGAAGCGAACGCCTCTTTTGACGAATTATCTTTGAACCCGATGATGAGTTCCGCACCAGGGTCGGCTTCTACGACATACCACATTTCGGTTTTGCCCGGCGAGTGGTGACGGCGAGCGGCAGTTGTGTCGTCGGGGTGTACTTGTATGGACAAATCGTCGTTGGCATCAATCAATTTGAAGAGTAGGGGGAAATCTGTCCCATACTGTTCGAACACCCTGTCACCCACCAAGTCGCCCATGTAGACTTCTATGAGTTCTCGCAGATTGTTACCTGCGAGAAAGCCGTTGGATACGACCGATTCGTCGCCGCTATAACCGGAAATTTCCCAACTTTCACCCACGCAGTCGGAGGTCGACGGCTTGCCGAACAAGCTGGAGATTTTCGTCCCTCCCCAAATCTTGTCTTTAAGAACGGGTTCGAATTTCAGGGGATACAGCATGTCTTTTTCGTTTGATTCTTGCCGAGAGTCGGCCACTCGACGCTGTGACGAAAGGCAATCCCGAAGGACGGCACAAAACGCATTCTCCCGATGAAAAGGAGGCCGTTTTTCGATTATTTCGTTTCTTCCGTCTCTTTGTTTTCGCGCTGTTTGGCCAATTTCATTTCCCAGACCCAGGCACTTTTGAGCGTGTCTTCCACCGTTTCTTGCGCCTTCCAACCGAGCACGGCGTTGGCCGACGTGGGGTCTGCCCACACTTTTTCTATGTCGCCTTCGCGGCGCGGGGCAAAAGCGTGTGGCACTTTCACCCCGTTCACTTTCTCAAACGTATTCACGATGTCGAGCACAGAGAGCCCTTTGCCCGTACCGAGGTTGAATATCTCGAGCACCTGTTCTGCTTTTCTTTCCAAAAGGCGCTGCACGGCTACCACGTGCGCTTTGGCCAAGTCCACCACATTGATATAGTCACGTATGCATGTGCCGTCGGGGGTGTTGTAGTCGTTGCCGAACACTTTCAGCTCTTTTCGCAGCCCGATTGCCGTTTGCGTCACGTAGGGAAGCAGGTTGTTGGGGATTCCGTTGGGAAGTTCGCCGATTTCAGCACTCGGATGTGCGCCGATGGGGTTGAAGTAGCGGAGGATGATGGAGCGGTAAGACGGGTTGGAATGACTTGTGTCACGGATGATTTCTTCACAAATCTGCTTCGTATTACCATAGGGGGAAAGTGCCGGTTTAATGGGGGATTTTTCCGTTACGGGCAATTCGTTGGGCTGCCCGTAGACTGTGCAAGAGGAGGAGAAAACGAGATGCTCCACCTTGTGAACCGGCATCAGTTGCAGCAGGTTGATGAGCGAGGTGAGGTTGTTGTGGTAGTAGGTCAGCGGTTTTTCCACCGACTCACCCACGGCTTTGCTCGCCGCAAAATGGATGATGGCCTCTATGCCGGGATATTTTTCGAACATGCGGTCAAGAGCCACGTAGTCGGTGCAATCAATATTTTCAAAATCGGGACACCTGCCGGTTATCCTCTCAATGCCGTTGAGTACGCCGATATTTGAATTCGACAGGTTGTCAACCACCACTACGTCGTGCCCCGCATTTTGCAGCTCGACCACCGTGTGCGAACCGATATAACCCGTCCCGCCCGTTACTAATATTTTTGCCATGGAATCATGCGTATTAAGGTTTGAACAAATTTTTGGGATAATCGCCTTTGCGTACCAGTTCGTTGATTTTCAAAATCGTTTGTGGACGGTCGGCGGCATAAGTCACGCCGAACCATTTGGCCGGTGTCTCAAGCACTTTGCAGGTAACTTTGCCTTGCACAATGAGTTTGTTGACTGCCGACGGGATGTAGAATTCCGACTTTAAGTTGTCGCCGTCAGTGGCTAAAAAATCTCTGAAGGCGGCTAACGAATAGTCAAAATAGTCGGGAGTGAAGCCCCACATGTTCATCGATACGAGCGTATGGGGGGGGATGGCCACCTCTTCTCCCTTTTCATCGACATAACAGACGACTCCGTTCCTTTCTTCTATCGAGGTGCGTTCCACCACGTTCTGCAAATACCCTTGAGCGTCTGCCACGCACACCCCACGGCTCACCGCGCCGCTTTCAGACAGCGTGTTGCCCACGTGGTAGCCCACCATGCAATATTCGTTTTTCTTCCCATCGACGTTGCGGAGAAAATCGGCGATGGAAACGAACGATTCCTTGCCGTAAAAGTCGTCGGCATTGATCACGGCAAAAGCTCCGCTGATGACGTCTTTGCCCATCAACACGGCGTGGTTGGTGCCCCACGGCTTGGAGCGTTTGGCGTGATAAGTACATCCTTCGGGCACATCGGTGATGTCTTGAAATACCACCTCTACCTCTATCCGGTCTTTGAACTTCTCCACTACCGTGGAGCGAAAATCGGCCTCGAAACTTCTGCGGATGACAAAAACAACTTTCCCAAATCCCGCCCTGATAGCGTCGTAAATGGAATAATCTATGATGGTTTCACCGCTTGGCCCTAATTTGTCAAGCTGTTTCAGGCCGCCGTAGCGACTCCCCATACCGGCTGCCAGCACAAGTAAAGTAGGTTGCATCACGTCTGTAAAGTTAATAGCGCAAAGTTAGAAATATTGTTCTGAAAATAATGAGATGATTCCGCAGATATTGGCGAAGAAAAATCTTTTCTCACCTGCCGGAACATGACAGACGGCCACGAACGTCAAGCCGCAAAGCAAAACCGAAAGCCGGTCACAAGTAAAGACCTTAGTACGGGATAAATATTTTACCTACTTTTGTAACCGGTCGCCTGACATGGGAGTTTTCCTTGACAAATGATAAAGGTTTCCGGGAAAATCCCAAAGCACGCAGCAAAGGGGTGTTACAAAAGAACGAAATGTTCTTCTGTCTTCATTAGGAATCAGCATGTTGGTTTAAGCCGAAAAATCATTGACAGTATAACGAAAAAAGATGAAAGGAATTGTATTGGCAGGGGGTAGCGGCACGCGCCTGTACCCTATCACGAAGGGAGTGAGCAAACAATTGCTGCCGGTGTATGACAAGCCGATGGTCTACTACCCCATATCGGTGTTGATGCTGGCAGGCATCCGCGAGATACTGATTATTTCCACGCCTGACGACCTTCCTGCTTTCAAGCGCCTTTTAGGCGATGGAAGCGACTATGGCGTGCGTTTTGACTATGCCGAGCAACCTTCGCCGGGGGGGCTCGCACAGGCCTTCCTTATCGGTGAACGGTTTATTGGCGACGACTCCGTGTGCCTCGTTTTGGGCGACAATATCTTTCATGGCGTGGGCTTTTCTCGAATGTTGCGTGAGGCCGTATGCAATGTGGAGCAGGCCGGGAAAGCCACTGTGTTTGGCTATTGGGTAGACGACCCGCAACGTTACGGAGTTGCCGAGTTCGACAGAGAAGGAAATTGCCTTTCCATCGAAGAAAAACCCGAACATCCCAAGTCTAATTATGCCGTGGTGGGGCTTTACTTTTATCCCAACAAGGTGGTGCGTGTGGCTCAATCCATCCGACCTTCTGCGCGCGGGGAGCTGGAGATAACGACCGTCAATCAGAAGTTTTTGGAAATGGACGAGCTGAAGGTGTTAACCCTCGGGCGTGGCTTTGCCTGGCTCGACACCGGCACGCACGATTCATTGGCGGAAGCCTCCATTTTTGTCGAAGTCATCGAAAAAAGGCAGGGACTGAAAATAGCTTGTTTGGAAGGCATCGCCTACCGCCAAGGATGGATTACGGAAGAACGGATGCATGCCCTTGCACAGCCGATGATCAAGAACCAGTATGGCCAATACTTGTTGAAAGTGATTGACGAACTGAAACATGAGCGGCAACACGACGAGGCCATGTTTCGTTCGGACGACGTTTAAACATCTGTTATAAATTTTCCGTACGCACCATGCAAGTGATTCAAACATCAATCGACGGGGTGGTGATTGTTGAACCCCGCGTATTCGAAGATGCCCGCGGCTATTTCTTTGAAAGTTTCTCGCAGCGCCGCTTCAACGAAGAAGTCCGCCCTGTGGAGTTTGTGCAAGACAACGAAAGCAGCTCGTCCTACGGGGTGGTGCGAGGGCTGCATTTTCAGTGTCCGCCGTTTGCCCAGGCCAAGTTGGTGCGTTGCGTGCGGGGAGCGGTGCTCGATGTGGCGGTTGACATTCGTAAAGGGTCGCCCACCTATGGGCAACACGTGGCGGTAGAACTGACGGAAGACAACCACCGGCAACTGTTCATCCCGCGGGGCTTTGCCCACGGCTTTGCCGTATTGAGCCGGGTGGCCGTGTTTCAGTATAAGTGCGATAACTTCTATTGTCCCTCGGCCGACGGAGGAATCAACCCCCTCGATAGCGGCCTCGGTATCGATTGGCGCATCCCTCTCGAGCAGGCCGTGTTGAGCGACAAAGACGCGAAGCATCCCTTGTTTGCCAATTTCGATTCGCCTTTTGAATATGCAGAATTCAAATAAAGAACTGTGTTGGTGATGAACCTTTAGAAGAGACGAAACGATGAATATATTGGTAACCGGAGCTAACGGACAACTTGGTCGTGAAATGCAGCGAAAGTCAGCGTCCGGCAGACATACCTACTTTTTTACCGACGTGGTCGGAGATTATGAATCGTTGGACATCACCAGCCCGGACGATGTGCGCCGCGTGTTGCGCGAACGAGCCGCTCGGGTGATAGTCAACTGTGCCGCCTATACCCAAGTAGACCAAGCCGAAGACGACATCGAAGCTGCCGACCAGCTCAATAACCGCGCGGTCGAGAACCTCGCTGTGGCAGCCAAGGAGGTCGATGCCGTGCTCGTACATGTGTCCACCGATTATGTATTCCCGGGCAACCGCTGCGTCCCCTATAGAGAAGATGACCACACCGAGCCGCTCGGTGTGTACGGGAAAACAAAATTGGCAGGCGAACAAAGCATTTTGAAAACAGGATGCCGCCATCTTATCTTCCGCACGGCTTGGTTGTATTCTCCCTTCGGAAAAAATTTTGTCAATACCATAAGACAACTTACCGCCACCAAAGACAGCCTGAAAGTCGTCTTCGACCAAGTGGGTACGCCCACCTATGCAGGCGATTTGGCCGCTCTGATAGTCCGCATCATCGAAAATGACCAACTCGACAGGCAAGGGATTTATCACTACAGCAACGAAGGCGTGTGTTCCTGGTACGATTTCGCCTGCGAGATAGCCGCCCTGAGCGGCAACAACTGCCTCATTCAACCCTGTCACAGTGACGAATTTCCCGCCAAGGTTAAAAGACCGCACTTCTCCGTACTCGACAAGACCAAAGTCAAAGAGACTTTCGGAGTGACCGTACCTTATTGGAAAGATTCGTTAGCGAAGTGCATCCGCCACTTGGAAAGCCGAAGCGAGTAACGGCAGAAACATCGTTCCCGGCCGACACTCCATCTGCCACAAACCGACATGACTTGTGTAATTAGCTATTACACAGTAGTTTGTCCTGTTCTTGCGATACGCAAAACTCGGATAGTCCCAAGCTGTAATTCAGGCCTGTCACGCTTCCCGCCAGCCTTACGTTTTACCTCTCCTGTTCTGCGTTAGTACGTAGCGCGAACTGCGTACTAACGCAAGAGAGACGACCTTTGAAGTACTTTCTCCCTTCTTTTCAACCATGATTCGTCAACCCCGAACAGATAAAAAAGAAAAGATACATTGCCGGGGGCTCGACACATCGTCGTATCTTTGTCTGCGTACTCAATGGTAGTGTTTGCTCCGCTTTTTGAGATACGCCGGGTAGGCATTGCCAAATCCAAGGGTAAAACGGCCGGGAGAAGAACAGAAGTGAAGTCCCCAAGCCGGAGATGGGACAACGGACAGCGAGGAACAATCCTTTTTCGTCATATTATGGAATTCAAAAGAAACATTATTATCACCGGCGGTGCCGGCTTTATCGGTTCTCACGTGGTGCGCCTGTTTGTCAACCGCTATGCGGAGTATCACCTCATCAATGTGGACAAGTTGACTTATGCGGGCAATTTGGAAAACCTGAAAGATGTGGAGAACAGCCCGAACTACACGTTTGTCAAAGCCGACATCTGCGATTTCGACTGCATGTGCCGGCTCATGCAGCAGTATCGCGTAGACGGCATTATCCACTTGGCAGCCGAAAGTCACGTCGACCGCAGCATTAAAGACCCGTTTGCTTTCGCCCGTACCAACGTGATGGGCACCTTGTCGCTCCTGCAAGCCGCTAAGTTGTATTGGGAAAGCCTGCCGGAACGATATGAGGGCAAACGTTTTTACCACATTTCCACCGACGAGGTCTATGGCGCACTCGAGCTGACGCATCCCGGGGGAGTGACACCGCCGTTCTCTACCACCGCCTCGTCGTCTGAACATCATTTGGCCTATGGCAAAGACTTCTTCCACGAAGACACAAAATACGATCCCCACAGCCCTTACAGTGCCTCGAAAGCCTCTTCCGACCATTTCGTCCGTGCCTTCCACGACACATACGGCCTTCCAGTGGTCGTAACCAATTGTTCCAACAACTACGGCCCCTATCAGTTCCCCGAAAAGCTGATACCCTTATTCATCAACAACATCCGACAGGGCAAACCCCTGCCCGTTTACGGCAGAGGGGAGAACGTGCGCGACTGGCTCTACGTGGAAGACCACGCCCGCGCCATCGACCTTATCTTTCATCAAGGACGGGTAGCCGATACGTACAACATCGGAGGATTCAACGAGTGGAAGAACATCGACCTTATCAAAGTCCTCATCCATACGGTGGACCGCCTGCTGGGTCATCCCGAAGGCCATTCGCTCGGACTCATCACGTATGTGACCGACCGTGCCGGACATGACTTGCGTTACGCCATCGACAGCACGAAAATTCAAAGGGAATTAGGATGGGAACCCACCCTCCAGTTCGAAGAAGGTATCGAAAAAACCGCACGATGGTATCTTGACAACCAAGCCTGGATGGAGCGCATCACCTCCGGAGAGTATGAAAAATACTACAAAGAGATGTACGGATGACGCCCGATGCAGTCCGAAGACAAGACGGTTGCCTTATTCTCGTTTTTCTGCGTACTTTTGCACCCCGCTTTCCCCCCGCATGGGAGAAAGATGAAAAACAAATTGCATGTGGAGCAAAATACGTCCTTACATGATGCCTGCAGCCATGTTGCTGGGAGGCGTGTGCCATACCTCTTTCTCGGGACTGTCGTTCCTCACCCCATGGCTTATTTTTCTGATATTGTTGCTGACATATTGCAACCTGTCGTTGCGTCGTGTGCGCCTTGTGCCTTTACACGGATGGCTCGTCGGGATACAATTAATAGGCAGTGCGCTCGTATATTTTCTGCTGCGACCATTCAATGAGACGCTGGCACAGGCGACCATGATATGCGTGTTGGCACCTACGGCAACCTCAGCCCCGGTCATTACGCGGCTACTGGGTGGAGAAGTGGAGAGCCTGATTTCTTACAGCCTGCTGTGCAACGCTGTGGTAGCAGTGTTCGCTCCGTTGTTCTTCTCGCTGGTGGGACACAGAGAGGAGGCCTCCTTTCTTGAATCGTTTCTCGCCATAGGTCGGCAAGTGGGCGTGTTGCTCGTCGTGCCTTTCGTGCTGGGCATACTGTTGAGGAGCTTGTTCCCGGCAGTGGCAGCTCGAGCCAACGCGCTTTCCAATGTCTCCTTTTGCCTATGGACGGTGGCTCTGACGGTGGTAAGTGCCAATATCGTGAGTTTCATCCTCGAGCAAAATACCGGACATCATCGTTTGGAGGCAACCATGGCAGTGTGTTCTATGGTCATCTGCGTGGCGCAATTTGCCGTAGGGCGCAAACTGGGACGACGCTACGGCGTGGCAATAACCGGGGGACAAAGCTTAGGACAGAAAAACACCATCTTAGCCATTTGGATGGCACAAACCTACCTCCATCCACTCTCTTCCATCGGACCGGCCACATACGTGTTGTGGCAAAATTTGGCCAATTCGTTCCAAGTGTGGAAAAAAAGTCGGCAGAAACAAAAACCGTAAAAATTGCACGCGGTCTATGATGTTATTTATCAACGCATAGGCTGGTTCTCTCCATTCCCTTACATCCCCGCTTCTGCCGCGTTACTACGCAGCAGAAGCGGGGATGCGTAGGAAAACGGGAAGGGATGTATGACAGACATCCGTCCGACTGGCGTATGTTCTTCCCGGCTCTTCGGGAGGCAGACAATGGGCTTTTGGGGAAACAACAACGGGCACGCCCAAACGATTTCAGTCTTGGCGCACCCGTCGTGTGAGCTTGCGATGCCTCACCTCTGCCTATTTCCGCTCTTTGGCGAGGGCAAGCAATTTCAGGGTCTCCTCCGGCGTGTGACGCAGAGCCTCGTTGACGTTGACAAACTCGAAGGGAATATAGGCCACTATCTGCGAATAGCAGAAATTGCCATCCGAAGTAGAGGCTATTCGCAATTTAAGCGCGTCGTTCACAGCAGGTTTTAATTTCTGCACTTCGTCAATCTTTCCCTCGGCCATTACGCGAACAAGCCGATCGCGCTCTTTGATGTCGAAAAACAATTCGCGGAAGACTATAGCTTGTTTGCCGGGAACAAAGACATATCGCATCTTCCGGGTGAAAATGGACACCACGCCCCAGACCAACAGCAGAACGCCCACCACAATGGAGAGAGGCGACAGGATGCCTCCTTCTGATGCACCGGGCATCTTCCCGTTCAGCATGATGAACGCAATGCCTATCACTATGAGTACCGCGCTCAACACGGGGGATGTCTTGCTTTTTCTGATGGTATGCTGATCCATTTGATCCAATATCTGTTCGATTGATTCTTTCTTTTCCATAATAATCAAGTTGTTTGTTGTAATACAAGGTCGCAACGACAGCGCAGCCTGCGTTGCCTTTAGAAAGTGATGAGGTTGTTTGTAAGAAGATGGATGCCGGTCGAGGCGTTCGACCCGCGCGAGCTGACAGGTGGAAGCTCTTGCTAAATGAGCAACTTGCGGAGGGAGTAAAGGTAGTAGCCCGAATATTCCTTTTCGGCGTGAAGCGACAAGAAAGTCACCCGGGTCACCCCGAGCATCAGGCTCACCGACAGCGCGCAGCATGACAGGCGCAAGCAGTTCGAGCCGTTGTATTCTCGCACAAAGGTGGTTGGCAGGTGGAATGGCTGGGTGCGATTCACCCCCGTGGGAATGCACGGATGGTCGGGTGCACCATAGGCGAATGGAGGTTGATGGGGAATATCCGAATGCCCGTAGCACTCATTCGGGACAACGGTCGCCCAATTGTCCAAGTGAGCGCAGGCGAAAGTCGTGCCCCACAGCGGCACAAGAAAAAAAATGCAGTATGGAATGAAACGTTTCATGCAACCTTCCTTTTCCGGCTTCGTTGGCAAAGATAACACAATAAAGCGAGGAATGCGACGACCATGTACGAAATACCACGCAGGCCATATCCTCTCACCCGAGGCCTCGGCAAAACATCCCCGACCTTCCCATGCATTGATTCAACAAACCTAAAAAAGCTCTCGGATTCCTTTGCACAACTCTTCCGCTGCGTGCTTACGCAGTTTTCGTTGCGTTAGTACGCAATTTTTGCTGCGTAAGTACGCAGTAAAAATTCCCTAAGTACGCAGCAGAAGGCACTTTCCTTTTCGCAACGAGCACACTTCCGCTCGTCGGGACAAAGCATTTGTGTGCAAAAAAATGAAGGAGTTGACCATCTCAGCCGGAATTGAATTAACTTTGCGGGAAAGTTTCTTGTAAATGGATTGGAGGAATGTTTCCCTGTTGGGAATAGCTCTCGTCTTGTCGCTTGTTTCGTGTGGCAGGGGAGAGGGCAAAAGGCATGCAGACGAAGCGGCTGCAAGTCGGCAAGAGTCGCAACCGGTATATTGTTTTGGCATTCGAGTGGACACCTTCGAGGTGGAGCAACGGCAAGTGAAAAGCGGCGACACGTTTTCTAAAATATATGCCGACCTTGGGCTTTCGGCTGCCGAGTCTGATCGCGTGGTGAAGGCGTCGGCCGAACTCTTGCCGCCCCGTAACCTGAAGCCGGGGACGGAGTACTATGTGTACTCCACCAATGACAGCGTGAACCGTTTGGCGCATATCGTATTCGGTCGTTCGAAAACGGATTTTGTGGTGTTGAACTTTTTGGATGACAGCGTGTCGGCGACCTCTTTCATCAAACCGGAGACGATTCGTCGCCACTACGCGGAAGGGATAGTGCAAACGAGCCTGTGGGATGCCATAGTGACCGGCGGAACAGACCCGCTGCTGGCCGTGATGCTTTCTGATATCTATGCCTGGCAGATCGACTTTTTTGGCGTACAGCCGGGCGACGGTTACAAGGTGATTTACCAAAAAGCCTACGTAGACGACACAGTGTCGTTGGGAGTCCGCTCGATAGAAGGGGCTGTGTTTACGCACCGCAAGCACGACTATGTGGCCATCCCTTTTGTGCAAGACGGCGAACGCATTTTCTTTGACGAAGAGGGGAACAGCCTGCGCAGAGCCTTCCTCAAAGCTCCGCTCGATTTTTTCCGTATCACGTCACGTTTTACCAACTCGCGCTTTCACCCGGTGTTGAAGCGCTACCGGGCACATCACGGGGTAGACTATGCCGCCCCCACAGGCACGCCTGTCAAGAGCATCGGCGACGGCGTGGTGGTGGCCAAAGGCTACCAACCCAAAGGGGGAGGCTATTACCTCAAAATAAAGCACAACTCGGTCTATACCACCACTTACATGCACTTGAGCCGCTACGCGAAGGGCATTGCCAAGGGTACGCGGGTAAAACAAGGGCAGGTCATTGCCTATGTGGGCTCCACCGGATTGTCGACCGGGCCGCATCTCGACTTCCGCGTGCAGAAAAACGGCACCTATATCAACCCCCTCACCATGGAGGCACCGCCCGACATCCCGGTGCATGAAGAGTTGAGAGACAGCTTCAACATGGTAAAAACGCGTCTGCTGGAAGAAATAGACATGCACCACGCCGAGGGAGGCGGCCAAGATGTGGCCATTGACGAACAACTTGCAACCGACACCACGCCGGATAACGCGAGTTGGCAGTTCTTCCGTCCCGGGTATCATACCCATCTTCTGCATCTTCACATGGGGAAATAGAAATGTCCCATCGGGCTTTGAATGAAGATGTGTCCCTCAAGATACGAGGCTTTTTCAACGTGTTCATCATCCCCCGTCGCACTGCGTTTGCCCCTTTTTTCTTGTCTTTCGCGCGGGAGTCAACTCGAGATTTTTTTGAGCAGGTTTTTCATGTTCACCCGGTCGTCAATGATTGAGTAGAGGCGTTCGATGTCGACCCTTTCCTGCTGCATGGTGTCGCGGTGACGTATGGTGACGGTATTGTCTGTCATCGTGTCGTGATCCACCGTGACGCAGTAAGGCGTGCCCACGGCATCTTGCCGGCGATAGCGTTTGCCAATGGAGTCTTTCTCGTCGTACACGCAGCGGAAGTCGAATTTCAGTGCGTTTATAATTTCACGCGCTTTCTCCGCCAGCCCATCTTTCTTTACCAAGGGCAAGACGGCCACTTTCACGGGGGCAAGCGCAGGAGGTAGTTTCAGCACCACGCGGCTGTCACCTCCTTCGAGTGCCTCTTCGCAATAAGCCGCTGACATGATGGCGAGGAACATGCGATCTACCCCGATGGAAGTTTCGATGACATAGGGCGTGTACGACCGGTTCTGTTCAGGGTCGAAATATTTGATGTTTTTGCCCGAATATTTTTCATGGCTGCCCAAATCGAAGTCGGTGCGTGAATGGATACCTTCCACCTCTCTGAATCCGAACGGCAGTTCAAACTCGATGTCGGTGGCAGCGTTGGCGTAGTGAGCCAGCTTGTCGTGGTCGTGGAAGCGATATTTTTGCCGGCCGAGTTCCAACGCCTTGTGCCAGGCGAGACGATGTGCTTTCCAATACTCGAACCACCGCATCTCGTCGCCGGGGCGAACGAAAAACTGCATCTCCATTTGCTCGAACTCTCTCATGCGGAAGACGAACTGCCGGGCGACAATCTCGTTCCGAAAAGCCTTGCCTATCTGAGCGATGCCGAAAGGGATTCGCATGCGCCCCGTTTTCTGCACGTTGAGGTAGTTGACGAAAATGCCCTGCGCCGTTTCGGGGCGAAGGTAGACCTTCATCGAGCCGTCGGCAGTGGAACCCATCTCGGTGGAGAACATGAGGTTGAATTGTCGCACGTCGGTCCAGTTTTTCGTGCCGCTTACAGGGTCGACGATGCCGTAATCCACGATGATGGCTTTCAGTTCGGACAGGTCGTTGTCATTCATTGCCTTGGTGTAGCGGGCGTGTATTTCTTCGCGCCCGGCCTGATATTCCTGCACGCGGGGATGGGTTTGGAGGAAGAGCTCTCGGTCAAAGGTCTCGCCGAACCGTTTGGAGGCTTTTTCTACCTCCTTCTCTATCTTTTCGTCGTATTTTGCAATGAGTTCTTCGATGAGTACGTCGGCGCGGTAACGCTTCTTGCTGTCGCGATTGTCGATAAGAGGGTCGTTGAAGGCATCCACATGCCCGGAGGCCTTCCACACGGCGGGGTGCATGAAGATGGCCGCATCAATGCCCACCACGTTTTCGTGGAGCAGGGTCATGGCCTCCCACCAATAGCGTTTGATGTTGTTTTTCAACTCCACGCCGTGTTGCCCGTAGTCGTATACGGCTCCCAATCCGTCGTATATTTCGCTTGAAGGAAATACGAAACCGTATTCTTTGCAATGCGCAACGAGTTTCTTGAAAACATCTTCCTGTGTCATATCGTTGTTTTGGAATTTTACTCGCTCTTTGTTGTTCAGACGGCAAAGGTAGTGAATTTGCTTGAACATCGTCGAGGCCTGACGGGGCAAGCGTGCCACCGGTGCAAAAAAACACGGGCAAACGATACAACCTAAAAGGGAATACGCTATCTTTGCACACGGAAAGATGCCGGAGTGGTCGATCGGGCCGCACTCGAAATGCGGTGAACGGGCAACTGTTCCCAGGGTTCGAATCCCTGTCTTTCCGCCGAAATGATTCCCAACAGCAGAAGAAAGCCTCCAAAAATAAAACTTTTGGAGGCTTTCTTCTGCTGTTTTTTATCTGTCCGCTCTTTGTTGCTCAATAGATTTTTAGTGGGGATAAGCATACCTGTTGGTTGAATTAGGTTTTAGAATATTTAAAATGAAAAAGTTACGCATGATGCTGATGTGTAGTAAATTAGCAGTGAACAAACAACTAATTACCATCACTCGGCATAAGCACCCGGCAAAAACTGCGTAAGCACGCAGCAGAGGAGAGGCAGCAAAGGTAGAAATCAGGAGATTAAAAACACGGGGGCATGGAATGTCCCCGCATAAGCTCAAAACAAGACAGCGTCAAGAATGTTTCGGAACGGAGAGATGAGTAAACAACTATAACTTCAACCAGATCCCCACTGTTTTTCTACTGAGCAAAAACAAGGGCTTCCGGGGGCGTGTCAAGCGGAGAACTGCCGGTGACAAAGGCAGTCGGCCTATCGATTGAAAGCGTCGATAATTCCTTTGAAATCTGCGGGTTTGAGAGAAGCCCCTCCGATGAGTCCACCATCGACGTCAGGGTTGGCGAAGAGTTCTTTTGCGTTGCCGGGGTTGGCACTGCCGCCGTAGAGGATAGTCGTATTGTCGGCTGCCGCCTTGCCGTATTTCCCGGCTACGGTTTGACGGATAAAGGCGTGCATCTCTTGTGCTTGGGCAGGCGTGGCGGTTTTGCCTGTCCCGATGGCCCACACGGGTTCGTAAGCCAACACGATGTGAGCAAACTCGTCGTTGGAAAGGTCGAAAAGTGAGGATTCCACTTGGTTTTTCACCACATCGAAGCAAATTCCTTTTTCACGTTCTTCCAACACTTCGCCTATGCAGAAGATCACCTTCAGTTCATTGTCCAAGGCATGTTGCACTTTCGTTTTCAGAATTTCCGGCGTTTCGTGGTAGTAGGCGCGCCGTTCGGAATGTCCCAAAATCACATACGATGCTC
>CAYPFZ010000002.1:0-4323 GCA_964410225.1 uncultured Paludibacter sp.
GCTTTGGAAAATTCCCGTAAAAACCTCACGCGCCACCATACGAAAGAGAGAAAAGAAAGGAAACGACGCATGAACTTTGTCTTGTGTCGAGGTAACAACGGCGAAAAAAAGACGTACTTTTGCCGGGAACTTACCGACCGAGAAACGAATAATACACACATACACCATCACCATGACAAAAGAGTTTAAATATCAGGAACCATTCCCGACGGGGAAAGAAAAAACGGAGTACTATCTGCTGACAAAAGACCACGTGTCAGTGTCAGAGTTTGAAGGGCAACAGGTGCTGAAAGTGGCTCCCGAAGGCCTCACCGTCTTGGCTCGCGCCGCCATGCGCGACTGCGCTTTTTTGCTGCGCACCGAACACCAGAAGCAGGTGGCCGCCATCCTCGACGACCCGCAAGCCGGCGAGAACGACAAGTTTGTGGCACTGACCATGCTTCGCAATGCCGAAATATCGGCCAAAGGAGTGCTGCCCTTCTGCCAAGACACCGGAACGGCCACCATTTTGGCAAAAAAAGGCCAGCGCGTATGGACCGGAGGGGGCGACGAGGAAGCCCTCTCGAAAGGCGTATACCTCACCTACACGCAAGAAAACCTGCGCTATTCGCAAAACGCCCCCCTCACCATGTATGACGAGGTGAACACCGGCACCAACCTGCCGGCACAAATCGACATCATGGCAACAGACGGAGAGGAATACAAGTTCCTCTTCATGGCCAAAGGCGGAGGCTCGGCAAACAAATCTTACCTCTTCCAAGAGACAAAAGCCCTGCTCAACCCCGCCACCCTCGAAAAATTCCTCGTCGAAAAGATGATGACGCTCGGCACGGCAGCTTGCCCGCCCTATCACATCGCGTTCGTGGTCGGAGGCACATCGGCCGATGCCTGCATGAAGACAGTGAAATTGGCCTCCACCAAATATTACGACGAACTTCCCACCACAGGCAACGAATTGGGGCGCGCCTTCCGCGACATCGAGATGGAAGAAAAAATCTTGCGCGCCGCGCAGCAGTCGGGCTACGGAGCACAATTTGGCGGAAAATATTTCGCACACGACGTGCGCATCGTCCGCCTGCCGCGACACGGTGCTTCCTGCTTTGTGGGCATGGCTGTCTCCTGCTCGGCAGACCGTAACATCAAGGGAAAAATCAACAAGGAAGGCATCTGGGTGGAAAAACTCGAAGACAACCCGGGACGCTTCATCCCCGAGGCACTGCGTCAGGCCGGCGAAGGCAATGCGGTAAAAATAGACCTCAACCAACCGATGGAAAACATCTTGGCCACGCTGACGAAATACCCGGTGGCCACCCGCCTGTCACTCACGGGCACCATCATCGTGGGACGCGACATAGCCCATGCACGACTCAAAGAACGCCTCGATGCGGGACTGGGGCTGCCGCAATATCTCAAAGACCACCCCATCTACTATGCCGGACCGGCCAAGACCCCGGCAGGAATGCCCTCCGGCTCGTTCGGACCCACCACCGCCGGACGAATGGACGCCTACGTCGAACTCTTCCAAGCCAACGGAGGAAGCATGATCATGATAGCCAAAGGCAACAGAAGCCAACAAGTGACCGATGCCTGCCGAAAATACGGAGGATTCTACCTCGGCTCGATAGGCGGACCGGCGGCCATACTCGCACAACAAAACATCAAAAAGGTGGAATGCCTCGAATATCCCGAATTGGGAATGGAGGCCATCTGGAAAATAGAAGTGGTGGACTTCCCCGCCTTCATCCTCGTTGACGACAAAGGCAACGACTTTTTCAAACAAATAAAACCCGTCTGCGAATGTAGATAGCCCGCCGGCAGAAGAGAGGCACGTAGCAGAAGAGTGGCCACGCAAAGTGGGAAAAACGGGTATACTTGCACCAACAGATTGCTTTCCCGAAGATGACCGTAGATTGTTTTATTCCTTTTCGTGACAAAACGCAGGCCTCGGCCACTGTCAACTCGCTGCGCGCCCTTCCGGCGGTACGGTCAGTCCGGCTGCTTGCTGACTCTGGCGGGGCATTGCCCAATGTCGACGGGGCGCAGTATGTTACCGTCGGACCGGTGTGTGGAAGCCGAGCGTTGGCCGAAATGGCTCGCGTTGCGTCAGCCGACTACGTGCTGCTCGGCACCAAACCTTGCGCACTCCGTCCGGGACGCTTCGCCCTGGAACGCATGGCACGCGTGGCACGCGACACAGGTGCCGGACTGCTCTACAGCGACCGCTACCTGTGGCGCAAGGGAGCGAGCCGACCCGCCCCCACCATCGACTACCAGCAAGGAAGCCTGAGGGATGATTTCGACTTCGGAGAATTGATGTTCTTCCCGGCAGAAACGTTCAAGCGAGCCGTCGGACAAATGGAAGGCGAACTCACCTATGCAGGACTGTACGACCTGCGTCTGCGGGTGGCGGAATGTAGTCCCGTGGTACACATCAACGAATATCTTTATACGGAAACAGACGACGCGTCTGAGACCGGTGCAGGACAGTTCGACTACGTAGATCCGAAAAACCGCGCCGCGCAAATGGAAATGGAAGACGTTTGCACCGCCCACCTGAAACGCGTCGGCGCGTGGTTGCCTCCCCGAACCGAGCTCGTCGATGTGAGTGGCGGCGAGTTCGCCTGTGAAGCATCAGTCATCGTCCCGGTGCGCAACCGCGTGAAAACTATCGTCGACGCTTTGCAATCGGCCTTGGGGCAGGTGACAGACTTTCCGT
This sequence comes from uncultured Paludibacter sp., assembly GCA_964410225.1. Classification (GTDB taxonomy): domain Bacteria; phylum Bacteroidota; class Bacteroidia; order Bacteroidales; family Paludibacteraceae; genus QVMH01. The sequence continues at coordinate 2,717 of CAYPFZ010000002.1, forward strand.
ACAACGTGTTGGTGGTAGACAACCATTCGACCGACGGCACCACCGAAGCCATCCGCCATTTGGCTGACGACCCACGACTGATACACATCGTGCCGAAAGTGCATGGGCTCGGGATAGGGGGATGTTGGAACGAAGCCATCATCCATCCTGCCTGCGGACGCTTTGCCGTGCAGCTCGACAGCGACGACCTCTATGCCGCCACCGACACCCTGCAACGCATCGTGGAGACATTCCACACCCGAAGATGCGCCATGTTGGTGGGAAGCTACCAACTGACCGATTTCGAACTCCGGCCTCTGCCTCCCGGAGTGATAGACCATTGTGAATGGACAGACGAGAACGGGCATAACAACCTGCTACGAATCAATGGAATAGGAGCGCCACGCGCCTTTTTCACCCCCGTCTTGAGGCAAATCACCGTGCCCGATACCAGTTATGGAGAAGACTATGCCCTTGCTCTGACGTTCTCGCGCCGCTATCACATCGAACGCCTGTATGACGTGCTCTATCTGTGTCGACGTTGGGAAGGCAACTCCGACGCTGCTCCCGACCACGCAAAAGTGAATGCAAACAACTTCTACAAAGACCGCTTGCGCACGTGGGAGATACAAGCCCGCATACAGGCAAATGGACACTGAGAGCATCTACCAACTGTTGAGCTGCCAGCTGGATTTATGGCCACTGGCTCGTGCCAACTACGACGCTTTGCGCCGAGTGCGCACCCGCACCCTGCGTGTGAGGCAATGCAACTTCCGCCTGCAGTACAACCCCGGACGCATCCGTTCGGCTGCCGCCAAAGTAGACGAACAAACCATCGCCCGGCGTCCCTGCTTTCTCTGTCCGGAACACTTGCCGGAGGAACAATTGCGCACGCCTTGGGACGATGGATTCCAATTGTTGCTCAACCCCTATCCCATTTTTCCGGCTCACTTCACCCTACCCTCTTCGGCACACACACCTCAGCTCTTGACCGAGCAGGCAACAAAAACCTTCATCCGTTCGGCCTGCAAACTGCAAGGCTTCGTGCTGTTTTACAACGGTCCCCGCTGCGGAGCGTCGGCTCCCGACCACCTTCACTTTCAGGCAGGGGAAAGAGGCTTTCTCCCCCTTGAGAAGGAAGTGGAGATGGGAACGCATTCGCCCGTCATGGAGCGGAAAGAAGGCTGCCTCACCCTGCTTAAAGACTACCCGTGTCCCGTGTTTGTGTTGCGCTCACACAGCGAAGAGTGGTCGAATGTCTGTCTGAAGGCACTCTGCGACAATCTGCCCTCACTTCCCGGCGAGGCCGAAGCCCGCTTCAACCTGCTGGCATGGTATGACAAAACCGGGTGGACGCTTTGTCTTATCCCCCGCACAAACCATCGCCCACGGTGCTTTTATGCCGAGGGAAAGGCGCGAACGCTGATCAGTCCGGCATCGGTTGACTTGGCAGGGGTGTTCGTCACAGCTCGCGAAGAAGATTTTCTCAAACTGACAGAAGACGACCTGCTCGACATCTTGCACGAGGTCACCCCGCCCCACAGCGACATGGAGCGTCTGGCTCGGCTCATCGGGTAAAACGCTTCCCGACCGTCCTTCCATAATCGTTTTTCCTCTTTGCTTTTCCT
>CAYPFZ010000002.1:4423-8169 GCA_964410225.1 uncultured Paludibacter sp.
GGTGGACCCAGTTGGGCTTGAACCAACGACCCCCTGATTATGAGTCAGGTGCTACTAACCAACTGAGCTATGGGTCCTGTTTGTATGAAAAATCCTTACCTTTGCAGAGCGTTGGCAAAGATACTAAATATTTGTCATCACACAAAGTTTATCCATCGTTTTTCTCAAGAAAAGGAGAAACACGCTTGCGCAAAGTCGGTTTCGAGCGGCAGGCAGCCCTGTGAAGCCTGCCCTGTGTGGGTTGAGCGCAAGGCAGCCGAAGACAACACCCATGGACATGCTTTCTCCCCACAAGCGGTATCAAGGGAACTATGTGGCCACCGTCGGCTTTTTCGACGGGGTGCATCTGGGGCACCGCTTTGTCATACGTCGCCTCAAGGCCATATCTGAAGAGCGGGCACTCCCTTCGCTGCTTATCACCTTCGCCAGACATCCGCGACGGGTGTTAAGCCCCGACTACTCCCCGGCATTGCTCACCACCTTGCAGGAAAAACTCGACCTGTTCTCTCAAACCGGGGTTGACACCTGCGTGGTGCTCGACTTCACGTCGGCTCTGTCACGCCTTACGGCCGCTGCATTTATGGAACAAGTATTGAAACACCAATTAGGAGTAGAGGTGCTTCTGATGGGATACGACCACCGGTTCGGATGTGACTACGACCAATCATTCGCCAATTATGTGACCCGCGGCCGGCAAGTGGGGATAGAGGTACTGATTCAAGAGCAATATTCTGCTCCTGAGGCGGAGCATATCAGTTCGTCGGCCATCCGCCGCGCCTTGTCAGCCGGAGAGGTGGAGCGCGCCAACCTCATGTTGGGCTACAGCTATTCGCTCGAAAGCACCGTGACGAAAGGCTACGGGATAGGACGCACCCTCGGCTTCCCGACAGCCAACCTCCTTCCCGTCGACAAAGAGAAGTTGCTGCCTGCTCCCGGCGTGTATGCGGTGCGGGCACAAGTGGGCAAACGCTCGTTTCCCGCCATGCTTAACATCGGCACACGCCCCACATTACTCGACAACGGGCATACCAGCATCGAGGTGCATCTTATCGGCTTCAGCGGCAACCTTTATTCGCAAACGATTCGGGTGAGTTTCGTGCGCCGTATCCGCTCCGAACGTAAATTCGACAGCATGAACGAGCTTGCCCGCCAACTGGAGACCGACCGTGCGACGGCAGTGGCCGCCTGCTCGGAACAAGAGACATGAAGCGTCAAGCAGAAAGACAGCGGAACTCTCGCCCGTTTGTTTTGCATCCCACAAAAAACAAATCCTCGGCACCTTCCTCCACCAAAAGCAGGGCTTAAATTGTGAATAGAAAAGTGCCCTCTGCTGCGTACTAACAGAAGGAGCTCTGCAAAGGAGGCGGAACGCTTTTTTTTGAACCTTCGAAGCGAAAAACGGGAAAAGCAAGGACTTGTTGCAAGAGCATCAAAATGCGAAAAAATATCGCCCGTCGTTCGCTACGGCTTTATGAAATTATTCTATCTTTGCCAGACTAAATAATTTACGACAATGAAAAAAGCATTTCCTATGATGATGGCCGGAATGATAATGGCCGGTTGCGCCGGAGACGACAACCCGTTCTACAAGGCGTATGAAAATGAGTATGGTGCGCCGCCTTTCGAGCAAATCGAAATGAGGCACTACCTGCCTGCTTTCCGCGAAGGCATTGCCCGGCAACAAGCCGAAATCGATGCCATAGCGGCCAACCCCGACGAACCGACCTTCGCAAACACAATTGAAGCAATGGACTATAGCGGCGAGTTGCTGACCAAGGTGGGGAGCGTATTCTTCAACCTCTACGAATCAGACTCGGACGACCAAATGCAACAAATTGCCACCGAAGTGTCTCCCCTGTTGAGCGACCACGAAGACAATATATATATGAATGACGCCCTCTTCCGCCGCGTGGAGACACTCTACAATCAACGCGAATCGCTGGGACTCACCGGGGAGCAAGACCGCCTGCTTGAAAAATACTACAAAAACTTCGTTCGCCGGGGTGCCGCCCTTGACGAACAGGGGAAGGCGCGACTGAGGGAAATAAACAAAGAACTGTCTTTGGCCGAACTGGATTTTGGGAAAAACGTGCTGGCTGAAATCAATGCCTACAAACACTACGTGACTGACGAAGCCGACCTGGCCGGGTTGCCTGAAAGCGTGAAACAGGCTGCTGCCGAAGCCGCTGCTGCTGAAGGACACGAAGGAGAATGGCTGTTCACCACACAGAAATCGAGCTTCCTGCCTGTCTTGCAATATGCCGACAACCGCCAATTGCGTAAAGAGCTGCAGTTGGCTTACGCTAATTTGGCCAATAATGGCAATGCAAACGACAACAAGGAAGTGGTGAACCGCATCATTAAGTTGCGTGTGGAACGAGCCCAACTGTTAGGCTACGACTCACCCGCCGACCTCATCCTCGACAACACCATGGCCAAGACGACCGAATCTGTCCGCGAATTTCTCGACAAGGTATGGCAACCCTCTTTGGCCGCAGCCAAGCGCGAGGCGGAAGAACTGCAAGAGTTGATGAACCGGGAAGGCACAGAGGAAAAACTCCAACCTTGGGATTGGGCATACTATGCGGAAAAACTACGCCAGGAAAAATATGCCCTCGACGAAGAAGAAGTACGCGCCTATTTCCAGATGGAGAACGTGCGCCAAGGTGCATTCGATTTGGCCGGAAAACTCTATGGCTTGCAGTTCCGGAAACTTGAAGGAATGCCCCTTTATCACCCCGACGTGGAAGTATTCGAAGTTACCGATGCCGACGGGTCACTCATCGGTGTGCTCTACACCGACTATTTCCCGCGTGCCAGCAAGCGTGCAGGCGCGTGGATGAGTGAGTTCAAAGGGCAATACAAAAAAGACGGTCAAAACCACCGCCCCATCATCATCAACGTGGGTAATTTCACCAAACCCACCGCCGACAAGCCCTCGTTGCTCACCATGGACGAAGTGGAGACCTTGTTCCATGAATTCGGACACGCACTTCACGGGCTGCTGTCGCAGTGCACCTATCCTTCCATCGCAGGGACGAACGTCACACGTGACTTTGTGGAACTCCCTTCGCAGATTATGGAAAACTGGTGCTTTGAACCCGAGGTGATGAAAACCTACGCCCGCCATTACCAAACGGGCGAAATCATACCCGACGAACTGATTGAACGCATACAGGCTACGGCCACCTTCAACCAAGGCTTCGTGATGACCGAACTGCTCTCGGCAGCCCTGCTCGACATGGACTACCACACACGTACCACCACCGATGACATCGACGTGGAGGCTTTCGAAACAGAGTCGCTCGAACGTATGGGACTGATACCCGAAATCATCGTACGCTACCGAAGCACCTACTTCAACCATATTTTCTCCGGTGGTTACGCAGCGGGATATTACAGCTACACCTGGTCGGCAGTGCTCGATGCTGACGCTTTCCGGGCTTTCAAGGAAACAGGCGACATCTACGACCAAGACGTGGCCACCGCTTTCCGCACCCGGGTGCTCGAGCGTGGCGGTTCTGACGACCCCATGGCGCTGTACATCAGCTTCCGTGGAGCGGCTCCCGACCCCGACGCCTTGCTCGAACGTAACGGGTTGAAATGACGTGACGACCCGGTTGGGAGCCAAATGTTGCCGGCCGGGTGAAGATGCTTCAACGTCTTCTCGCTATCTTCTTCACCGGAGTGCGGGAGGCAAGACTCTCTTCGGTCTTGTCACCGCACTCCGGGGCTTTTCAGAAAAA
>CAYPFZ010000002.1:8269-10172 GCA_964410225.1 uncultured Paludibacter sp.
CTGCGTACTAACCCGGCAAAATTTTCCTAAGCACGCACGAGAAAGGGGGACACAAAGAGAATCCGAAGACGTTTTTTTGACTCATCGAAGCAACATACGAAGAAGTAAGGGCGTGTTGCGTGGCTCTCATTCTGCCGAAAGAAGTAGCTTAACCTTATGAAACGATGTTTTTTCATATTGCTTGTGTGCATGGCCGCGTCATGTTCGTCTCTGAAGGATGCGACACGGGTAGGCCGGTTGGCCGCTGACGTGATCACTCCCCTTGACGAATCAGAGGAAAAGCCGTTCTACTACTATTTCTATCAAGCCGCCCGCCTCGACGAACAAGCCCTTGACGACCAAGCCGTGGAGGCACTCCTCTTCTGCCAAGCCATCCGCCCCGACGACCCCGGTGTCAATGCTGCTTTGGGTAATTTTTATACCCGCCTGGGCATGCTGGCCGAGGGTGAAGCCTGTTTCGAAAAGGCCGTGAAGGGAGATCCGGAAAACTGGTGGTACAACATGGGGCTCATTAATTTGCTGACCGGGCAAAACAAATTGAGCCGCGCCGTGGAACGGGCTTCCTTCCTGCAGAAGGCTTATCCGTATAAGGAAGAATCTTACTACACGCTGGCCTCGCTCTACGCACAGACCGGGCAATTGTCGAAAGCAGCGGAGACTTATAACGTTTTGGAACGGATGGTGGGAATCAATGAAAGCCTCTCACTTGAAAAGTTTCGCCTCTATGCCTATTCGGGACAAAACAAAAAAGCCGTGGGCGAGATCGACCGCCTCATCGAGGCTTTCCCCAACGAATCGCGCTACCGGGTGATGCGTGGAGATATTTACATGCAGCAGGGGCAACCCGACCGGGCGTTGGCTCTCTACGAAGCCGTGTTAGACGACGACCCTCAAAATCCTTACGTCTATCTGTCGCTGTCAGACTACTACAAGGCAGTCGGGCAGCCCGACAAAGCCATGGACATGATCGTTTCGGCTTTGCACAACGACCGGCTTGATGTAGGCACGAAGATGAATATCTTGGGGAAATACATCGAAAATCTTTTAGCCGACAAGAAAAAAATAGACGAAACGGAAAAGCTCTTCAAAATGTTGGTGGAAAACTACCCGCTCGAAGAGCAGGTACATGCCTACTACGCCACGTTTTTGCAATATCAGGGCAGAAAAGAGGAAATGCTCGACGAATTGGAAGCCTTGACCTACATCAACCCATCGAACGAAGGTGCCTGGGTGCAACGTTTACAGACTTATCTTGCCGACGGGCAGCCCGAGCAAGTGCTGGCTCTATCCGAACAGGCTCTGCTGAGTTTACCCGATGCGGCCAATCTGCGCTTTTTTACGGCGCTGGCGAAGATGCAGTGCGGCGACCTTGAAGGAGCGTTGGTCACTGCCAAGGAGGCACTGGCTCTCTTCGACGAAGGTAAGGCCAACAACAGAATTTTGCATGCCAGCATCTATACGCAAGTGGGCGACCTTTGTTATCAACTCGATCTCCCCGAAGAAGCCTTCGCCGCCTATGAGAATGCCCTCCGGCTCAACCCCGGCAATGTCTATACGATGAACAATTATGCCTACTACCTCTCACTGGCCGGGCGCGACCTTCGGCGTGCGGAAACAATGAGTGCCAAAACTGTTGAAGCAGAGCCGACAAACAGCACGTTCCTCGACACCTATGCTTGGATACTCTACAAACAGGGGAGCTACACGCTGGCCAAGTTCTATATCGAACGCGCCATCGATCATCTTGACCCGGAAGAAGACAACGCCGTGATCTACGACCACTATGGTGACATCTTGTGGGAATGTGACGAGAAGGAAAAAGCCGTCGACATGTGGATCAAGGCGCAAGAAGGCGGGATAGACACGTCCGCTAAAATAGAAGCCGCCCGACAAAAGGAGGCTG
>CAYPFZ010000002.1:10272-29069 GCA_964410225.1 uncultured Paludibacter sp.
GACACGACCCTCTACGGCACACTGACGCATGGAAACGAACATCCCACCGGCAACCCGTCCGCTCTCTTTTCGCAACCGGCCTGCGTTCCGAAGTCTGAAAATGCTCCTGCTGTTTCTCTGCGCAACACCCCTTTCGGCACAGACTTTTGTGTGGCAGGCCGGGACGCACGCCTTTTTTGACAACGAAGAATATGCCCATTCGTCGGTGCAATCGTCTCAGACCATGTCAGGGGTGCACATAGTGCCGCAGGTAGGTGTCGACTGGCAGGGCACACACCGCATCATGGCAGGCGTTGACGTGTTGAAAGAGTTTGGCTCCGACCTGCTGCTCGACCGCGCCTCGCTGTTGGCCTACTACGCTTTCGACGGCGAATATTTCGACTTCCGAATGGGTGCCTTCCCCCGGCGCGGTACGTTAGACCGCTACCCCCGCATGTTCTTTCAAGACTCCATTGCTAATTTTCGTCCCGCTGTCACCGGCCTTTTTTGGGAATATCACCGCCTTCACGGCTATGCCAACGTGTGGCTCGACTGGACGGGCAAACAGACCGAGGAACAGCGCGAGACGTTCTTCATAGGCTGGTCAGGGCGTTATAACAAGGGGGCTTTCTATGCACAACATTTTGGCTACATGTATCACTTTGCCAAGCGGCTCAACGCTTCTGCTTCCGACCCTCTCCACGACAACGGACTGCTGCTCACTTCGGCAGGAATCGATTTTTCTCACCTTACCGGCTTCGACCGTTTGGAACTGAACGCGGGCTGGAGCTGCGGGCTGGAGCGCAATCGCGACGAGGACAACCGATGGTACGTCCCTCACGGTCTGCTCGCCGAACTGCAGGTGGAGTTTCGCGGCATGGGCTTACACAATACTTACTACAGAGGGCAGCCTCAGCAACGCTTTTACCCGCAATATGGGCACGCACTCTACTGGGGCGACACGTTCTATCGCACCCGCGAGTACAATCGCACCGACCTTTACGTGCGCTTCGTGCAGTCGTCTGTGGTCAACATCAAGCTGTCTGTCTCTTTCCACTTTGCCGAAGGGAGAATGTACAATTCACAGAGTCTTTGCGCCACATTCGATTTGAATAATTTTTCAAAACACTCCCCGGACGAATATCGTTATTTGTGGAACGGTTGGCCAACGCGAAAACAGTCTTCCTTTTGATCCCTTCTGCCGAGTGTCTGCGGAATTTACGCAGCCTTGATATGCGCCGTTGCCGTCTGAAAGCCGGCTTGACGGGGTGTGAAGCACCAAAAAAGAGGAGCTTTTCTCAAAGCCCCTCCTCCTCTCGTTTAGCAATAGGTACTAGTCTTTTCAAAAGGCACAAAAAAGATTGCGTTGGTTGGTTAACACATACAAAGTAATGTTTTAAAAACGAAGTATACAAAAGAAAAAACATGTTGTATAACCTATTTTTCTTACCTGTGTAAAATATTTTCTTTCAATGTTCAAATTGGGTGATGGCAGGTTAAGGCTGTCGGTTCTGCAGCTTGTCCGGCGGTAGAGAAAGACCGATTGGTGTGTGGCTTGTCGGAGGAAAGGATTATTTTTGCAAACCAAGCGCATAAGTTCGCAACGAATGAAAAAGAAGGTGCTTTTCATTGATCGTGACGGCACGCTCATTGTCGAGCCGCCGGAGACAAAGCGGGTGGAGAGGCTCGAGCAACTTGAATTCCTGCCACAGGTGTTGCGCAATCTGTATTTCATTCGCCGAGAGCTTGATTTTGAGTGGGTGTTGGTTAGCAACCAAGAGGGATTAGGCACGCCCGCTTATCCTCAAGAGTGTTTCGACCGCGTGCAAGCCAAGTTTTTGCAGGCCTTACGCAACGAGGGCATAGAGTTCGACAAGGTGTTCATTGACAAGTCGATGCCCGAAGAGGGACTGCCTACCCGCAAACCGGGCACGGCGATGCTCTCCGGCTATATAAACAATGACGCATACGACCTGCCCGGCTCGTTTGTCATAGGCGATCGCCCAACCGACGTGGAGCTGGCACGCAACCTTGGTTGTAGGGCTGTTTTCGTCAACGACAACCTTCACTTGTTGGAGGAAAGAGGTTTGCAATGCCATTGCGCTTTGCAAACCACCGACTGGAATCGCATATCCGAGTTCCTCTTTGCCGGCGAGGGTTGCCGGCGCGTGTGACGCTCAATCTGCGATCCGAAACCTTTGCACCCCCCTTCCGGCGCATGCTTACTCCGTTCGCGGCGGGTTAGTACGCAGCAAAAATTTCCTAAGCACGCAGCAGAAGGGCTTTTTCAAAGGGAACGAGGCGCTGTTTTTTGATTGATTTGAACCGGGAGACAAGCACGCAAGAAAGTTTTGCGGGAGCTTGAGTCGCGTGATTGCGGGCTGTCTGCCGCTGAAGGCTTGCCTCACCCGGTTTGCTTATTTCATTCTGTGATGTACAAACGAAAAAATGTAGTTGCGACATTCCGTCGCTGCGGGAAGAGATGTGTTGATTTCCGCTTTTTTGCTGTGGCGGGGCTTCTGATGGCATTCCTGATGAGTCCCTTGTTGTTGTCGGCTGCGCCTCCCCGCTTGGTGGTGGGCATCATGGTCGACGGGCTGCAAAGAGAACATCTTGATGCTTTCCACGGGTATTTTGTGGATGGAGGGTTGAAGACAATCATAGACGGAGGCACGTCGTTTTCTCATATACGTTACAGCATCACGCCCTCCGGCAATGCCTCCGATGTGGCTACCGTTGTCACCGGTGTCCGGCCTGCTTATCATGGAATAACGGGCAATGTTTTTTTCAATCGTCGTACCGGCCGCGAGGAGTCTATCCTTCTCGACAACAACCAAGCAGGCATCGGCACGGAGCTTGGCTATTCGGCACATCTCCTGTTGTCCAGTACTTTTTCTGACGAATTGGTGATGTCTACCTCGAGACTTGCGCGTTGTTATGCTGTTGGCATCGATCCGGAAACGGTGATTATGTTGGGTGGGCACACCGCCCGCAGCGTGGCGTGGATAGATGACATACATGGTCATTGGGCTACCACGAGTTACTACGGCGAAGGCCTATCGCTCTACGCCGACCGAATGAACATGGACGGGCGTTTTGACAGCATCAGCTACAGGCGATGGACGCCCTTGTTTCCGCTCAATTCTTATGTATGGAATCCCAACCGCGACGCTCGGGCGTTCGACCTCGTTCCGGCTCAGCCTCCGTTGGGGAAAAGCAGGGCGGCCATTTTGCGACGCACCCCTGCCGCCAATACCTTGGTCACCGAGTTGGCTTTGGCTTTGCTCAAGGGCGAACACTTGGGGCACGGGACGGCTTCCGATGTGCTGATGTTGCAGTATACCGTGCGCATACCCAACGAAGAGTTTGCTTCTGTTCGTTCCATTGAGAAGGAAGACATCTACATGCGTCTTGACCTTGAGGTAAAACGTTTGCTCCAGACCATCAAGCAGGAGATAGGCATGGAGCAAACGATAGTGTTTTTGTTTGCCAACCAGTCAGAAGCCCATTCGCCTGCCGAATTGGCCGAAAACAAAATACCGTCAGGCTATTTCAATTCCGGTCGTGCAACGGCTTTGCTCAACACTTACCTCATGGCTCTTTACGGTCATGAACGTTGGGTCAGCGGTTATTCCGGGAAGCACATTTTCCTTGATCGGTTGAAGATAGAGGAACGGGGTCTCGACTTGTGTGAGATGCAAGGGACGGTTGCTGCTTTCATGCTCGAATTCGAAGGCGTTCGCAGCTCCTACACGGCCTCTGAGATACGCAACCTGTCTGCTTTCGCCAGTGCGGAGGGCATGGCGGTGCACAACTGCTACCATAAAGACAGCGGGGGTGATGTGGTCATCAGTCTGTTGCCCGGATGGATAGAGGTGGATCAGCACGACAGGCCGGTGGGCTGCACGGCGAGTGCACCTACCGATGTGCCGGTATTCTTCTACGGGGGGAGTGTGCCGCGACAAGTTGTCACGACTCCTTATGACATGACAGACCTCGCACCGACCCTTGCCGCCATGCTTGGCATTCGCGCACCCAACGCCTGCACCGGACAAATTATCAAAGAGCTGTACACGGAAAAGAAGCGATAGACGGATAGCGGGCGGATAACACACAGCCCCCTTCCTCTCGACTGCATCATTTCGGCGACCCGGTGGACGCTCTCCTGTAAAACCGTGCGGAAAGAATAAAAAGATTGCCGAGTAGACAGATTTTCCCAAATCTTTCCAAAAACAGGAATATATCTTTGCTGTGTAAAATAGAGAAAGATTCAAAGTTGAACCATAAAAAAAACGGAGAAACGATGAAAAAGATTTTTTTGTTTTTCGCAGCGTGTTTATTCGCAACTCAGTTTGCCTATTCCTTCGACATTGTAACCACGGACATAGGAAGGCTCCCTCAGAAAGCGAGAGAATTTGTGACCACTCATTTCCCTCAAGAAAAGATAATGTACATCAAGATTGATGAGGAGCTGCTGCAGACCGACTACGAGGTGCGTTTTGAGAGCGGCACGGAGATAGAGTTCACCGGCAGCGGAGTATGGAAGGAGGTAGACTGTCGCTATTCGGCCGTGCCCGAAGCTATCATGCTCCCGAGTATTGTCACATACGTGAAGCAAAACTTTCCCGAAGCGTATGTCACCAAAATAGAGAAAGACGGCATCTACTACGAAGTGGAGCTCTCCAACCGTCTCGACCTCTATTTCGACCGCTTTGGCAATTTTGCCGGATTCGACGATTAAATCGTGTTTGTCAGACTTTTCAAAGGCAATCAAAAATCACACGCTATGAAAACAACGGTTGCATTTTTATTGCTGGCCTTGCTGCTGTCCGGGTGCGAAGAGCGCCACTTGATCACAAAAGACACGAGTCAGTTGCCGCGCAATGCGCAAAACTTCCTTGTTACTTACTTCCCGAACGAGGAGTTATCGTACATCATCATTGAGAAGGAGGGATTCAGCACTTCCTACGAAGTGCGTTTCGTCAGTGGTACAGAGTTGACTTTCGACAGAGATGGCAACTGGGTTGAAGTGAATTGTCTCATGTCGGAAGTGCCCGAAGGCATTGCCCCCACAGCCATCACGGACTACGTACAGCAGCATTTCGCCACCGAATACATCACGAAGATTGAAATAGACGACTATCGCTACGAAGTGCGTCTTTCCAATCGTTTGGAGTTAGTGTTCAGTTTGTTGGGTAATTTTATCAGGATTGATGACTGAGAACACCTTGCCCTTGCCGCTTCCCATGTGGACATCAAGCTGTTGTTCGACAACTTGTTTGAAAGTCCATCTTGCGACCGGTAATTTCTCTCCTCATCAAGAGTGCCGCCGTGGTCGGAACCTTGTTTGAGGACACTAAAAAAATTGTACAAAAGGAAAATGCGGGATTCAAGTTTGAGTCTCGTATTTTTTTATTTTGAGACCTCTGCAAAACTTTCGCCGGAGCCTCATTTCGTCGTTTTATTCCCCCTTCCGGCGCGTACTAACTCCGTTCGCGCTGCGTACTAACGCAGCAAAAATTGCGTAAGTACGGAAGAGAAGGTGCGTCCCTATAGTACGCAAGAAGGATTCAGAAAGGCGGTTGCCACTCAGAAAGTGTAGCCCAGTGTCACCGCTAAGTGGTTGTGACGCACCACCGAGCTTGAGGTGCCGCGCGTGTATTGATTGAACAGCCCCCAATCGTAACTGAACTTGATAAGGTAGTGCTTGTAGTGCGCTCCCAACCCCGCTCCCAGCCGCAGCTCGAATGGGCGCAGGTGGTAGGTCGCATACAGGTCGTATGCGCTGTTTTCGTAGTCCGTCCGGTTGTATCCTCCGTCGTCGCTTTGAAACGTCCAACCGAACATCTGCCCCGAAAACGTATAACCCAATACCGGTCCTCCAAAGACGAAGAATTTGAAATCGTTTGTCACCGGCAGGTCATACTTTACCCTGATGGGCAACTCTATTTGTTGGTATGTGCTGCGTGTGCGCAGTGTGCCTTCGTCGGAATAAGAGCTTAGCGTGTATTCTCTCTCTCGCATGTTGGCGGCTGTGTAGGAATAGGCCAAACCACTATGTATAAACAAGTTGCCCTTGATGTTAAAGTCGTAGGTAAGACCTGCTCTGAAGCCGCTGTGTCGGGTTCTCCCGGTGAAGTGGCCTTCATTGCCTAACGCGAGCGATCCGCGTCCGTGCATAAAGTCATAGCCAAACTCGATGCCCAACTGGGCAGACAACTTGCAGGCCGTCAGAGTAAAAACAGCGATCAACGCGATGCGAATCGTTTTTTTCATACTATATGGCTGTTTGATACTGAGGAGGAAATCCTCCTCAAGGTTTCATGGTTTGCGCGTCAGCATGACGACATGCCTCCCCGGTGAGGCAGGCGGGAATTTACCTTCCGCGTCTTAAAACAGGATGCCCAAACCCACATTGAATTGGTTGCGTCGCAACTTCTCCTCACTCATCTTGTTTTGATTGAACATTCCCCATTCATACCTGGCGGTGATGTCGAGCAACCCGAACAGTTCTATTCCCATGCCCACGCCTTGTAGGAGGTCAATGCGCTTGTATGCTCCTCCATCGCCGACATAGGCACGAATCTCCTCGTCTATCGTTCCGTTACTTACCACCTTGCCGCAGTACATATTCCAGCTCAAGCTGCTTTCGGCATTTTCGTAGACAGTCTTTGACGACAAGCCGACAGCGAGTTTGGGCCCGCCGAAGATGTATACTCGCGCCACGCCTATCGGCAAACCTACCTGCAGGTGTACGGGTACGTCAAGATAATGAGCCGTCCTTTTCGCGTCGTAGCCCCACACAGGCTCGAGCTCTTGGCTCAAATAGGTATAAGTCAGCCCATAGTCTATGGCCAATATATTCCCTACGATTTTCGTTTTGTTGCCGACACTTACATCAAAGCCATTGTAAGGGTCAGTGGAGGCAAACGAAGGCAAAGCACCTTCGTGTGAATACTTGGAGTGCACGTATCCCACATGGACACCTATTTGTGCATTGGCCGTAAAACTGGTCGTCACACCGGCAACGACTATCGCGAAGAGTAGTTTTGCTGATTGTTTCATCGTCTCGTTGTTGTTGGTGGGTCGCTGATAGCTGTTTCTCTTTTGTCACAAATCGGCTTTCGTGCTTGCTAATGGGTCGGTCAGAATGTATAGGCAGTGGAAACGAACCATCCGCTTTGGCGCTCGCGGCTGATGTCGACTTTGCTTATGTTGTTAATGCCGAAACTGTAGCCGCCTTTCACTTGCATTCTCCACCACTCGATACCGCCGCCGACTTCCAACTGGAGGTTGAAGCGCCTCAGCCGTTCGGGATAGAGATTGCGACTGCCAACGTAGTGGCCGAGTTCTTCAAGATAGCTCAAACCGCCCTCGTCGGTAATGGTGGTTTCGATCGTCTGTTTCTGGTAAAGCCCAATATTGAAATTCGGACCGGCAAAGCCGAACACGGTCACTTTGTTCTTGAAAAGTTTGTAGCTGGCCACTACATGCACCGGAATGTCAAGAAAGTGACTTTGATCATGTCTGATGCGGATGGAATCGGAATAGGAAGAGAAATAATATCTCTGTGAATCGTTTCCGAAAGCAAACGTGTAGAAAAGCCCCGTGTGGATGCTCAGAAAATTCACTTTGGGAAGTTCAAAGTCAACCGTTCCCCCCACGCGGATGCCGTTGAGGTGTTGGTTGCCGATGTGGTTGGAACGGCGTACGGGTTGCAGGTAACCTGCTTCAACCCTGAAAGTCTGAGCATGCAGCTCGCCAACCGACACGCTTGCTGCCAACAAAGCCACCGTGATAATGAAAATTCGTCTCATTGTCGCTTCTTGGGTGATAAAAGAGGAGCAAAGATAATTCTTTTGTGTGAGTTTCCACTCCTCAAAGATGAAGTATCACGCTCTGCAAAGGAATCTCCTGCAAAACTTCCTTCCTTTTGTTTATTCTGATTCAATCATTCAAAAACCAACGGCGGATGCCGCGATTTTTCGGCAAAAGCGGCGCGACAGCCCTTAGCTTAGTAAGAACCCTTCCGCTGCGTGCTTTGGAAAATTTTGCTGCGTACTTACGCAGCGCGCGGCGAATACTAACGCGCCGCGAGCGGAGTTAGTACGCGCCGGAAGCCCCTTTGCAAAGGCTCATTGAGCGGGGTGATGATGCTTTTTGGAGATTTTTGTCCGGCGGTCGCTTTTCAGATAGTCCACTATTTTGCGTGCGGCGGTGGAGGCTGCACGCGTGCCGGTTTTGTTCAACGTGTTACGCACTTGGGCGTAGCCGTCGAGTATGGCGCGGCGGACATCGTCGTTACGCAGTATCATCTCCAGCTCGAATGTGACATTGGCTTTCGTGAACTGCCGGGCGACTAATTCAGTAACTACCCGGCGACCGGCGATGAGGTTGACCAAGGAGACGTGTTTCACACGTATCATCAGTTTTAATATTGGATATGTCAACCAACTGAATGCCACGTGGTACACCACTACTTGCGGCGTGCCGATGAGAGCGGCTTCGAGTGTGGCCGTGCCTGAATTGACTACCGCTGCCGATGCATGTTGGAGCAGCTCGTATGTCTGCCCCTCCACCATTTGCAGCGGTGCGCCGCCCATGACCTTTTCGTAGAATGCTGTGTCCACTCCGGGCGAAGCGGCCACCACAAGCTGATAATCGGTGAACCGCTCTGCCGAGGCATACACCAAGGGCAGGCACGCACTGATTTCTTGCTTGCGACTCCCGGGCAGGATGGCGATGATGGGTTTGAGCGGCAAATTGTTGAGCCGGCAGAATTCTTCCATGCTTTGGTCGGGTCGGAGACGTGCCTCGACAGAATCGACAGAGGGGTTGCCGACATACTCCACGGTGTAATGTCGCCGCGCGTAGAAGTCTGTCTCGAACGGCAAGATGGTGAACATGCGGTCTACATAGCGGCGGATGGTGCGTACGCGAAAACGTTTCCACGCCCACACTTTGGGCGAGATGTAGTAGTAGACCGGCGTGCCGAGTCGTCGCTTCGCATAGCGTGCCATGCGCAAATTGAAGCTGGGGTAGTCCACCAATATCAACACGTCGGGTGCAAAGTCGACCATGGCACGGCGGCAGGCATCCATGTTGTCTTTGATGGTGGAGGCGTTTTTTGCCACAGCGATGAACCCCATGAAGGCCATGTCGCGATAGTGGCGCACCATCGTACCGCCCTCGGCTGCCATCAGGTCGCCACCGAGGAAGCAAAATGACGCATGCCTGTCTTTGCGCTTCAGTTCGCGCATGAGGTTGGAAGCATGCAAATCGCCGGAGGCTTCTCCCGCTATGATAAAATATTTCATAACCGTAGAAATTGTGTGACAAGACGGCCCTTCGCTCACTTCCCCCGCTTGTGATGCCGGGCGCAGTTGCGACGATGGCTATATGTTGCAAACGCACAATATCAGGTAAGGCAACATGCCTAACAGTGCACCTGCTCCGAAGTGAAACCGGTCTTGTTTGTAGAAGATGAATATCAGCACAAGGTCGGGCATGAGCGACAAGAGCATCAGTTTGCCGAACACGGTTGTTCCCCACAGGCGTGCCACCACTCCGAGCACGTCTTTTCCTCCGCCGGGATAGAAGTTATAGATGTACACCGCCATGAAGACGGCCGGCAGAATCAGCCCGCATGCCAACCCGCCCATCAGCCGGGCTATACCTCCTTGCCTTGCAGTCATGGTGGAAATCTTCTGTAAAACGTCTTTGCTTCGTGTGTCTTGATTCAACGTCTCAAAAAAAATCGCGTCTTGCTCTCTTTACGACCTCCCTTCTTTTGCGTGCTTATGCGGCAGAAGACTCTTTTTTACAGCATGGCGTTTCGCAGATAATCTCGGTTGGTCACAGCTCGTTTTCCCAGTTTTTCATCTGCTTGACGGCTTGGGTGTCGGTCAGGTTCAGGCGCGTGGGCACTATTGACACATAGCCATGTGCCACAGCCCATTCGTCTGTGTCGGTAGCTTCGGGCTCTGTGTTGACAAAATCGCCTGTTATCCAATAGTAGTCACGCCCGAAGGGGTCTGTGCGGCGGGTGAAGTCTTTCGTCCAATAGCCGTTGCTTTGTCTTGTCACACGCACGCCTTTCACAGCGCCTTGCGGAGCGTTCACATTGAGGCACACCCGGGTCGGCAGGCCTTCTTTCAGCACCATGCGGGATATGCGTAAGGCATAAGGTGCGAAGAATGAAAAGTCGGCATCGCTCCGGTGGTCGGTGAGCGAAAAGCCTATCGACGGTATCGACTTGCTGCATCCTTCGAACACGGCACCCATCGTGCCGGAATAAATCACGTTGATGGAAGTGTTGCTGCCGTGGTTGATGCCTGATACCAACAAGTCAGGCTGACGGTCGGGAGCGAGTACCACCTCCAAGGCCATTTTTACGCAGTCGGTGGGCGTGCCGCTACAGACGTAGCGGGTGATACCTCCCTCGCTGCCCGCGGGCATCAGGCGGATGGGCACAACGGAGGTGATGGCGTTGGACTGACCCGACTGTACCGTCTCAGGAGCCACTACTACCACTTCACCCAGTTGAGACATCAACTCTGACAGCACCCGTATGCCTTTCGAATGGATACCGTCGTCGTTTGTCACTAATATCAATGGCTTCATTCGATGTCGTTTGTTCGCAGGATTTTTATTATTGTGTTCAAGCGTTGCTTCCCGGCTTATTTGCGAACCTGCCACATTGCCGCGCCGGTAAACAGAAAAGTCACGATGATAAAATAGAGCATGTCGCGCGAGTCAAGCACTCCTCTGCTCATTGATTTGTAATGGGCGTGAATGCCCAAATTTTCCAAAAAATAGATGGCTGTTCCTTTTGTGAAGAAGCTGCCTGCCACCTCGAATCCGTAGTAAAGGAAGAAGCACAACACGAGGGCGGCAATGAAGGCTACCACCTGATTGCGCGAGAGTGTCGACGCAAAGATGCCTATGCTCACGTAGGCCGCCGCAAGGAGAATCAGTCCGACGAACGGTCCCCAGAATGCCCCCACATCAACATTGCCCACGGGCTCGGCCATGTACCATATCGACACGTAATAGACCGATGTGGGTATCAAAGCCATGCACACCAACGCCCAGCCGGCAAAAAATTTGCCCAACACCAAGCGCGGACGACCCACCGGGCGTGTCACCAACAACTCCCAAGTGCCCGCCTGACGCTCTTCGGCAAACATGCGCATGGTGATGGCCGGACAAAGGAAGAGAAAGAGCCAAGGCGCAAGATGAAACAGCCCGTCTGCATTGGCGTAGCCGCTTTGCAACACGTTGTATTCGCCCGGAACAACCCAAAGCATCAACCCTGTGAGCAGCAGAAACAGCCCTATGACGATGTAGCCCGTGGCCGTACTGAAAAAAACGAGCAGTTCTTTCTTGAATATCGGGAACATGGTTGGTAAGTCCAATCTGTTCGAAAAGGAGGCATGCACGCCCGAACGCTTCCCCTTTCTCCGTTTACCGGATTAAAAAAGCCGTTCGGTTTCTCCCTTTCTCTTCCGTTAGTACGCAGCGAAAATTACGAAGTAACGCAGCACGAAGCTGCGTAGTAACGCGTCGACAGCACGCACCAAAGGTAGGGATTTTTTGTCGAATACAGTTTGCCGTGCGGCATCCTTTCATGAAAATTAAAAGATAACCAAATAGAAATGAGGTATAAAAAAGGGGGAAAGCAATCGATGCCTTCCCCTTGCCGGACTTTCGCACGTGGCGGGTCATTTGTTATGTATGAGGTTCATGAATTCTTCCCTCGTTTTGGCCTGTTGGAAGGCACCGGTGAAGTCGGAAGTTGTGGTGATGGAGTGTTGTTTTTCCACGCCACGCATCTGCATGCAAAGATGTTGCGCCTCGATGATGACCATCACGCCCATGGGGTTCAAGGTGTTCTGTATGCACTCTTTGATTTGGGTGGTCATACGCTCTTGCACCTGCAGCCTGTTGGCAAACACGTCGACGATGCGGGCGATTTTGCTCAAGCCGGTGATTTTTTTGTTGGGGATGTAGCCCACGTGTGCTTTCCCGAAGAAGGGAAGCAGGTGGTGCTCGCACATGGAATAGAAGTCAATGTCTCTCACGATGACCATCTGCCGGTAGTCTTCTGTAAAGACCGACGGGCGGAGTATCTGCTCCGGGTCTTGGCGGTAGCCTCTTGTGAAGAATTGCATGGCTTTGGCCACGCGGTCGGGTGTTTTCAACAGGCCTTCGCGGTTGACGTCTTCGCCAAGCAGCTCGATAATGGCCCGGTAGTGGGAGGCTATCGCCTGCGTCTTTTCGATGTCAAGATCCATTTTGAGGTATGTGTTGTTTGGGAGAGGAGAGTACCGATGAGTCAGCGTAAGCCTGCCACGCTGATGTCGTCGGGCACGATATACATCTCGTTGCGTATCTCGGGGAATGCCTTCATCAGTTCGGTGAGCAAGTCCCGGGCTTCTTCGCGGGTGCGGAAGTCGCCTACACGCACTTTCCAGAAGGGCGAGGAGTAAGTTTCATACACCCCCCGGTCGGGAAATTTCTCTTTCACCATGTCCTTGATGCGGAAAGCCTCGGCTTTGGCCGTGCTCTGCCTGTTGCTGGAAAAAACCTGTACTCGAAATCCGCTTATGGTAAGGTTGTTGTACGCCAGTTGCCTGTCTATGAACAGGCGGGCAATGACCGTGTCTTGGTATACCCTCACCGCAGCCCCGGTGACGGGGTCGGGGGTGTCCAAACGGTCGAACACATCACGGGGTGTGAAAGGATAGGAGCTCGTCAAGCTGTCTGAAAACATGCTCCCCGACGGAGTGGGCACGGGCTGTTGCGCCACGCCTTTGCCTGCCCAGAGAAACAAGACGAGAAGTAGAACGTATGTGGTGCGCCTCATGTGGATAACTTGTAACAAAAACCGTCCGGCACAGAAAGATGTTGCGTCGGCCGAGTGAATGCGTTGGCAGGCAGCCGGGATTGCCTCCCCGCAAAAGTATCAAATAGTTTTTGCTTTTACAAAATGGTGCTGCAGACACAACGCGATGACGGCAAAAACGGCCATGCTGAGTGCTCCCACCCACCACGTGCTGCCTGTGCCCATCGCGTCGATGTCGGGAAGCCCGGGGTGAGTTGACAGCAGATGCCTGTAGACCACCACGGCCGCATTGTTAACGAAGTGTGCCAGCACCGGCAACCAAAGGCTGCCGCTCCACACCAAAAGGTAGCCGAAAAAAGCACCAAGGAGCAAGCGTGGTACGAAGTTGAAAAACTGCATGTGTACGGCACTGAACACGAACGCCGTCAACCAGATGGCCCACGTGTGCCTGACGGCCTCGCCGAGGAGGCGTTGCAACGTAGCTCTGAAAAACAGTTCTTCGCTCAAAGCAGGCATTAAAGCCATCACCAACAGGTTGAACCACATGTCGCCTTGCGAACAGGTGTTCAGCAGGAAGTCCGTCTGTCTTCCGGCTTGCTCTTCAAGCAGGCGCAGATATGCCTCTTTTTCCGACAGAAAATCCGGGAAATGAACCTGCCCGTTGAGCCACGACAACAGGTTGATGCACGGCACGGCCAGCAGCATGGCCACAACAAGCAACAGCGCGGGCTTCCACCCGATGCCGGTGCGCAGCCCCAAATAGCCGAGCGGCTTCTCGTCGCACATCGAGGCAAACAGCAACGGAGGAAGCAAAAACATGCAAGCGGATTGCAGCAACTGTATCCATTTGTAAGCGTTGACCTCGAGTGTCATGTCGCTGCCAAACAGCTCCATGCCCAATAACAGCCCCACGAGAAAACCAAAAATGAATGTAAAGAAGAAAAGGAACAGCCTTGCGGGCAGGCTGCTGTGTTTCATTATCGGCTTCATGTTTCGTCGTCGGTTTTTGTGATTTGAATTATAAGAACCCACTCTTCTCTTGCGTACTAACGCAACTCGCAGCGCGTAAGTACGTAGCGTGAATTGCGTAAGTACGCAGCAAAATTTCCCAAAGCACGCAGCGGAAGCCGGGTTGCAAAGGTTTCGGTCGCTTGTCTTATTGTTCGTTCAACAGTTTGAAACTCAATCGGTGATAGGGTGTCGCGCCATATCGGGCGATGGCCTCTCGGTGGGCGGCGGTGGGATAGGCCTTGTTGGCGTCCCAGCCGTATTGGGGATAGAGGGCGTGCAGTTTGCGCATCAGTTCGTCGCGGTGTGTTTTGGCCAACACCGATGCCGCCGCGATGGAGAGGTATTTGGCGTCGCCCTTCACGATAGTGGCATGTGGCGTGTTACCATAAGGTTTGAAACGGTTGCCATCCACGATAATGAAATCGGGGCGCACCGCCAGGCGGTCAATGGCACGGTGCATGGCCATTATGGAGGCGTTGAGGATGTTCACCCGGTCAATCTCTTGATTGTCAACCTCGGCCACTGCCCACGCCACGGCCTCAGCTTGCAACACGGGGCGCAACCGCTCACGCTCCTGCTCGCTGAGCCGTTTCGAGTCGTTCAGTTCCGGACAGTTGAAGTTGTCGGGAAGTATGACGGCTGCAGCTACTACCGGCCCTGCCAGACAACCGCGCCCGGCCTCGTCGCATCCGCATTCGCAAAGTGCATCGGAGTAGTGCGGCAACAGAAGCGGATGTTTTACAGGGCTCATCGTGGCGATTTGTATGGCGGGACAGTGTGCTGTCGTTTTCTTTTTTCCAAGGTATATGAAGCCGGACTTTTGAGGCAGCCTCACGCCTGTGCATCCGGCAGCAACTCTTTGGCATCTTCCCACAAACCGGGCCCGAAACGCAACACGGGCTCGTAGAGGAGCGAACGTTGTTTCAGCTCGCGATCTATCCAGGCAAACCGCCGGTCGAACGTGTCGAACACGTTGAGCAACACGCTTGCCACCAACGCCCACTTCAATGCGCCGAACACGCCTCCCAACAGTTTGTTCAACCCGCCCAAGGCGATGGCTGAAAGAAACTTGTCGGCCATTTTCGCTACTATCAGCAACACGATGGCGATGGCGACAAACAGCAGGAGGTAGGCCACCGCCTGTGTCACGTTTTCTTGCAGGCCGAAGGCCTCATGCAACCAAGGCGACAGCCGGGGCTCGAACCGTCGCGCACCCGCCACACCCAACACCACGGCCACAAGCGACATCAACTCCCTGACCAATCCTTTGAAAAGTCCGAACACCAGACCCAACACAACGGGTGCCAGCAACACCATGTCGATAATGTTCATCGTTCTGCCTCGTCTGACCCGAGCCGCAAAGTTATGCAAAAAGCGGTATTTACGAGGCTTTCTTCAGACAAAGTTCCGCTCGCAGAGGGTAAGTGCGCAACAAGCGGGAGGCAAGGCACTGCCGTGGAGAAGTTCCTGCAAGAGATGCCACCGAACAAAAGGGCTTTCTTTGTGGAAAGATTCAGGCTCTCTCTTGCGTACTAACGCAATTTTTGCTGCGTACTTATGCAGTTTTTGCTGCGTACTTACGCGCTGTGCGCCGCGTTAGTACGCAGGAGAAGAGGGCTTGTAAAGGAATCCGGGGACGTTTTTTTGGTCTCTTTGGGGTAAAACAGAAGAGGTAAGAATGTTTTCGACAGTCTCGTGAAACGGGAAGATTTCCCGCCGAAGGAGAATGCCGCATGCACAAAAAGCAGAGAGTCCCTGCCGGAAACAGCCGGCAGGGACTCTCTGCTTCTATCCTTGGATTAAAACGACTTGCTTATCTTTTTGCTTCCAAAGCCTTGGCTTCTTCCCTCTTTTTCTTGCGCATGAAGTATTCATACACCATCGGTGAAGCGATGAAGAGGGAGGAGTAAGTGCCTATGATAACCCCGAACATAATGGCAAACACGAAGCCCCGTATGGTTTCACCTCCGAATACGAAGATGGCCACTAACACAACCAAGGTACTCATAGAGGTGCTGAAGGTGCGGCTTAAGGTTGCATTGACGGCGTCGTTGATGACTTGCCTTCTGTCGCGACTCGGATACAATCTCACGTTTTCGCGAATGCGGTCGAAGATAACGACTTTGTCATTGACCGTATAACCCACGACGGTGAGCACGGCGGCAATGAATGACTGGTCAATTTCGAGTGAGAAAGGTAATATGTTGTAGAACAACGAATACAGGCCGATGGTCACTAATGCGTCGCACGTAAGGCCGATGACTGCCCCCATGGAATAGCCCAAGCTGCGGAAACGGACGAAGATGTACAGCCCTATCAAAATCACGGCAAAGATGATGGCAAACACTGCCGAGCGCTTGATGTCGTCGGCAATGGTGGGCCCTACTTTCTGTGAACTCTGCACGTAGTCTTGTACGAAGGTGTCACGCGTGGTTTCGGCGGGGAGTAAGGAGCGCAAGTGTTCGTACAGGATGCCTTCTATCTCTGTGTCGACGGTTTCAGAGTTGTCGTCGATCCGGTATTTGGTGGAGATGCGTACCTGGTTGTCAGAGCCGATGGTGATGACCTGTGAGGCGTCGCCCTCGAAGGCGTCTTCCAACAAATTACGTACCTCTTCGGTGTTGACCGGTTGGTCGAAGCGCACCACATAGTTGCGCCCACCGCTGAAGTCGATGCCCAGACTCAAACCTCGTCCGACAAACGACACAAGACAGATTACGACCATGATTCCCGAAATGATGTACCCGATACGGCGTTTGCCAATGAAATCGAAATGCGTGTTCTGCAACCAGTTTTTCATCGGCTTGGTGGTAAATGTTATCTCTTTGGCAGTGTCGCGGTTGACGTACCAAGTCAACATGCTGCGGGTGAGGAATACGGCGGTGAAGAACGACGTTATCGTACCGATGACCATGGTAGTGGCAAAGCCTTTGATGGGTCCGGTGCCTAAAACCATCAGGATGATGCCACTCATCACCGTGGTGGCATTGGAGTCGATGATGGCAGAAATGGCATTGCTGAATCCGTCTTTTACTGCGCGTTTTTGGTTCTTTCCGGAGCGCACTTCTTCGCGTATGCGCTCGTATATGAGTACGTTGGCGTCGACAGCGGTGCCTAATGTGAGTACGATACCCGCAATACCTGGCAGAGTGAGCACTGCCGAGAACGAGGCCAATACGCCGAGCAGGAAAAATATGTTGACAAACAAAGCAATGTCAGCAATCAACCCCGGCACCTTGCCATAGTAGAACACCATGTAGCAAAGGACAAGTATGAAGGCGATGACAAAGGATATAAAGCCGCTCCGTACGGCCTGCTGTCCCAATGACGGGCCTACGATGTCTTCCTGAATGATGCGTGCAGGGGCAGGCATTTTTCCGGAATTGAGCGTGTTGGCCAAGTCTTTTGCTTCCTCTATGGTGAAGTTACCCGTGATTTGTGAGTTGCCGCCGGTAATTTCGCTGTTGACGCGTGGAGCAGAGTATACGTAGTCGTCGAGCACGATGGCAATGCACTTGCCGATATTGTCTTTTGTCATGCGTGCCCAGGTTTTCGACCCGTCGGCGTTCATGCTCATGGTCACGTTGGCATAGGCCGACCCTTGCGTCATGTCGGCGCGGGCGTCGGTGATCACGTCGCCGGCCAAAGGAGCGCGTCCGTCGCGGTTGGTGATTTTGATGGCGTACAGTTCGAAAATCTCACCTCGTTCGTTAAGTGCTTTCACTGCCCAACGGAAGCCGAGATCGCGCGGCAGCAGTTCACGCACTTGCTTCATGTTCAGGTAGGCATTGACCTGTGCCGTGTCGCGGCTTGACACGTAGCCGACCACCGGCCCGGTATATCCGCGCAGGGTTTCTGTTTGTGTGAGGCCGAACAAGGGGTTGTTTTTTTTGTATTCTTCCCAAAAATCAACGTCGTCGGTGGTTTCAACTTGTTCGTCGTCTAAGAGTTGCATCAGACTGTCGAGGGCTGTTTCTGCGGTGTCGGTGCTGTCATTCTCTTCGACATTTTCTTGCTCTTCGTCGGCTTCTTCCTCTTTCGTTTGTTCTTCTGCGGGGGCATACATTTCTGCCAGTATGCGGTTGGCTTCGGCCAAGTTCGCATAGATTTCGCTTATGTCATACGTTTCCCAAAATTCGAGGTTGGCCGACCCTTGCAGCAGTTTGCGCACTCGTTCGGGCTCTTTGACTCCCGGCAGTTCGATGAGGATGCGCCCCGTGTTGCCCAATTTTTGGATGTTCGGCTGCACCACGCCGAAACGGTCGATACGATTGCGCAACACGTTAAAGGAGTTGCTCACGGCACCTTCTATCTCCCTGCGCAGTACGCTGATCACTTCTGCATTGGTGGAGTTGAGCGAGAGGTGGTCTTTGAGTTCGTAGGTGCTGAAGATGGCTGCCAACTGTGCGTTGGGGTCTATTTCTTGATATGCCTGCACGAACAGATCGAGATATTCCATCTGACTGTTGGTCTTCTGCAACTCGCTGGCGCGTGCTATGGCTTGGTTGAAGTTGTCTGTTTGGTTATGTCCCGACAGGGAGCGTATGACGTCGGGCACGGAGACTTCCAACGTGACGTTCATCCCGCCTTTCAGGTCAAGACCGAGGTTGATTTCTCTCTCACGGCATTCTTTCAGCGTATAGCCCAACCACACTTTTTCATATCCCAACGAGTCGAGATACTGGAATTCCTTCATCTTGTCTCCTCCGGCATACTGGCTCGCTTTCTTCGAATAGATCGACGTTACGACGGTGAAGGAAAGGTAGAACAGACATACCAGGGCAAGTGCGGCGGTAAAAATTCGTACGAGTCCTTTGTTTAACATGAATCTTTTGTTTTTTGAATAATATGGAACTATGGATAACGATGGCTTCTCACCTTGTCTCCCGAATGCGACACCCGAAGGCAATCAAGCGGCTGATTGACAGTGTGGGGAACAGTTCTCGTTTTAGAAGTGCAA
>CAYPFZ010000002.1:29169-36359 GCA_964410225.1 uncultured Paludibacter sp.
GCAATCAAGCGGCTGATTGACAGTGTGGGGAACAGTTCTCGTTTTAGAAGTGCAAAGGTAAGTCTTTTTATCAGAAAGTTGCAAACGGCGGGCAAAAAATGCCGGCAGATGACACATGTGACGGATCTCCGTGTTGTCTGTTACCGGGCTTTTTGTGCCGCGAAAAGCCTTTGTACCCCCCTCTTCTCTTGTGTTAGTACGCAAGAGAAGAGGGAAAAAGAGCGTGACAGGAAGCATGCCGGGCAGGAGTAGAGCATTGCCGAGCCCCGCTTGTTCGGAGCGACGTATGAGGACTCGGCGGAGCTTTCAGTCTGCCCGTTCCACTTTGTGCGATGGGGGTCAGAGCTTCGCTTTGATGGCCGCGGAGGCTTCTTCGTAGCCCGGTTTGTCGAGCAGGGCGAACATGTTCTTTTTGTAGGCCTCCACGCCCGGTTGGTCGAAGGGGTTGACACCTGACAGGTAGCCGCTGATGCCGCAGGCACGTTCGAAGAAGTAGATGAGTTGCCCGAGGTAGTATTCGTTCAGTTTGGGCAGTTCGATTTTCAGGTTGGGGACGCCGCCGTCGACATGTGCCAGCATGGTGCCCAACTCGGCCATTTTGTTCACTTCGTCCACCCGCTTTCCTGCCAAGAAGTTGAGCCCGTCGAGATTGTCTTCGTCGTAGGGGAGGAGGGTGGTGTGGTCCGTGGTTTTAACCGAGATGACCGTTTCGAAGATGGTGCGTTCGCCCTCTTGTATCCATTGTCCCATGGAGTGGAGGTCGGTGGTGAAGTCGACCGAAGCAGGGAAGATGCCTTTGCCGTCTTTACCTTCGCTTTCGCCATAGAGTTGTTTCCACCATTCGGAGATATAGTGTAGCTTGGGATGGAAGTTGGCGAGCAGCTCGATTTTCTTTCCGTGGCGATACAGTTCGTTGCGTATGGCGGCATATTGGCAGGCGGGGTTTTGCTCGCAGGGGGTGGCTGTGCTGCACAGGGTCTCCATGTCGGCGGCACCTTTGATTAGCTCACGGATGTCGTGTCCTGCCACGGCAATGGGGAGCAGCCCTACGGGTGAGAGTACCGAGAAACGCCCTCCTATGTTGTCTTCGATAATGAAAGTCTTGTATCCTTCTTGTGTGGCGAGGGTGCGGAGTGCGCCTTGTGTCTTGTCGGTGATGCACACGATGAGCCGACGGGCGGCTTCTTTGCCTTGCTGCTCTTCCAATTGATTTTTTAGCAGGCGGAAGCTCAGGGCGGGTTCGGTGGTAGTGCCTGACTTGGAGATGCAGATGATGCCGAATGTTTTGCTTTTAAGCAATTCTTGCAGTTCGTGCAGGTAGTCTTCGCTGATGTGTTGTCCGGCGTAAATCACAACGGGGGCTTTTCGTTCGGTCATGAGCCAGTCGAAGCTGTTGCCCAAGGCTTCGTTCACGGCTTTTGCGCCGAGGTAGCTACCTCCGATACCGATGACTACCACCACTTCGCACTGTCGGCGCAAGGTGGCGGCAGCCTGCTCAATGTCGTCCAAATGGTCGTTGCCGGTGGAGGAAGGAAGATGCAGCCAACCGAGGAAATCATTGCCGACACCGCTTCCTTCTTCAAGCATGCGGTTGGCATGTTCTACTTGCTGACGGCAGGTGGCCGGTGTTTTTTCCGGGAGGAAGCCGGCGGCCTTGTCTGTGAAGAGTTTGATGGTATCCATAAGTGTCATGAAATTTTGTCGGTCAACGGCAGGCACGCACCAAAAGTTTGTGTTTGCGGGTCGAAATTTTTGCCATGAGTCTGTAACTCAAAAAGAATCAGGTGTTTCCTTTCCTTTGTATTCTTCCTTCTCTTGCGTGCTTTGGAAAATTTTGCCGGGTAAGTACGCAGCGCGCGGCGGATAGTTACGCAGCCCAAGCTGGGAAAGCACGCACGGGAAGGGGGATGCTTTGCCTGCGATTAAGACTATGTTGCCTGATGAAAATTCGCAGTGCCGCGGGTCATTTGAGCTTCTCTGCCAGTTTTTTGACCTCTATGGTGGGTGAGCTGCGTTCGTAGAGGATGCGGTACACCGTGTCGACGATGGGGATGTCAACCCGGTATTTCTTGTTGATTTCGTAGATACATTTGGTGGCATAATATCCTTCGGCCACCATTTCCATTTCTATCTGAGCTGTTTTTACGGAGTAACCTTTTCCGATCATTGTGCCGAAGAGGCGGTTTCGGCTGAATTTCGAGTAGGAGGTCACCAGTAAGTCGCCGAGATAGGCTGATTCTACTACGTCGCGGTGTTGGGGTGCGGCGGCATTGCAGAAGACTTTCATTTCGCGCAGGGCGTTCGACAGCAGGACGGACTGGAAATTGTCGCCGCATTTGAGCCCGTGACAGATGCCTGCGGCCACTGCATAGACGTTCTTCATCACCGAGCCGTATTCGATGCCCACCACGTCGTCACTGATGGTGGTGAAGATGTAATTATTGGTCAGGCGGCGGGCAAAGGCGCGTGCCAGTTCGCGCGAGCGGCAGCCGATGGTGAGATAGGATATTCTCTCAAGGCTCACTTCTTCGGCGTGACAGGGGCCTGCCAATACGGCGATATGGTCTCTGGGGACATAATGCACTTGCTCGAAATAGTCGGACAGGATGAGATTCTCGTCGGGGACGATGCCCTTTATGGCCGACACGACAAACTTGTCCTGCAGGCTGTGACGCAGTTTTTTCATGTGGCTTTTCAAAAAAGGCGACGGAGTGGCAAATACCAGCACGTCTGAGGCGGCCACTACCCTGTTGATGTTGCTGGCAAACTCGATTTTCTCCAAGTCGAACCTTACTCCCGGCAGGTAGGACGGATTTTTCCCAAGGCGTACGAAATCGTCTATCTGGTCTTGACGGCGAATGTACCAGTTGATGCCATATTCATTGGTCAGCAAGATTTTGGCTATGGCCGTGGCCCAGCTGCCTCCGCCAATGATTCCTATTTTTCCTTCGATGTTCATACGATTCTTTAGGTTGATTTAACGGTCTTATGTCATGCCTGCTCTGTCCATGCAGCTACCTGGTCGCGGGTGGGGTTTTGCAGCCCCAAACGGTCTTTCTTGTTCAGTCCGCAGAGTGTTTGGTGGAGCTTGCCGGGGTTCATGCCTCGGAGTGCGTCGATGGTTTGTATGCCGGCCTTGCGTAACACGGGCACCCATTCGGGCGCAATGCCCATGGCGACGAAGGCCGCGTCATCTGTGCGGGCGGTTCTTTCCGGCTTCATTTGGGGGAAGAAGAGCACTTCCTGAATGTTTGTCTGCCCGGTGATGAGCATAACGAGGCGGTCGATGCCGATACCGATGCCCGAAGTGGGTGGCATGCCGTGTTGCAGCGCCCGGAGAAAGTCCCGGTCGATGAACATCGCCTCGTCGTCGCCTTTTTCGCTCAAGCGGAGTTGCTCCCTGAAGCGTTCCTCCTGGTCGAGCGGGTCGTTGAGCTCGCTGTAGGCGTTGGCGAGTTCTTTCCCGTTGACCATAAGTTCGAAGCGCTCGGTTAACCCGGGTTTTGAGCGGTGCATCTTTGTGAGGGGCGACATTTCTACCGGGTAGTCGATGATGAACGTGGGCTGGATGAACGTCTCTTCGCAAAACGCGCCGAACAGCTCATCAATCAGTTTGCCTTTGCCCATCGTATCGTCGACCTCCAGCCCCGACCGGCGGCAGATGTCGCGTATTTCGTCTTCCGTCTTTCCTTCAAGATTGTGACCGGTCTTTTCTTCTATGGCTTGAAGGAGGGGCAGGCGGCGGTAAGGGGCTTTGAAGCTGATGATTTTCCCATCGACTTCCGTTTCTGTAGAGCCGTTAACCTCCATGCAGATGCGTTCGAGCAGTTGTTCTGTGAAACGCATCATCCAGTTGTAATCCTTGTATTGTACGTAGAGTTCCAGGCAGGTAAACTCCGGGTTGTGGGTGCGGTCCATTCCTTCGTTGCGGAAGTTTTTCCCGAGCTCATACACGCCTTCGAAGCCGCCCACGATGAGTCGCTTGAGATACAATTCGGTGGCTACACGCAGATAGAGATCCATGTCGAGCGTGTTGTGGTGGGTGACGAAGGGACGCGCTCCGGCACCTCCGGGGATGGGCTGGAGGATAGGGGTTTCCACCTCGGTATAACCTGCCCGGTCAAGGGCGGCACGCAAAGACCTGATGACGGCGGCGCGCTTGAGGAAGATGCCTTTCACCTTGTCGTTCACCACCAAATCCACATAACGTTGACGATAGCGTTGCTCGGGATCATCGAAGGCATCGTAGGCCACGCCGTCCTTGTACTTCACGACGGGAAGCGGGCGAAGCGACTTGGCCAGTATGGTAAGCTCCAGAGCGTGCACACTTATCTCGCCCATTTGGGTGCGGAAGTCAAAACCTTTCACCCCGATGAAGTCGCCGATGTCAAGCAGTTTCTTGAACACTGTGTTGTACATCTCAGGGCGGGCTTCGGTGTTGATGTCGTCGCGGCTGACGTATACCTGTATGCGACCTTTGGAATCTTGCAGCTCGATGAACGAGGCTTTGCCCATGATACGCCGGCTCATGATTCGACCGGCAATGCACACGGGGCGGCCACTGTGGTTGTCGTCGAAAGTAGACTTGATGTCGACGGAAAAAGTGTCGACAGGATATTCGTCGGCCGGGTAGGGGTCTATGCCCATTTGGCGCAGGGTGTCCAGGCTTTGGCGGCGTATCTGTTCTTGTTCGCTCAGTTCCATACTTTTATATATTGTCTTCCCGCCTCTGCCTTGCGAGGTGGAAACATGTCTCGCCGCGGAGGGCAAAATACGCTTCCGCAAAGGTATAAAAAAAGCGGAACTCCGCCATGTTTTCACACGTGTCGGAACGTTCACGCCCTCCTTCTTCCATCCCAACGGGAGAAACGTGCTACCTTTGCCGCATGTTGCCTTCACATACATATTGTGTGGACATACACACACATACGCTCCCGGTGGAGGGGATGGCAGCGGTGTACAACCTGCCTGCCGGGCAATTGGAGGAGTTCTTACAGCAAGGGGGCGAAGGTTGCTGCTCGTCGGGCGTACATCCGTGGGAGGCTCATGCCGTCTCTTCCGACACGCTCGACCGTTTGCATCGCCGGGTGTCTCATCCCCGTATAGTGGCCATAGGTGAATGTGGCCTCGACAAGCGGGCTACCGCCTCGATGAACGTACAGCAGGAAATATTCGCCCGTCAAGCCCGTTTTGCCGAAGAAGCGGCCAAGCCGCTGTTGATTCATTGCGTGGGATGTTTTCACGAATTACTCCGCTTACGAAAGGAGTGGCGACCGACCCGGCTGTGGATAATACACGGATTTAGGGGTAAGCCGCAATTGGCTCGCCAGCTGTTGCAGGCGGGATGCGCGCTGTCGTTCGGAGAACGCTTCAACCCGGAGAGTGTGCGCGTCACCCCGCTCGACCGTCTGTTTGTGGAGACGGATGAAAGCCGCTTACCCATCGACGATATTTATGCCCGGGTGGCTCGAGCCAAAAGATGCCGACCCGATGAGCTGTTGGCCGGCAAACGTCTGCTCTCTTCCCTCTCTTCGCCTCCGAACGGGCATTTTGTTTCTTACTAATCTCCCCTTTTTGCTGCGTGCTTTCCTGTAGCGCGGCCTCAAGAGCTTTTTTGTTTCCTTTTCAAAAAGCGGCAGAAGCCCCCGATTCTTCTTTTTTCGAAGAAAATAAAAAAACATTTGTACTTTTTGGTAAAATATTTGGAACATGCAAAGCCCGATTTCCTTGTTAAGTTGGGGGACTGCCGGCATGTACGAAAGTGACGAAAAAAGAGATGGGAAAACCGGGATAAATACAGAAATGAGGTCGTGAGAAATGGAGAAACAGAATGATTTCGATTTTTTATGTAAAAATTTGTTTGTCCAATTCTAAATTTATTATATTTGCGCCATTCAATATATTTTGTACACTGCCTGCCTATACCCTACCAAAAGCGGATCGGAAGGGTGCCGGCTGCGGTTTTTTACTTTGAAGTGGCATCATCTGCTACACTATTTGGCAAACCCTAACTCAAACCATAATCATCATGAGGAAGAACAAACATCTTTTGTGTATTGTGGCCGCATTGTTCCTTTGTGGGACGGGCGCGGCTGTGGGGCAGACGAGCGGGATCGTGTATGCCCTTAACGAGAGTTTTGAAAGCGGACAGCTGCCCGACGGCTGGACGCAGGAGCATGTGACCGGCAGCAACGACTGGGTGGTGGAGCAAGGCGGCACTTACCCTGACGGGGCGGCCGACGGCAGCTGGCGCGTTGCTTTTCGCAACACTACCAGCCAGACGCAAGGCTACGTCACCCGCTTGGTAACCCCGCCGATGGACTTGTCGGGGCTTGGCATCGACTACCTCCAACCCGTCTTGATTTTCTCGCATGCTCAGGAGCAAAATTTGAGCTATGTGGATGAGCTGCGTGTCTATTACCGCACCTCGTCCACGGCGGAATGGACGCTCTACGGAGCTGACGGGGTGTTCACCGAGCGCATCAGCTCTTGGCAGGCAGATACCATCTTCCTGACCAACCCCAACGGTGCGACGGCATACCAGCTGGCTTTTGAGGCGACGGACAAGTTGGGGCGCGGCGTGGTGCTCGACTTGGTGCAGGTGCGCCCGGCACCCGCGTGTACAACCCCGTATAGTCTCACTGTCAGTGATGTCAGTACTACCTCGTTTCGCCTGAACTGGCGGGCGGGTTTTGACGCAGATTCTTTCCTTGTGAAAGTGTCCACTTCGCAGCTTGACGACCCGGACAGAGCCACCGGTTTGGCGTTCGAAACGACCGTGAGTTATGAAAGCCGGGAGGTTTTGATAGAGAATCTGACTCCCAACACCACTTACTACGCTTACGTAAAGGCTGTTTGTCCGGGCGAGTCGTCCGACTGGGCGGGCACGAGTCAACGCACGAACAACTCCGTGAGTGTGCCGTACACCGAGACATTCAATCTGTCATACAATGTCGGCACTCTGAGTCGTATCGACACCTGGACGTGGGGTAATTCGTGGGAAAACAATGCTTCAGCCACCAACACCTATTGTCCGTTTATCAACACGAACATAGTAGAATCCTCCCGCTACAATTATTCGCCCGACTCGACCACGGCGGTGTGTTTTGCTGCGGGCAACATAACGACCGCCATTTCGGCAGGCGACAGTGCCTGGCTGATTTCGCCCGAACTGCTCGTGGACGACATCA
>CAYPFZ010000003.1:0-9414 GCA_964410225.1 uncultured Paludibacter sp.
AGAAAAAGAAGGAAAAAACAAGGGCTGCGTCGCACTTCGCGAAACAGCCCTTGGTCGTTTTGGCAGTCTGGTTATTTATGCCAATCTGTTTACATGAAGCGCTAACTTCGACTTCAGATTGGAGGCTTTGTTCCTATGTATGATATTGCGTTTTGCCAGCTTGTCCAACATAGAGGAAACCTTGGGGAGCATTTCCACCGCTGTGGCTTTTTCGGTGGTGGCACGCAACTTACGAACCGCATTACGTGCAGTCTTGGCGTAATACCGATTATGCAACCGACGCTTCTCCGTCTGGCGTATTCTCTTCAACGATGATTTGTGATTTGCCATCTCCGCTTTGGGTTAATAATATCTTTCGTATGCGCTTGGCAGCCCCTAGGGGAATCGAACCCCTCTTCCAAGAATGAAAATCTTGTGTCCTAACCGATAGACGAAAGGGCCAAACTTGTTAGAAGTCGGCGATTCTTCTCAAATCGCGGTGCAAAGGTAATATCATTTTTTTGTTGTGCAAAACAATGCACAAAAAAACATTTTTTTCTCCGGATTATTCGACACAAAGCACCAATCCCTTGAGGTACTCGCCTTCGGGATGATAGATGTTGACCGGATGGTCGGCGGGTTGGACAAGCTGATGTAGGATACGTACTTTTCTGCCCGTCTCGGCGGCGGCACTGAATACGGCCAGACGGAATTGCTCCTTCGACACGGCTTGCGAGCAAGAAAAAGTGAACAAGAGTCCGCCGGGGGTGATTTGATTTATCGCCTTGGCGTTGAGACGTTGGTAGCCTTTCAGCGCATGACGAACGGCATCGCGGTGTTTGGCAAAGGCGGGTGGGTCGAGCACTATCAGGTCGTACTGTTGCCTGTTGGCTTGGAGGAATTTAAAAACATCGGCGGTGTGGGCTTCATGGTGGGAGCAACCGGGGAAATTCAATTCGATGTTACGACGCACCATGTCAATGGCTTTGGCAGAACTGTCGACGGAATGCACACAGCGTGCGCCGCCGCGAAGGGCATAGACGGAGAATCCGCCCGTGTAGCAAAACAGGTTGAGCACCGAACGGCCGTCGGCGTAACGTTCGAGCAACATACGGTTGTCGCGTTGGTCAATGAAAAAGCCCGTCTTTTGTCCACGCTGCCAGTCGACATAAAACCGCAGGCCGTTTTCGAGAGCTTCCTCG
This sequence comes from uncultured Paludibacter sp., assembly GCA_964410225.1. Lineage (GTDB taxonomy): Bacteria > Bacteroidota > Bacteroidia > Bacteroidales > Paludibacteraceae > QVMH01. The sequence continues at coordinate 1,182 of CAYPFZ010000003.1, forward strand.
GTGTCACTCGTCGGTTTGCCGATGAGGTAGCCGTCTGTCGGGCTGATGGGGGCTTTGTAGGGAAGTGTGTTTTCGGACTTGTAATATACGTGGGTGATGCCCGGCACCACGGCCCGGACGGTGCTTGCCACAAGGTGACGCACGTGGTGCATCCCCACCGAATGTGCCTGCACCACGGCGGTGTGTCCATACACGTCGACCACCAAGCCGGGGAGCATGTCGCCCTCGCCATGTATCAGGCGGAAGGTGTCGTTTCGGCCGGGACGCACCAAGCCCAAGGCTTCCCGGATGTTGAAAGCCAGGCGTATCCGCTCTTCCCAAAATGGCGGTGTGGGTTCTGTGTCAACGAAGGTGAGAAGGCGTACCGCGATGCTTCCCACTTGATAATGACCTGCTGCCAAAAACTGCCCTTGGTGATCGAACACCCGCACCCATTCCCCTTCGGAGGGATGGCCTTCGACCCGCCCGATTGCTCCGGAGAAGACCCACGGGTGATAGCGAAGCAGACTTTCTTCTTTCTTTGGTTTTAAATAGACGGCAACCATGGCGAGTGCTTGTGTCAGGCTTGGAGTCCGGCCGGCAAGTGGGACTGCTCCAATAGTTTTATCTCTTCTTCCGACAGCGGGATTTCGCACAGGAGGCGGCGGTATATCTTCAGACATGCCCATGCGTCGGTGGCGGCGTAACGTTGTTGTGATTCGCTAAGCCGGTCACTCTCCCAATTGCTCAGTTGTTGAGATTTCGATATTTTCAGACCAAAAACAAGGGCAAAAATCTTTTGCAGCCCTAACTCCAAGATACCGTAGCGGCGCACCAGATTTTGTATGTCGATCAAGTTTTCGGGCGTGAAGGCACGCAGTTTGCGCAGTCTTATCATGTCGTCGTGGAGCGAAAGCCCCACTTTTTTGATGCGCCCGTCGGCAAGAAGATGTTCCAAAGGGGCGGGAAACCCGATCTTATTCAACCGAAACAAAAAACAGCGGTTGTCGACCGCCATTTGCAAGAGTGCCACCCGGTGTGTCCGTCCTTTGACAAACGAGGGTTTCGTCTCAGTGTCGATGCCCACCTCCGCGTGGAGCGAGAGTTCGTTGATAGCAGCTTCCACCCGGCTCATGGTATCGACCACTGTGATTTCTCCATCAAAAGCCACAACGGGCATGCTGTTGACCTCTTCTTTCGATATTTTCGCCGGAAACATGTGTTGCTTCGCTCTGATTTTTTCTTTAAAGCTCGTTTTATTGCTGATTTATATTGCTTTATTAGTTTATTCCATCCGCCCGTCGGCAGGGAAGTCATTCGCGTTTTTCTCCTTTTCTGTAGAAATAGAGTACCCCGTAGTCGCGACACCGCTGCAGACGGTCGGGGTCGTTTTTGAACTTGTCTTCCACCTGATTCCAAATGCTGAGTATCAGCTTGTCGCATTTCGTCCGCATTTCCTGCAGTTCGTTTCGATAGCGGGCGATGATGCCTTGTTGGAGTTTGCGCTTGGTGACCTGCTCCGCAAAGAGGTCGTAATACACTTTCACCTTGTTGATGGTGGGGTTGTAAATTCGCACTCCGCCTCCTCTGATGCGTTCTTCTTCTCCTTCGATGATGCGTTTTCCCCACAAGATGATGGCTGATTCGGTGGAGAGGTCGGGCACGGCATACAGGTCGGTGGGAAGGTGATACAGCTGTTTGCATTCTGCCTTCACTTCGCCACGGATGACCGACATGTTGAACACTTTTATGAAGTGCGAGATGTACATCCGGGCGTTGTGCATGGCTTGGTTGTACTGTTTGCCCTCTTCTGTTTGTTTGGCCAGCGTCTGTTGGTATTGCAAGAGATGACTCTCAAACATGCGTGTCGCGTTTTTGGCTTCGAGGATGGTGGAAAAAGCGACAGTCTCTTGTCCGTAGGTCTCGCCTTCGCAGCAAGACAGGGCGGCTTTTAACGACCGCAGGCGGCCTCGGTCGGTGTTGGGAAGTCGGCGGTATGGCATAGAAAAATACTTTTTCTGCAAATGTATTTTTTATTCGTTTCGCGCCATCAATTTTGCGGCTAATTTTCTCAATTCATGCTTTTTGTCGCTATTGACAGACACTTTTTCAAGATGAGCGATGGCCTGAAGATAAAATTGCTCCATCTTCTCTTCGCAAATTCGGCGAACTCCGAGGCGGTCGTACAGAGCTATCATGGCGGCAATTTTTTCGGCTGAGGGCTCGTTGGTCGATAGCAGGCGCGACAGCTCGGCAGCGTCGTGGCCGGTGGCCAGCTTGCATGTTTGAATGAGCAAAAAGGTCTTTTTGTTGCACGTGATGTCGCCTCCGATGCGCTTGCCGAACTTGTGTTCGTCGCCGTATGTGTCAAGCAGGTCATCTTTTAGTTGGAATGCCAACCCTATGTCGATACCGAAACGGTAGAGGTGGTCGGCATCGGCGTCAGTGGCTCCACCTATCCACGCCCCGATGCGTAAGGCAGTACCAAGCAAAACGGCGGTTTTCAGGCGGATCATTTCTATATATTCTTCCTCGCTTACATTGTTACGGAGCTCAAAATCCTTGTCGTGTTGTTGTCCCTCGCAAACTTCTATCGCCATGCGGGAGAAGGCATCGAGCACACGCGACACTTCACCGGGTCGCACTTGACACATGTAACGGCAGGCGATCATCTGCATGACGTCGCCGGAGAGGATGGCGGTGCTCTCGTCCCACTTGCGATGTACCGTAAGATGGCCGCGGCGCATGTCGGCTCTGTCCATAATGTCGTCGTGCAGCAAGGTGAAGTTGTGGAAAATCTCCAATCCCAAAGCCGCCGGCAGGGCGGGTGTCACATCGTCGGCAAAGAGTTCGCACGCCATCAGTGTGAGACGCGGTCGCACACGTTTGCCACCCATAGAGAGTATGTAGCGCACAGGGTCGTAAAGTCCTACCGGCGTTTGTGGCAAGTCGAGTTGTTCTATCGCTTGGGCAAGTAGGGCTTGTATCTCTTCTGATGTTTTCATGCGGTGTGTCGTTGCGTTAATCCGTTGTCTGCCGCGTCTCTCCGCTTTCTATTATGTCGGTTAGCACGCGGGTCATGTCGAGCCCGGCGGCATGCACTTGTTGTGGGATGAAGCTGGTGGAGGTCATGCCCGGCGTGGTATTCACCTCCAAAAGGTTGATTACCTCATCTTTGGTCACGATATAGTCCATGCGCACAATGCCTCGGCAGTCGAGAAGTTCGTAAATGGTGGAGGTGAGCTTCTGCACACGGCGAGTGAGGCTGTCGGAGATGCGGGCAGGGGTGATTTCGTCCACCTGACCGTTGTACTTGGCGTCGTAGTCGAAAAATTCGTTGTGCGTAACTACTTCGGTTACTGGCAGCACCGTCGTGCCGCCTTCGCGCGTCTTGAAGATGCCGCACGTAAGTTCCGTGCCTTGCATGAAGGCTTCTACCAGCACCTCATCTCCTTCGGAAAAGGCTTTACTGATGGCCGGCAGAAGCTCATCAGGAGTTTTTACTTTGCTTATTCCGAAACTGCTTCCCCCCAAGTTGGGCTTCACAAAGCAAGGATATCCTATCTTTTCCTCCACTTCTGTCGGCGTAACGGTTTGTCCCCTTCGGAGCAGGAGCGACTCGGCTACGCGCACGCCGAAACCTCGAAGAAAATGGTTGCAGGCAAACTTGTTGAACGTAAGAGCCGACGTAAACACGTGGCACGACGAGTGAGGCACACCCACCAACTCGAAGTAGCCTTGGAGCAGGCCGTTCTCACCCGGGGTGCCGTGGATGGTGACGTAGGCATAGTCGAAGCGTACGTGCCGACCGCCTGTCACGAAGCTGAAATCGTTGCGATTCACCTCCGCCTTTCCTCCGCCCGGAAGGCGAACCGTCCATTCACCCCCTGCGATGGTCACAAGGTATACATTGTAGCGCTCTTTGTCAAGAAACGACTCAATGCCCTCCGCACTCTTGAGCGACACCACCACTTCCGACGAATCACCACCGGCCACCACGGCTATGTTTTTCTTCATTGCCTCTTTCCGTTTTTTGTAAGATACCTTTCCCAAGTTCTCTTCTTTCGTCCTCCCGAGCCTTCCGTTTTCTCCCTTCTCTTGCGTTCTAACGGATTTTTTCCGGGTTTGCAAAGGCTTTTTTCTACGTCCGACAGAAAAAAGTTCTGTCGCAAGCGGCCGTCAGGCGGTCGTTTTTGCGTCGGCGGCATCGTCTTTTGCTCTAGCACCCGGTGCCGCCTTCACGACAGAGAAATCAGAAAGGGGAAAGACTATTGCAGTTTGGCCAATGCGTCTTTGATGCGTGCAAACGCCTCTTTGAGCTTGTCGTCGGAGGTGGCATAAGACATGCGGATGCAGTCGGGTGCGCCAAAGGCCGCTCCTCCCACGCAGGCCACATGTGCCTCCTCAAGCAGGTACATGGCCAACCCGGAGGCATCGGTCACTGTGCCTCCGGCATGCGACTTGCCGAAAAACGAGCTGCAATCGGGGAAGAGATAGAATGCGCCTTGAGGCTCGTTGACCTTCAGCCCCGGTATGGCGCGCGCCAGCTCCACAACTAAGTTACGACGACGTTCGAACGCCTGACGCATGGTTTCCACACATTCCTGCGGACCGGTGTAGGCCGCCTCGGCCGCTTTTTGTGCCACCGAGCAAGTCCCGGAGGTGTATTGCCCCTGCAACTTGCTGCAGGCAGAGGCTATCCATTGGGGGGCGGCGATCCACCCCACACGCCAGCCGGTCATGGCGTAGCCTTTTGACACGCCGTTGACTATCACCACGCGGTCGCGCAAAAAGTCGAACCGGGTGATACTCTCGTGGCATGCTGTGTAGTGAATGTATTCGTAAATCTCGTCGGAAAGTATCAGCACGTCGGGATGTTTGGCCAGTACTTCGGCCAAGCCACGCAACTCGTCGTGGGTATAGACGCTCCCTGTGGGGTTGGAAGGCGAGCAAAGCATGAGTGCCTTCGTGCGGGGGGTAATGGCGGCTTCGAGCCGGTCTGGCGTTATCTTGAAATCATGCTCGATGCCCGCGTAAACGATGACAGGGGTGGCTTCTGCCAGCTTCACCATCTGCGGGTAGCTCACCCAGTAAGGGGCAGGGATGATCACCTCGTCGCCACGACCCACCACCGACAAGAGCACGTTGCACAGGGCTTGCTTGCCTCCGGTGGAACACACGATTTGTTCGGGGAGGTAATCCAACCCGTTCTCACGCTTGAGTTTTTCACACACGGCCTTTCGTAAAGAAAGAAAACCGGGCACGGGCGAATAGAACGAGAAATTGTCGTCCACAGCCTGCTTGGCGGCCTGCTTGATGTGCTCGGGCGTGTGAAAATCAGGTTCACCTACGCTCAGATTAATCACGTCGATGCCTTGGGCTCTGAGTTCACTGCTTTTTTGAGACATGGCAAAGGTCTCCGAAGAGGAAAGCCCCGCCAATCGTTCGGATACGGAAAGCATATCTTTGACTGTTTGTTTGGAATAATAATAAAATCTAAGTAACAAAGCGCAAAAATAGCCCTTTCCCCACACATGGCAAGCGGGTAACCAAAGGAAAATACGCCCGTCCGGAAGCCTTCAAAAGAGCCTTCTGCTGCGTGCTTAGGAAAATTTTGCCGGGTAAGTACGCGCGACCGCACGCTGTACTATACTTTCGAAAGGCTGACAGAATGGCATCTTTTTGCGGATGGTATCTTTTTTGAAAGCCCCGTTTCCCGTCACGCACACAAGAAACAAATCAACAACAAAAAACATATCGATATGGGCAAAGGAAGTATTGGGGTAACGAGTGACAACATTTTCCCCATCATCAAGAAGTTTTTGTATAGCGATCACGAGATTTTTTTGCGCGAATTGGTCTCGAACGCAATGGATGCCACCCAAAAGCTCAAAACGATGGCGTCGGTGGGCGACTTCAAGGGCGAAATGGGCGATTTGACCGTGCGTGTGAGTGTGGACAAAGAGGCCAAGACCCTCACCGTCTCAGACCGAGGGATAGGAATGACCGCCGACGAGATAGAAAAATACATCAATCAGATAGCCTTTTCCGGAGCGGAGGAGTTTGTCAATAAGTACAAGGACAATGCGCAGGCCATCATCGGGCACTTTGGGCTGGGCTTTTATTCGGCCTTCATGGTGTCGAAGCAGGTAGAAATCATCACCCGTTCTTACCGCCAAGGCGAACCGGCCATGCATTGGACGTGTGACGGCAGTCCCGAATACATCATGGAGGAAACCGTGAAAGACGACCGGGGTACCGATATTGTGTTGCACATCGATGAGGAGAATGCCGAGTTTCTCGATGACGCACGCATCCGGGAATTACTGTCCAAATACTGCAAGTTCCTTCCCGTGCCCATCGCCTTCGGAAAGAAAAAGGAGTGGAAAGAAGGAAAGGAAGTGGAGACGGATGAAGACAACGTGGTGAACGATGTCAATCCGTTGTGGATGCGTAAGCCTACCGATTTGCAGGACGACGACTACAAGAATTTTTACCGCGAGCTCTATCCGATGGGTGACGACCCCCTCTTTTGGATACATCTGAATGTCGATTATCCGTTCCACCTTACGGGTGTGCTCTACTTCCCGCGAATCAAGACGAACCTCGACCTACAGCGTAACAAGATACAACTCTACTGTAACCAAGTGTTTGTCACCGACTCGGTGGAAGGCATCGTGCCTGACTACCTCACCTTGCTTCACGGTGTGATCGATTCGCCTGATATACCGCTCAACGTGTCGCGCAGCTATCTGCAGAGCGACGGCAATGTGAAGAAAATATCCGGATACATCACGAAAAAAGTGGCCGAACGTCTCAATGACCTGTTTAAGAAGGACCGCGGTCAGTTCGAGGAGAAATGGGACGACGTGAAGATATTCATACAATACGGGATGCTGAGCGATGAGAAGTTCTACGAAAGAGCCGAGAAGTTCGCGCTGCTGAAGAACGTGGATGGGAAATACTTCACATTCGAGGAATACAGAAAGCTCATCGAGCCCAACCAGACAGACAAAGACGGCAATCTTGTGTACCTCTACGCCACCCACCGCGATGAGCAATACAGCTACATACAGTCGGCCAAAGAGAAAGCCTACGACGTGTTGTTTATGGACAGCCCTCTTGATGCGCATTTCATAGGTCAGCAAGAGCAGAAGCGCGAGAAGACACGCTACGTGAGGGTCGATAGCGACACGATAGACAAACTCATCGTCAAGACCGACCGGGCTCAGGTGCAACTCACCGACGGGCAACGTGAAGCCTTGACCGCCATGTTCACTTCGCAGCTGCCCACCATTGAAAAGACCGATTTCATCGTGACGTTCGAGCAAATGACCGCCTCTGACCGCCCCATCTACATCACTCGCAACGAATTCATGCGCCGTATGAAAGAAATGTCGGCCATGCAGGGTGGCATGATGAGCTTCTATGGCGAAATGCCCGACAGCTATAACATGGTGATCAACACGGCGCACCCGCTCGTCGAACGGCTTCTGTCAGAAGCCGAAGCTGCCACGAAAGAAAAAATCGCCCCGCTCGCAGACGAAATAGCCACAGCGAAAAGTCGCCGGGACGAACTGCAGGCAGCACACAAAGACAAAAAGACGGACGAAATCCCCTCCGCCGAAAAAGAGGAGATAGACACACTTCGCAAAAAAATCGACGAGGCAGAAGCGACCCAAAAGGAAGTGTATAAGGCTTATGCCGCAGACAACAAGTTAGTGGGACAGCTGACAGACCTTGCCTTGTTGGCCAACAACATGCTGAAAGGCGAGTCACTTGCCAAATTCGTCAAACGGAGCGTGGAATTGCTTTGATTGTCCCCCAAGGCGAGGCAAAAGGCACGAAGGGCACACCCGCCGAACAGGCATCAAGCCATGAAGGCATCCTCGATGTGTTCCACCCGGAACGTGTCGCCTGCGGGGATGAGGGCGATGATGTCGAAGCGGGTGTCGCCCGTCCAGCCGTTGGCGTGGATGTAGGCATCGGCAGCGTCGAGCAGGCGTTGCCGCTTGGCGGACGTGACGGCCTGCTGGGGCGCACCGTAACGCTCGCTCGAACGAGACTTGACTTCCACAATCACGAGCATGCCATCTTGCTCGGCCACAATGTCAAGTTCCAAGTGTCCGCTCCGCCAGTTGACGTGGCGCACGCGATAGCCTTTTGACAGCAGGTAGTTCCTTGCCGCCTCCTCGCCTCTGCGACCCATGTCGTTGTGTGCAGCCATAGCCTCTTCTGAAAGTTTATAGAAGTC
>CAYPFZ010000003.1:9514-11271 GCA_964410225.1 uncultured Paludibacter sp.
AGAAGTCGTCTTGTAAAGGCTTTTCCTCTACTTAAGGAACAAGTATTTTGTGCGTGTCGTGACCTACTTTCACGCAGTACATCCCCTTGCCGAACAAGTTTTTTGGCAGCAGCATCTCTTTGCTGTTCATCGTGCCGCTCCACACTTTTCGGCCGGTGAGTTCGTACACGTCTACCGGCAGGGCGCTGTCGTTGTTGCGGCATATCAATATGCCCCCGTCTGTGATGTATATTCCGGTGTTGTTGGTCAACGACGCATTGCCTGCCGCATCGTCTGACGACTTCCATGCATAGCCACCCAGCACGCGGGTGCCGGTGTTGTCGGGGTCGAGGTAGCGGCTGAAATGCTGCAACGTGTCGGAGTAATTGTCCCAATGATAGGAGAATTTACCGTAATAGTCAACTCCTGTCGGGAAGGGACAGTAGGATGTTCCTCCCGAAAGTGTGCCCACTATCAACCCGTCTTCATTGAATAGCGGTGCGCCCGACGAGCCGCCGTATGTCACACTCCACCCGTTGGTGGTGGAGACCCACGTCACCTCCCAGTGCGCATTTTCTGTACCTCTATCGAACAAATCATACCAAGTGGTTGTAGTGGGAGCAGTGGTGTAGGTCGATATTTTTTTCACCATCCCGTTGGGGTGGTGGATACTGACCCCCGAAGAGGGTATTGTTTCTTGTGCGTCCCATCCGTTGAAATATACGTCCCAGTCGGAGGGAATGGTGTCGTTCAGCTTGAGCAATGTTCCGTCTGACCCGCCGTAGAGTGGTAAGTACGATAAGAGTTCGGCTCCGGTGAGCGTTTGATAGAAGTCGTTGTAGTAGAGTTCTGCCACGCAGCTGGTTGCGCTCTCCGGGGCATCGAGAAAGAAGTAGACTCCGAGCCTGTTGAGCGTAGCGTCGGAATAGCCGTCGAAGCAGTGTGAGGCGGTGAGCAAATAGGGCGTTCCGTCTTGACGCACGTTGTTGATAAGCGAGCCGGTACATACATACCAACTTCCGACCCCACCGGAATAGAGCAGAATATCAAGGAGCACTACCCCTTTGGCTTGCTCTTGCCAGTTGTCTCCCTCTTCGCACGTGGTGTTGATAAAGCAATTGGTTTCTGTCGACCTTGTCTGCAGATTACGGTAGATGTATCCCACTTCTGACAGTTTGATGCGCGGCGACATGCCGGTGTCATTGGCGGGCGGAACGTATTCCATCACCACACCTTCGCCGATGAGGCGGGGCAGGGAGTAGATGCCGCCGTCGGGATTGTCGGCATGCGTGATGCGGTGCACTTGCTTGCAATCGGTGTCATACACATAGAGCACGGCACCGTCGGGCAGATAGAGTTCATCGAACAAGAGTATTACCCCGCCCGCCCCGGGGGCGTCGATGACTTGTCGCCACACGCGGCTCCCGTCGGGCAAAACGGTCCATTCTGACGGCATTTCTGTCAGTTCTACATCAACCGGCACGTTCAACGCCACACGCAGAGGGAAACCGTCTTTGATCATATCCAAGTCTTCTGCCTCCAAGTCTTCTGCACTGACAGGCAAGCTGACTTGACACGATTTGGCAGGTTGCAACAAAGCGGAGGCATATTTGAAACCGGGCGGAATGTCTGTCGCCGCCTGAGCCTGTGCCTTCACGCTTCCTACCCACAACAAAAGCGATGCTGCTAAAAAAATCCACTTTTTCATGCTGCTGCTATTTTTTAAATAGATGTTTGACATATAAGAAAATAAACAATGAACACTCTCTTTTGAAAAG
>CAYPFZ010000003.1:11371-12681 GCA_964410225.1 uncultured Paludibacter sp.
TTTTTTTGCAAAGGTCTCAATACGTCAACCTGATCACTATGAGTTCCGATTGCGTGCCGATACGATATTGCGGTCCCCACAGCCCCAAGCCCGAGGAAATGTAATATTGCGTTTGTCCGCGCCGCAAATAGCCGTAGGCTTTTTCATAAAGGAGGTGCATCAACAGGTTGAGGGGGAAAAATTGCCCGTTATGTGTATGCCCCGACAATTGCAGGTCAACACCGCAGGCTTCGGCATCTTGTAAGTCGAAAGGCTGATGGTCGAGCACCACCACGGGCTTCGAACGGTCTAACGGAGCCAGCAGATCGGCCAACGGTTTGCGACCTTTGTTTGTGCGGTCGTCACGTCCGAGCACGTAGAGACTTTCATCGGCGAGCGTCACCACCGAGTCGCGCAAAAAGCGGATGCCCCCACTTGCAAGGTAGGCGATCTTGCCCTCAATGTCACCACCGATGTATTCGTGGTTGCCGGGCACGGCGTAGACACCTAAAGGTGCCTCGATAAGTCGCAAATCGTCGGTCATGCGTTGGCGCACTATGGGTGCCAGCGAGTGGTCGCATACGTCGCCCACCATCAGCACCACGTCAGGATGCTGATCGTTGATGAGTTGCACATAGTGTTGCAAGCGCTTTTTGGTGATAGTGTTGCCGAGATGGATGTCGCTGGCGACCACCAAGGTCAACTCGCGCTCTTGCGTCGGGGGGCGGTCAAGTTGCAGCTCCATACGCATCACCACCGGGTGGTTGAAGCGCCAATTGCCTGCCACCATGGCCACGACAATGACAACGAGCCCGACACCCAAAGTCCACCGGCGAAACACAGGCAGGCCTTCGGGAGCAAGTTTCGTCACCCGGCTGCCGAGGCAGAGAACATCAATCAGCAAAAAAAGCAGGAAAAGGTAGATGAAAAACACCAACGCCGAGTGACCGGCAAAAGCGATAGCCCTGCTCATCGTCGACGAACCCGACACGCCCCAAAAAGTACCCATCGTGAGGAGCATGTAGAGCACTGCCACGGCCACCACCCACGCCATGCGCCCCATGGGAAAGTCGCGCCACACCATCCAGCCCCTTCCCGCGGCATAGACCACCAAAAGCGTAAGCAGCGACCAAATGATAAAAAACATCGGCTTCATGAACGGGTTCTGTCATCTGTGGCGCAAATGTATGCTATAAAAATGATTTTTATACATTTTCGCATAAAAATATAAAGGTACTTGCTCGCCGAGCGTGCGTGTACCCTCTTTCCTTGCTCGTTGTGGTAGAGACAAAAACCCCGCTCAAAACTTGAAACAAGAGCGCGCTCCGTCC
>CAYPFZ010000003.1:12781-30224 GCA_964410225.1 uncultured Paludibacter sp.
AAAAAACTCGGTGGATAGGGGAGAAAATGGAAAGAACATGCTCCTCCCGTCGGCAGATCGGGGCAAGGACTGCCGTCGCTTGTGATGTGTGGAGAAGAGAATGAAAAAATACCTATTTATGGTGATTGTGTGACATGTAAAAAGAGACGAGCTTTGCAAAGTCAAAAATTGGGATTTAGTTTGTTTGTATTAATTAGTGAACTGTTTCTGCCCGGTCGCAGTGATTGCGCATCCGGGCAGAAAGTTTATATTTGCAATCCGTCGGTCAGCCGACCATCGCCGAACAAAGAAGGGAAACGAGCAAAATATCCCCAAAAACGACTTATATGCTGCAAGGAAAATACTCCGCCAATCAAAAAATGAACGACATCATCACCGAAGAACCCACCCTGTTGCTTACGGTGTTGCGTTTCGGTCTGCCGCTCGGTTTCCAGAACAAAACCGTGCAGGAGATATGCGGGGAGCATGGGGTGGACACGGGCACGTTCCTTACGGTGATCAACTTTCTTTCGGAGAAAAACTTCGAGATGGACAATCTCTATGAGAATGTGCGCTTGGATGTACTCATCGATTACTTGAAAAACGGGCACCGCTTCTTTCTCGACTTCAAACTTCCGGCCATACGCTCCAAGCTGATTGACACCATCGAGGCGAGCGAAACAGGTGCGACCTATCGGGATGTGTTTTTGAAATTCTTCGATGAATACGTGGAAGAAGTTGACAGCCACATGCGATATGAAGACGAGGTGGTGTTTCCCTATGTGATGCGTTTGCTCGAAGGGGAAAAAGATGAGGCTTATGACATCCGCACCTTCGAAGAACGTCACGACCAGATAGACCAAAAACTGCACGATTTGAAGAATATCTTGGTGAGATACTATCCTTCCAAGGCCAATTCGTTCCTTCTCACCGACCTTCTCACTGACCTTTTGCTCTGTGGCGAGGAACTTACCGGACACAACAACGTAGAGGATTACATGTTCATCCCGGCCATCGAAGCCTTGGAGCGGTCAATAGGAACATCGCGATGAAAGTGGAAGAAAACCTGCTGAAAGTGCTTCTTGTCGAGCCGTCGGTCATCCTGCGCAGCGGCTTGTCAGTGGTGCTCAAACGTATTCCGGGCTATTGGCTGCAGCCTATCGAAATCGGTGCCATGGAAAACTTTGAGCACATCCTTGAGTTGCACAAGCCTGACATTTTGTTGGTCAACCCTTCGTTTTGGAGCATCGCCGACATGGAGAGGGTTCGCCTTCATCCGACAAATCCCGAGATGAAAGTGGTGGCATTCACCTCGTCCATCTACAGCGAAGACCTGTTGGCAAAATACGACGAGACGATCACCATGCACGACAGTGCCGAGCAGATAAAGGAGCGGCTCGACCGCCTGTATAACGAACCCGACGGCGAAAAAGACAACAACCCCGATGAAAACGAACTGCTGAGTGCCCGGGAGAAAGAAATACTGGTGCTCGTGGTAAAGGGGATGACCAACAAAGAGATTGCCCAAAAGCTTTTTCTTTCGACTCATACGGTCATAACCCATCGTCGTAACATTGCCCGCAAGTTGGAAATACACAGCACGTCCGGTCTTACGGTGTATGCCCTGATGAACAAGCTGGTGGAGTTAGACGACTTCAAGTAGGGCAAGTGTCAACGGCCTGCCTCATCGCGAAAATGAGTCGTAAGGGAGCTTTGTGTTCCCTTCGGAGACGGGAAAAATCGTTAACTTTGTGTGGAAAATCGAGGATGTCCGGATGAAAAACACTATGTTCAAGACGTGGGGGTTCTACGGCGTGGTGCTTGCCTTATTCGTTGTGTGCACGCTGCTGTTGTTCCGGCAAGCCGATCACCTTTTCGCTTACTCGGCAGCAGGTTCGGCAGCCGAAAGTATGCCTTCTACCCCCAAAGAAGCCTTCATGGAGACACTTCGCTACAACATGGGGGAAAACATCACCTTGTTGTTGCTGCAGATTGTTGCCATCTTGTTGGTGGCTCGTTTTCTGGGCATTCTCTTTACCAAAATAGGTCAGCCCACGGTGATAGGTGAGATACTGGCCGGCATTGTGTTGGGGCCGTCGTTGTTGGGTAAAGTGTGGCCCGAAGGCTTCGACTTTCTTTTCTCTCCCGGCTCGCTCGACAGCATTTATATTCTGAGTCAGGTGGGCTTGGTGCTGTTCATGTTTATCATCGGTTTGGAGCTTGACCTGCATTCGCTTCGTCGTAAGTTGGCGCAGACGTTTGTGATTAGCAATGTGAGCATCATCGTTCCTTTTTTCGGGGGCATGTTGTTGTCGTATTTTATTTACGAGGAATTTGCCGCCGGACACACGTCGTTTCTTCCTTTTTCCCTATTCATCGGCATTTCCATGAGTATTACGGCCTTTCCCGTGTTGGCACGTATCGTGCAGGAGAAGGAGCTGACGAAGACGCATCTTGGCACCATCTCCATAGCCAGTGCCGCCATTAACGATGTGATGGCATGGTGTCTGCTGGCCGCGGTGATTGCTATTGCCGGAACAGGGAGTTTTGCCGGTTCTGTCTACACCGTTTTGTGCGCGGTGCTCTATGTTGTCATCATGTTGTTGGTCGTTAAGCCGTTCTTGAAACGCATCGGCTCCATCTATTCCAACATGGAGGTGATGAACAAGAGGATGTTTGCCTTCTTCATGCTTGTTGTCATCGGGTCGGCACTTATCACGCAGTTGATAGGCATACATGCTTTGTTCGGCGCATTTTTGGCAGGTTCCATCATGCCGTCCTTCCCGAAGTTCAGAAAGATGATGATCGAACGGCTCGAAGATTTATCGGTCACGCTGTTGCTACCGCTGTTTTTCGTCTATACAGGGCTGAACACGGAGATAGGTTTGCTTAACACACCTCGCTTGTGGGGCGTGTGTGGAGTCATCACGCTTGTGGCGATTTTGGGCAAGTTCATAGGCGGTGCGTTGCCCGCTAAGGTCACCGGCGTGTCGACACAAGACAGTCTCTCTGTCGGCATCTTGATGAACACTCGCGGCTTGATGGAGCTTGTCGTGTTGAACATTGGCTACGAGATGGGTATCCTTCCCCAAACCATTTATGTCATGTTGGTCATCATGGCCATAGTCACCACTTTCATCACCACACCGGCTCTGACGCTTGTCGAGAAGATTTTCTCCCGCCCGAAAGAGGTAGAGGAGATACAGCGTACGCAAGTGCAAGGTGTGTTCCGTGTGCTTGTCTCGATGGGGAATCCGCAAAACGGGAAACCGATGCTACGGGTGGCCAAATCGGTTTTTGACGGGATGAAGAAGAGTCTTGAAGTAACCGTGCTGCATATAACAGCGGGCACCGACACGAACCCTATACATGGCGAGCAGTTTGCCATAGAAAGTTTTGAGTCGGTGCGTGAAGAGGCCGAACAGCTCCGCATACCGATCCAGGCTCGCTACAAAGTGGCCGACAACGTGCAGGGGGGTATCGTGCGCATGGCCAATTACTACCGCTACGACTTTCTGCTGGTCGGTGCCAACATCTCGTTTGCCGAGCCTGGAAAACGGCATGTGCTCTTCAAAAAAAAGTGGCTCAATCGCTTGTTGTATCGCGTTCAGAAGCGGGCACTGTTCTATCCCGGCACGCTCATCAAGGACAAGATGCGCTATTTTATCGAGAACAGTCACTGCAGCGTGGGCGTGTTTGTCAATCACAATTTCCGAAGCATCTCTTCGACCGTCTTGTTCCTTCATGACGAGGGCGACCTGTTCCTTTTTCGTTACGCCCGCTACTTGCTCAAAAACAGCCGTGATGTGAGCATTGAAGTGTTCGACATGAACAACACGCTGAAAAACGCCGATTACTTCGGGATTTATGAATTGTTGAAAGAGGAACACCCTGCCCGCATCCGCATGCAGGAACGCCTCGCCCCCGGGCAGATCCTGCGTTATAGTTTCATGCTCATCGCTTACCGCACGTGGGAGACCTTGTCGGAATCGGGCAGCGACATGCTGATGCAGATTCCCTCGACTCTTATCATCAACAAGAAGTCGTCATCTTCAGCCCGGCCTCTCACTATCGAGGGAGCAACAGACGAAATCGATCAAATTTTCTCCGAAGTCTGACGCAGGAAGAGGGGATGCTTAGGGAAGATAGCGGGGGAAACAGCAGCCACAAGCACGGTTTGCACACGCGTGCCGTTTCTGTCGAAGTGACGACTCCGGGGGTGTGTTCAAAGGGAGCATCCGGGACGTATCCATCGGTGTTTTTTGTCCACGGGCTCGCAGGTGCATTAATCAGAAGAGGCTCATTTGCCCTTCGTCATCCGCCGTGTCGGTAGGGTTGGGGGAGGTTGACGGCAGTCTGTCAGCCGGTGGGATGTCGTCGTCGGCAGGGGCTGTTGATGCCGGAGTAGGCTTGTCGGCCGGGTCTTCCTCGTCGGGGAGCTGTTCGTCGGGGAAGCGGAGGGGTTCTAATTCATTCACGGTCTTCACCTCGAAGGTGGTGAGCCGCTTTCCGCGTGCCTTGAAGCTTTTCACGCCGACGAATGTTTCCGCGTCAACTTCTACGGGGAGACGGTGAGCATCACCCCCTCCAAACACCACCTCGAAACGGGGGAATGGGGTATCTGACACGGAAACCACCGATGAATTCGGATTGTCGCCAATGAAACTTTGCTGTTTCGAAGAAGGTTCGAACAAAAAGCGTTTCAAATAGAAATACTTTTGATCGGCATCGTAGAACACCACCGTCCACACCTTTTCGGCTTGGAATTTCTCGATGAGCAGGATGTTGTTTTCAAAATGATTGGTGGGGTCGAAGGTGGTGGTATAGAATATGCCGTTTCCCAGCAACACCAGCACCGAGTCGGTGTGATGGAACTCTCCCAAGTAGTTGCCTCGCCCGTCGTAATTGAGGCGCAGCACGTCGGGGTCGAACCACACCTTGCGTCCGCCTAATGTGGAGCCGCCGCGCTGTTTGAGGGTGATGCGTTGCACTTCGTTTTTCGTGAGAAGATTGCCGCGTGACTGTCGCCCCTTGATGGCCACCTCGCTGAAGTCTTTTTCGAAATTCAGCTTGAGCAGGCGCGGGCGGGACTTGAGTGTGATACGCACCACCTCGGCCTCGCCGTTGGGGTTGGCGGTGAGATACATGACGCGTGAGCCGGGCTTGCCTTGGGTCATGTCGTATTCTTTGTCGCGGGTGACGCCTGTGATGGCAAAGCGCTTGATGTAGAAAGGACCGGAACGACCGTCGCGATACACTACATTATAAATGGTGCGCTTGTCGTTTTTCTTGAACACGGCTACGAAAAGGATGTTCTTACCCACAAACACCTTGTCTGCCACACGAACGATTTTGTATTTCCCGTCTTTGAAAATGACCAGCACGTCATCTATCCCCGAACAGTTACACACAAATTCGTCTTTCTTCAGTCCCGTACCGATGAAGCCTTCCTCATAATTGACATACAGCTTCTCGGTTGCCTCGATGACCTTGGTAGCCTCAATGGATTCAAAATTGCGTATTTCCGTGCGGCGGGGGAATCGGCTCCCGTAACGCTCCTTCAGTCCGTCGAACCAGGAAATCGTATAGTCGACCATGTGAGCCAGATGGTGGTCGATGGTGTCTATTTTCTTTTTGATGGCAGCAAGCGTCTCCTCGGCCTTGTCGCTGTCAAACTTGGTGATGCGCTTCATGCGTATTTCGAGCAGTTTGAGCAGGTCGTCCCGTTGTACCGGGCGAATGAACGAGGGATAAAACGGCATCAGACGGCGGTCGATATGCGCCAGCACCTCCTCTTGCGAGATACTTTCTTCGAATTCACGATCCTTATATATGCGGTTTTCGATAAAAATTTTCTCGAGCGACACGAAAAAGAACTGTTCCCGCAGCTCGTTGCGTTGCACCTGCAATTCGCTGCGCAGAATATCTACCGTGTGATCTACATTGATGCGGAGCATCCGGCTCACACCCATGAAGCGGGGCTTGTTGTGGTGGATGACGCAACAGTTGGGCGACACACTCACCTCGCAATCCGTGAAGGCGTAGAGAGCGTCGATGGTCTTGTCTGATGAGACACCGGAAGCCAGGTGCACGATTATCTCCACCTGCTTGGCCGTGTTGTCGTCAACCGAGCGGACTTTTATCTTGCCCTGGCTGTTGGCACGGGAAATGCTCTCGATCAGTTTGCCGGTACTCGTTCCGAAGGGGATTTCGGAGATGACCAAGGTTTTGTTGTCCACCTTGCCTATTTTCGCACGTATTTTCACCACACCTCCCCGCTCGCCGTCGTTGTAGCGGCTCACGTCGATGGCTCCCCCTGTGGGAAAATCGGGATAGAGCACGAAGGGCTCTCCACGCAGGTAGGCCACCGACGCATCAAGCAGTTCGTTGAAATTGTGAGGAAGTATCTTGGAATTCAGCCCTACGGCTATGCCTTCCACGCCTTGTGCCAGCAGCAGGGGGAACTTGACCGGCAGGGCAACCGGCTCTTTGTTGCGCCCGTCATAAGAGAGCTTCCACTCCGTCACCTTGGGGCTGAAAAGCGTTTCGAGGGCGAACTTGGTGAGGCGGGCTTCGATGTAACGCGAGGCGGCTGCCTCGTCGGCGGTCATGACGTTGCCCCAGTTGCCTTGTGTGTCGATGAGCAACTCCTTTTGTCCTAACTGTACCAGCGCGTCTTTGATGGAAGCGTCGCCGTGGGGGTGGAACTTCATGGCTTCGCCCACGATGTTGGCCACCTTGTTATACCGCCCGTCTTCCATCAGAGCCATGGTGTGCAAGATGCGACGTTGCACGGGCTTCAGCCCGTCGAAAATGTCCGGCACGGCGCGCTCGAGGATGACATACGAGGCATAGTTCAAAAACCAATTTTGGTACATCCCGCCCAAGTGGTGGATGACGTTTTCGTCTTTGCCGGGCTTGTGGGAGATGGCATCTCCGGGTGCTTCCGCTTGGCTCGTCGCAAAGGATGTGCCGGATGTTTCGTCGTTCGGTGTGTCGTCTGCGGGAAGCAGTATGTCCTCTTTGTCCATAAGAAATGCCGGGATTGTGCAGCTCGTGAATTACAAGTGTCGCGTCCTCTGAGGGAGAAATAAAAAATCGCCCGCAAATGTACGGAAAAATCCCGTATCCATGCCTTCTCGAAAGCCTTGTAAACCCGCTTCCGGCGGATGCTTACGCAACGGAAACTGCATAAGTACGCAGCAAAAAAGGGCAAATTGACGCACAAAAAGCGTATGTTTTTGCTTAATTCGTTGGAACAGAATGCCGGATTTTTTCGCGTGTCGTATGTTTTTCCGCGGCTTTCTTAAAGGATGGGTATTGCTGTTTGGTCGCAAAGGAAGGGACGCGGGGACTATCGGGCGGGCGAGCTGCGGGCGAACGTTTGTGCTTCCATGGCGAGCAGGGTTCGCTTGAGGTCTGCTCCTCCGGCGTATCCTGCCGGGTGTCCGTTGGAGGCGATGACGCGATGGCAGGGCACCAAAAGGAGGATGGGATTGGCGGCACAGGCGGAGGCTACGGCACGTGCTGCCCCGGGGCGTCCGATGCGGCGGGCCAGCTCGGCGTAGGAGATGGTTTGCCCGTAGGGGATGTTCATCACTTCCTGCCACACCTGACGCCGAAAGCAAGAACCGGTGAGGAGCATCGGGATGGTGAAGGTGTGGCGTCTCCCGTTGAAATATTCGTC
Source organism: uncultured Paludibacter sp. (assembly GCA_964410225.1). Classification (GTDB taxonomy): domain Bacteria; phylum Bacteroidota; class Bacteroidia; order Bacteroidales; family Paludibacteraceae; genus QVMH01. The sequence continues at coordinate 20,448 of CAYPFZ010000003.1, forward strand.
AAGTTGGGAGATGGCCAACCGGGTGACGGCGGATGTGCCTACCTCGTGGCGGACGTTCAGCCGACATCGGGTGTGGCGGTCGATGGCGGTGCGGTCTTGTCTGAACATCCGGTCGACAAGGCAGAGTCGGTTGCCGTAGGAGCCGAGCAGCATCTCTCCCACCGGCGAGCTGTAGCAGGTGATTTTGATGGTTTCCACGTTGCGCTATCCGGGCTCTTTTTCGTTGTGGGGTGTGTCTTCTTCCATCCTATCAAGTGCTCCGGCGGCGACTTCCCAAAAATAAAAGGCGGCCACCGATGCGTAGGGCGACAGGCGGCGTTTGTGGCGATCGAACATGCTTTTGGTTATCTGCCGGTGGCGGTAGACCATTTTCATTCCTTTTATTAAACCCAAATCGCCATAGCTCAACACGTCGGGGCGTTGCAGGGAAAAGATGAGAAGCATTTCGGCCGTCCACAGCCCCACACCGTCTAATGTCATCAGGCGGCGACAGACTTCCTCGTCGCTCATCGTCTTGAGCGCTTCGATGTCTATTTCACCTTCCATCACCTTGCGGGCGGCTTTTTTTATGTAGTTCGCTTTTCTGTGGGAGATGCCGCACTGTTGCAGCTCGTTGACCTCGAGGCGATCGATGCGTTCGGGGGTGATGTGCCCCAGGCGGTTTTTCATCCGTTCCCAAACGGTGCGATGTGCCTTGGTGGAAATCTGCTGTCCGACAATGGAGTGAACCAAGGCGGCAAACAAGTCGGGGATGACCGCTCGCTCTATCTTACCCACCCGGTCAATCACTTCGGCCAACCGTCGGTCTTTCCCCTTCAGGTAGTCGATCTCTTTGTCACCGTAAACAAAGATAGGTGTCGTTTTCATGGTGGTTTTTTCGCTGTGATGTGCCTCTGTGAGGAGTGCGGTCGTCATGCGGTCGTTATGTGGAAATGCCGTCACGCGGAGAATGGTTTCGTTGTGCAATCCTGTCCTGTTCGTGCTATGAAATCGGGTGTCTGCAAAGATAGGGAGAATGTCGGGCATGCTTGTCCGGCGCGTGGGCCTGTCGAAAAAAGAAGTGGAGGAGCTCTTGGGGCGACCCGATGTGCTTTTGGTCAATCATTCTTTCTGAGACGGGAAGTTGAAGGGCATATCCCAAGACAGTCTCGACGACTACTTCTTGTAGGCAGCGAAGAGGAGCATTTTCCTTTTTTGTGTCGGTTTATTCGTTGAGCAAGTCGGGTCGCAGTTGCCGCGTGCGTTCGAGTGCCTGCCCGTGGAGCCATTCTTCCACCTTGGCTTGGTGTCCTGACAGGAGAATGGGGGGCACTTCCCACCCCTTATATTCTGCCGGACGGGTGTAGACGGGCGGCGCAAGCAGGTTGTCTTGGAATGAGTCGGAGAGAGCCGAGGTCTCGTCGCCCAAAACACCGGGGATGAGTCTGACGATGGCATCGGTCATTATCGCGGCGGGCAGCTCGCCCCCGGTAAGCACGAAGTCGCCGATGGAGATTTCCTTGGTGACAAGGTGCTCGCGTATGCGATGGTCCACGCCCTTGTAATGTCCGCACAGGATGATGAGGTTGTGGCATAGCGAGTAGCGGTTGGCCGTCTGCTGTGTGAAACGTTCTCCGTCGGGCGAGGTATAGATGATTTCGTCGTAGTGGCGTTCGCTTTTCAGCCGGGCGATGGCGCGATCAACGGGTTCGATTTTGAGCACCATGCCTGCCGCAAATCCGAAGGCATAGTCGTCGACGCGGCGGTGCTTGTCGGTGGAGTAGTCGCGCAGGTTGTGCACCACGACCTGCACCAAGCCTTTGTCGCGTGCGCGCTTCACGATGGAGTGGTTTAGCGGGCTTTCTATCAGTTCGGGCACCGCCGAGAGAATGTCTATTCGCATAACGCACAGTTTTCCGGTTTGCAAAAGTAATGCAAACGGTGGCAACGAGCAAGTTGCCAACCCGATGCGTGTAGGAAGACGTTGTGATTCTTTGTTTTGTTGCGTTACAACGCAACAGAAAGGGTATTACAAGGCTTTCAGACAAGGGTAAAAAAGAAGTTTCTCTGCATGAAAAGGGAAGTTTTTTCAGAAAGACATCACTTTTGCGGATGCTTCGTTTTTCTGCTTTTTTTTGAAGCGAGTGAATGTGATTAAATAAAAACGGGAACGGCGTGCAGACAGCCGGATCTTTTTCTTATATTTGCGTGTTGAAAAACTTGCGGAACGTTATGGATAAAAGACGGATCAGGACGGCGCTGGTGTCTGTTTACCACAAAGAGAAGTTAGACGAAATAATCGCCAAGCTACATTCGGCAGGCGTATCGTTTCTTTCCACGGGCGGCACGAAGTCATTCATCGAGTCGCTCGGTGTGCCGTGTGAGGCGGTGGAAGACCTGACGGGCTATCCCTCCATCCTCGGTGGGCGTGTCAAGACCTTGCACCCGAAGGTGTTCGGCGGCATCCTCAACCGTCGCGACAACGAGCAAGACAGGGCGCAGGTGGCGCAGTATGACTTGCCGGACATCGACCTTGTGATTGTGGATCTCTATCCGTTTGAAGAGACGGTGGCTTCGGGAGCGTCGGAAGCCGACATTATCGAGAAGATAGACATAGGCGGCATATCACTCATTCGGGCTGCTGCCAAGAACTATCGCGACGTGCTTGTCGTGGCCTCGCGGGCTCAATATGCTCCCTTACTCGATTTGCTCGATGAAAACGGGGCGGAAAGCACTTTGGAAGAACGTCGCTGGTTTGCAAAAGAAGCCTTTGCCGTGTCGTCGCGCTATGATGGTGCCATCTTCAACCATTTCGACGGCGACAATGTCAGTGCTTTTCGCTGCGGTGAAGACCACGTCAAAGTGTTGCGTTACGGCGAAAATCCTCATCAGCGCGGTTTCTTTTTCGGACGTTTCGACGACATGTTCGAGCAGATACACGGCAGGGAAATATCCTATAATAACCTGCTCGACATCGATGCGGCCATCGGTCTCATCCATGAATTTGACGATGTGACGTTCGCCATCCTCAAACACAACAACGCTTGTGGTCTCGCCTCGCGTCCCCGCGTGCTGGATGCCTGGAGAGATGCCCTTGCAGGCGACCCGGTATCGGCCTTTGGGGGGATATTGGTGACCAACGCCGTGATCGACAAAGCCGCAGCCGAGGAAATTACAAAGATATTTTTTGAAGTCATCATTGCCCCCGATTATGACATGGATGCGCTCGAGATTCTCGGGCAAAAGAAAAACCGCATCATTCTCATCATGAAAGAGGGCAAGATGCGTGACAGGCAATTCCGGTCGTTGCTCAACGGGGTGTTGATGCAGGAGCGCGATGCGCATGTCGAGCTTCCCGACGACTTGAAACCGATGACCACGAAAGTCCCCGATGCACTTCAGGTGGACGATTTGCTTTTTGCCAACAAGATCGTGAAGCACTCGAAATCGAACGCCATCGTTTTGGCCAAAGGGAAGCAACTTCTTGCCGCCGGTGTGGGGCAGACCTCGCGCGTCGATGCGTTGGAGCAAGCCGTTAAGAAGGCGCGCTCTTTCGGTTTCGACCTCCAAGGGGCGGTGATGGCTTCCGATGCGTTTTTCCCTTTTGCCGATTGCGTACAGATAGCTGCCGAAGCAGGTATCACGGCAATCATCCAGCCCGGAGGCTCCATCCGCGACCAAGAATCTGTGGATGCCTGCAACGAGAAAGGCGTGGCCATGGTGTCGACAGGATACAGACACTTTAAACATTAAAGAACAAGATACCCTTCCTCTGCAGGAAAGAGGAAGGCCAAAGGACATTTTTTATGGGACTGTTTTCTTTCACGCAAGAAATTGCCATTGACTTGGGCACGGCCAATACGGTGATTATGCACGGTGGTAAAATCGTGGTGGATGAACCCTCGGTGGTGGCTCTCGACAAACGTACGGACAAGCTGTTGGCTATCGGTGAAAAGGCTCGTCAGATGCAAGGCAAAGAGAACGAAGGTATACGCACCGTGCGTCCTTTACGTGACGGAGTGATTGCCGACTTCTATGCTGCCGAGATGATGATTCGCGGCATGATCAAGATGATACCGAACAAAAACCGCTTGTTCATGCCGAGCCTCAAGATGGTAGTGTGTATCCCTTCGGGGAGCACCGAGGTGGAGATACGCGCCGTACGCGATTCGTCGGAACACGCCGGTGCCCGCGAGGTGTACATGATATATGAGCCGATGGCAGCGGCTATGGGTATCGGTATTGATGTGGAGGCACCTTCCGGCTGCATGATAGTGGACATCGGTGGCGGCACGACAGAAATAGCGGTCATCTCGCTGGGCGGCATCGTGTCAAACAAATCCATCCGCATTGCCGGCGACGACCTCACGCAAGACATCATAGACTACATGGGGCACATGCACAATATCAGAGTAGGAGAGCGTACCGCGGAACAGGTCAAAATCAATGTAGGTTCGGCCTTGACCGACCTTGATGAGGATGCTCCGGAAGATTACGTGGTGCACGGTCCGAACCGTATGACCGCCTTGCCTATGGAAATACCCGTTTCCTACCAGGAGATAGCCCACTGTTTTGAAAAATCCATCTCGAAGATAGAGGCGGCTATTTTGAGCGCGCTGGAACAGACTCCTCCCGAGCTGTATAGCGACATTGTGCAACGGGGTGTGTTTCTCACCGGCGGCGGAGCCTTGCTCAGAGGACTGAACAAACGCTTGACCAACAAACTGAACATTCCTTTTCATATAGCGGATGATCCCTTGCACGCCGTGGCACGTGGCACAGGTATTGCCCTGGAGAACGTGAACAAATATCCTTTCCTGATCAGGTAGCCTCGGTGGCGCGGCGAAGGCTTCTGCGACGGAAGCGACCCGAGACCCCTTATGATGCACTATGCACCGTTTACTCCTTTTTCTTGTACGCTATAGTGCGCCGGGGCTTTTCCTCTTGTTGGAAATAGTCTCTTTTTCCTTGTTCGTGAACAACGGGCGATATGCCGGAAGTGTGTTCTTCTCGTCAAGCAATGCTGTCATCGGAAGAATCTACACGGTGAGCGGCTATGTGTCTGACTTTTTCAAGCTGCGTTTGAACAACGAGGAGCTGAACGAAGAGAATGTCCGTCTGAAAAACTACGTTGTCGACTTGGAAAACCGCTTGGCTTTGGCACAGGCCGGGCTGTCTGACACCGTCTACTTTGTTGAACCGGAAAAAGAGGCCGAATATATCGCTGCCCGCATCGTTCACAATACGACCAATCGCATGCTCAACTACATCACCCTCAACCGGGGAGCTGCCGACGGGGTGACTTCTGACATGGGAGTGGTGGGAGCGCAAGGCGTGGTGGGCATCGTGCGAGCTACTTCGGAGCGCTTTTCCACGGTCGTCTCCCTGCTCAACCCGACAATGCAGGTGAGCTGCAAAATCAAACGCAGCGGAAGCCCCGGCTTCTTGAGTTGGGACGGTCACGATTACCGCTATGCCCATTTGACCGACATTCTCCGACATGAAAACGTTTACAAAGGCGATACGGTAGTGACCAGCGGGTTGACAACCACTTTTCCCGAAGGCTTGTTGGTGGGAATCATCGAAGAATTCACCCTCGACGAAGGCAGTGCTTCTTATGATATAAAGGTAAGATTGGCTACGGATTTCCGCCGCGTCTCCGACGTGAAGGTAATACGCTACTTGAATCGCGAAGAGCAAGAGACGCTCGAACAACAAAACGAGGCTCCCGAAAAACACCTGTTTTGATTTGATGACTCAAAATAGAGCGATGAAAAGCCGCTCTATACCCCTTTGTGCCCCCCTTTCTGCTGCGTTAGTACGCCTACATCGGGACAACGTGACGAAGTTTTGCGGAGGTGTCAGAACGGGCTTCAGGCGGGCAGGAGAACCAAACATGCTTTCAGATGCTGCAAACGATAACACATAACATCTTCCGCTTCGTGGTGTTGGTGACGGTGCAAGTACTGCTGTTCAACCACGTGCAGTTTCTCGGTTTTGTCAATCCCTATGTCTACGTATTGTTCATCCTCTCCCTTCCGGTGAAGACATATCGCTGGTTGGTGTTGTTGCTGTCGTTTTTGCTGGGTATCACGGTCGACGCTTTTTCCGATACCTTGGGTTTGCACGCTTTCGCTTGTGTGTTGGCCGGTTTTCTTCGTGACCCGCTTGTCAGACTGTTCGGTGCGGCCGGCGAGGAGTATAACGTCACACCTTCGCCTGCCACGTTCGGAACAGCCAATTACGTTAAATATGCCTCCGTATTGATCGTGGTGCATCATTTGGCCATTTATTTCCTTGAAGCGTTTTCCTTGGCACATTTCCACTTTACGCTGTGGCATGCCTGTGTAGCCTCGTTCGTGACTTTGGCCATTGTGACCGGCCTCGAATTGCTCAAACGACACTGACCTCCGTATCCCCATGCTCATCAATCCTTACCAAAACAGGAAATACGTGGTGATGGCCATCATCATGGGAGTGATGCTCCTTTACGTGGTGCGACTTTTTTCCCTTCAGGTCGTTGAGGTAAAATATCGGGAATACAAAAGGAAGTCAGAACTCAACGCTTTGCTGCATAAGACGGTATATGCACCCCGCGGGTTGATATATGACAGAGACGGCCGGCTGTTGGTGTATAACAAGTTTTTCTATGACATCAACGTCATCATGAACGAGGTGAAGCACCTTGACACGCTTGAGTTTTGTCGTGTGCTGGGCATCGATCGCGAGCAGTTCGACCTCCGCGTGGCCGACATCAAAAATCGTCGGAAAAATCGAGGATATTCCCCTTACACGCCGCAGACTTTCATGACGCAACTCGAAACAGGAGAGGTGGCCGACTTTCGGCAGCAGGCTTACAAATTTCCCGGTGTATACATACAAACCCGCATGTTACGCGAATATTCTTTCCCCAATGCGGCTCACGTGTTAGGCAGTGTGGGTGAAGTGTCTCCCAAACAAATAGAGAAGGACGATTTTTACAGACAGGGCGACTATTCGGGACGAGACGGGATAGAATATGTTTATGAAAAAGAATTGCGCGGTGAAAACGGCATGGAGATACTCCTTCGCGATTCCAAAGGGCGCATTCAAGGGAGGTATGAAGACGGGCGCGAGGACTTGCCAGCCAAGGCCGGACGTGACCTCACCCTGACGCTCGACATGAGCTTACAGCAGGTAGGAGAAACCCTGTTGCAGGGCAAAGTAGGCAGCATCGTGGCCATAGAGCCTGCCACCGGCGAGATATTGGCCATGGTCTCCAATCCCTCTTTTGACCCCGGTCTGCTGGTGGGACGCAAACGTTCGTCCAACTATTCGGAGCTGGCGGACGATGCCAACAAACCGCTACTCAACCGGGCAACCCAGGCGCTGTATTCTCCCGGCTCGACCTTCAAGATTATTCAGGCACTCGTTTGTTTAGACATGGGAGGCATCACTCCCAACTCACGTTTCGTCTGCCAGGGGTCAACATCCCGCCCCATCAAATGCACCCACAGTCACAACAGCCCGGCTGACGTGTATGACGCCATCGAGCAGAGCTGCAACCCCTTTTTCTGGCAAACGTTTCGTAACACGTTGGAGAAGGAAGGCTACGGAGACAACAACGCATCTTTCAAACAACAGTATGCCACGTGGGAGAAGAAAGTGCGCAGTTTCGGCTACGGCAGCAAGATGTCCGCAGGCGACCTTTACGGGCAACAGCCCGGTTATGTTCCTTCGGGAGAATGGTATGACGGTGTTTACGGCGTGCAAGGCTGGAGGGCTCTCACTGTGCGCTCGCTTTCCATAGGGCAAGGTGAGTTGCTTGTCACCCCGCTGCAGATGGCCAACTTGGCAGCCATCGTCGCCAATGAAGGCTACTACCGTTCTCCTCATTTAAACAAGGGTTGCCCGCAAGTCTTGACGCATCGGGTGGATGTGGCTCCCGAACATTTCCCTGTGGTGAAAGAAGGCATGAGGCGTGTGGTGGAAAACACTTCTGCGGGGCGTTATTACCGCGTGCCGGGAGTTGAGATGGGGGGCAAGACGGGCACGGTACAAAACCCTCACGGGAAAGACCACGCCATTTTCATCGGTTTTGCTCCGCTTGATCGGCCTCGTATCGCCATTGCGGTGGTGGTGGAGAACGCCGGTTTCGGGGCGACCTATGCCATGCCCGTGGCCATGCTGATGATTGAGCATTATCTTTTCGATTCCATACAGCGCACGTGGCTGTACGACCTCGTATGCAACACAGTGACCAATCCGGATGTTATCAAGGAATACTGACATACGAAAGGGGATAGACTGGCCTGTTGTGTTCATGTACCTGCTGTTGGTGGCGGGCGGCTGGTTGAGCATTTACGGTGCCGGCTATGAGCCGGAGCAGTCGTCTTTCCTTACTTTTGACAGCCGGGCAGGCAAACAATTGCTGTGGATTTTCACCGCCATGGTGATGGCCGTGGCAATTTTACTTGTAGACTGGAAGGTCTACGGAAGTTTTTTTTCTTACCTCCTCTACATCGGAACCGTGCTGCTGTTGCTGCTTGTCATCGTGGGGGGGATGCTCGATTTGCCTTTTGTGCCTGACATTAAGGGCTCGCGTTCGTGGCTCGTATTGGGGCCGGTGAACGTTCAGCCTGCCGAGTTGGCCAAAGTTGCCACGGCCTTGGCTTTAGCCCGCTACGTGTCGCTGCACAAGCAAGATTTTCCGGGACGTGCCTTGTTCGTTGCCGGTATGTTGGTGGCGATACCTTTTTTTCTCATCATCTTGCAGAAGGAAACGGGATCGGCACTCGTTTTTGTCGCTTTCCTTTTGGTGTTTTATCGTGAGGGAATGAGCGGGCTGGTATTGCTGGTCGGGGTGGCTGCCGTGTTGTTGTTCGTTATCATCGTGTATTTCGGCAACATGCCCGTTGAGGGCAGCTCGGTCGATTGGGGTATGGTCGTTGCCTTGTCGTTCATCCTGCTGTCGGGGTTGCTTTACGTGCTTTGCATACGTCGGATTCGTCGGGAGGCTCTCGTCTGTCTCGGTGCCGTGTGTGCGACGGGCTTGGTGGTGTTTCTACTTCATTTTTTGACGGAGATAAAAATAAACTACGTGGCCGTGTTGATAGCGGTGGCGGCTGTTTTTTGCCTTTATTGGAGCGTGGTATTTTATATGAAGCAGGTGCGCGGCCTGCTCGTTGTGGTGTTTATGACCATCGGGGCGGTGTTGTTCTGTCTTGCGGCCGACTATTTGTTCAACTCTGTGTTGAAGCCCCATCAGCAGATGCGCATCAAGGTGACGCTTAACATGGAGGACGACCCCAGGGGCGCGGGCTACAACGCCGCGCAGTCGGAGATAGCCATCGGCTCGGGAGGCTTGACCGGCAAAGGCTTCCTCAAAGGCACGCAGAGCAAGATGAAATACCTGCCCGAACAAGACACCGACTTCATTTTCTGCATAGTGGGTGAGGAGTTTGGTTTCGTGGGGGCGGCGGGGTTGTTGTGCCTCTATGTCGCTTTCCTTTTGAGACTCGTCTACATTGCCGAGCGACAACACGATGCGTTTAATCGCATTTACGCCTACGGAGTCGTCTCCATCTTCTTCTTCCATTTGGTGGTCAACATCGGCATGGTCATAGGTCTGCTTCCCATCATTGGCATCCCTTTGCCTTTTTTCAGCTACGGCGGTTCGTCGCTGTGGGCTTTCACCATCATGATTTTCATCCTTTTACGTCTTGATGCCTCGCGTGCCGACAGGCTTTCTTGAGGGGCTTCCGGCGGATGCTTACGCAATTTTTACTACGTTAGTACGCAGCAAAAATTGCGTACTAA
>CAYPFZ010000003.1:30324-35346 GCA_964410225.1 uncultured Paludibacter sp.
GCGTACTAACGCGCCGGAGAGGGCATAACGATAGCTTGCGAGGCATTGCCGGAGGCATTTTTTACATTGTTTCGTATTTTTCGTGTACCTTTGCAGAAACGAAAAAGCGCAGGGAAGGGAAAGGTGCTTGTCATACAAGAAAAATACCGTGAATTCGAGCCGTTTGTGCGTTCGTTACCGGAGATGTTCGCCCGGGAGGGGACGACCATATACAAGGCGCGGAACGAGCTAAAAGTCTATCGTGTGGGCGGTCTGGATGTGGTGGTGAAAAGTTTCAAGCAACCTGTTTTTGTCAATCGGGTGGCCTATACCTTCTTTCGTCCCTCGAAAGCCGAACGCTCCTATCGCCATGCTCTTCGGTTGATAGCGAGCGGTGTTCCCACGCCTGATCCCCTGGCCTATATAGAAGAGAAAAGAAGGGGGCTGTTGAGTCGCTCCTATTACGTTTCCATCTACGAAAAGGAATATTCGGAAATACGGCCTCAAATGTTGGGCAGGGGGGTGGATGCTCCATTCATTCGCTCGTTGGCCTGTTTTGTGGCCGACTTGCACAAAAAGGGAATTCTGCAAAAAGACTTGTCGCCCGGTAATGTCATGTGGAAGCGGGAAGGCGAGCGCTACTCGTTTCTGCTTGTCGACGTCAACAGGGCGAAATTTTTGAACTGTCTTTCGCCTCGGCAGCGGTATAAGAATTTCGAACGCCTGTCTGAGGACAAAGCCGTTGTAGACAGATTGGCTGCGGAATATGCCTCGGTAATGGGTGAAGACAAGGACAAGGTATGCCGGGAGGTGAAAAGATACGTGGCTGCGTTTTCGAAGAAGCCGCAATTTTGAGAAGAAAAGCACACGCCGATGCTTGAAGGAATCAGCATACACAAAAGAAACAACGGTCCGGGTCGTCTGTTTTCGATAGCCATTCCCTCGTGGAACAATTTGGCATATCTTCGGCTATGTGTCGAGAGCATACGGAAGAACTCATGCTTCAAGCATCAGATTATTGTCATCGTGAACGAGGGAAGCGACGGAACCGCCGACTGGGTGGCAGGCGAGCCGGACATCGATTATGTGTATTCATCGGCTAATATCGGCATTTGTTACGGGTTGAACGCTTGCCGGAAGTTGGTGGCAACCGACTATCTGCTCTATGCCAATGACGACATGTATTTTCTTCCTGCTTGGGACAAGCCGCTTGTGGAGGAGATAAAAAAAATAGGACATAAGGGGTTCATGCTTTCCTCCACCATGGTCGAGCCTTCGGGCGACAATCCGGCGGCCGTGCGTGCCGATTACGGAAGTGATCTGTCTGCCTTCCGGGAAGAAAAACTGCTGGAAGAACACACGCGCCTCTTTCGAGCCGATTGGAGCGGAAGTACATGGCCGCCCAATGTCGTACATATTGATTGCTGGGACTTGGTCGGAGGGATGAGCGTCGAGTACTCGCCCGGCATGTATTCCGACCCCGACCTGTCACGCAAACTATGGGAGGCGGGTGTCCGCATCTTCAAGGGGAAGGGCAACAGCCTGGTCTACCACTTCGGAAGCAAATCGACAGAGAGGGTGAGGAAAAATAAGGGGCGCAAGACTTTTACCTTGAAATGGGGCGTTTCGGCTCGCACTTTCATGAAACAACATTTGAACGTCGGTGGAGACGCAGTGGAAACACTCCCCGAGCAAGAGCCGTCACAACCGGAGAGACTGTACCAATTGGCCAAACGGATAAAATCTTGTTTTTGAATGAAACCTGTCGTCAGCCTGATCATTTCTTTCTACAACAAGATTGATTTGTTGGAATATGTCTTCATTGCTTTGAAGCGACAAACGTTCAAGAACTTCGAAGTGATTGTCGCCGACGACGGTTCGGACGAACACGCAGTGGCGAGGCTGCACCGGATGCAACACGACTACCCCTTCCCCATAAAGCATGTGTGGCACGAAGACCTCGGTTGGCGGAAAAACGCCATCCTGAACAAGGCCGTCACTGCCTCCGAATGCGACTATCTCATCTTTATCGATGGAGACTGCATCCCTCATCCGAAATTCATACAGGAACACGTAGAGAACAGAAAAGAAAAACAAGTGCTCAGCGGACGGCGAGTCATGCTGACTCAAAAAGTATCAGAAAAGCTCAATAAAGACGCTATCGAAAGCGGATATTTGGACTTCAAAGTGTTTTTCCCACTGTTGAAGGAAACGCTGCTGTACAACAAGCCGACGCACATAGAAAACATGATCCGCATCCGAAACAAGGCTGTTCGTCGGCTGTTCGTCAAAGATAAAATACGAGGATTCTGGGGCTGCAATTTTTCTTTGTGGAAGAAGGATTTGCTGGCGGTGAACGGCTTCGACGAACGATTTATCCATCCCGGCTTCGGAGAAGATGTCGACTTGGACAACAGGCTGAGAAAAACGGGTGTATATCCCACCAGTAAAAAACACCTGATCACCCAGTACCACGTGTTTCATAAACAGTTTGACACACTGCACGAGCCCAATATCGCGTTGATGGAAGAAAACAAAAGAGAAGGCCGGACATTTACGCCCTATGGGCTCACCAAAACAAACGAATGAACTGACATGAATATAGCTTTTGATGCCAAAAGAGCTTTTCACAACAGTCGCGGATTAGGGAACTACAGTCGCGACGTCATCCGTTTGTTCAGCACCTTTCATCCGGAACACAGCTACTTTTTGTTCAACCCCCGGGACAAAGGCAATTTGGCGTTTGCGGCCTACCCGAACAATCATGAAATCACTCCTAAAGGGGGGCTCTACAAACTTTTTCCGAGCCTTTGGAGGAGCGGAGGAATGTGCAGCGAAATCAAATCGTTGGGTATAGACATATACCACGGCTTGAGCCAGGAACTCCCTTGGGGGATAGAAAAAACGAAAGCCCGGCGTATCGTCACCATGCACGATGCCATCTTCATGCGCTATCCGCAGCTTTACCCGAAAACCTATCGCAGCATCTTCATCCGAAAAAACATTCACGCTTGCAAGGTAGCCGACAGAATAATTGCTGTGAGCCGCCAGACGAAGGCAGACATAATGGAGTTTTTCGATGCAGACGAGCGGAAAATCGATGTTGTTTATCAAGGGTGCAGTCGCATTTTCAGGGAACCCGTGGGCGAAGAACAAAAGGAATACGTCCGTCGCAAGTACCGGCTCCCGGAAAATTACATCCTCAACGTGGGAGCCGTCGAGCGGCGAAAAAATGCAGGTAAAATAATCGAAGCATTACATGTCGGGAGAATCGAACGGCCACTTGTCGTTGTGGGCTCTCCTACCGGCTACAAAAAAGAGCTACAGTCACTCGTCGCAAAATGGAATATGGAGAAGCAAGTGGTGTTTATCCACAATGCCTCGGGCTGTGATTTGCCCGCCATATACGCCATGGCATCGGTCTTTGTCTATCCCTCGTTGTTTGAGGGTTTCGGAATACCCATTTTGGAGGCACTCTGTGTTGGGGTTCCCGTTGTCACCTCTTTGGGAGGTTGTTTTGCAGAAGTCGGCGGCCCCGACTCGTTGTATGTCCATCCGCAGGATGAAAAAGAGTTGGCTGCCTCGCTTGAGAAAATCCTGACAGATGCCAACCTGAGAGAGCGCATGACAATACGAGGGAAACTCTTTGCGGAAAACTTTGCCGACGAGAAGATTATAGACCACCTCATGAAAATCTATTTGAAATAATCCATAATGATTCAAAAGGAAAAGCTCTTTGCCATTGTTGTCTGGTATAACCCGAGCCCCGCTAATGTGGAGACAATAAGGACTTACATCGGTGACGTGGGCAAACTGATTGTCGTGGACAATTCCAAGGACGACAATGCGCACTTGTTAGCCGGATACTCTTCATTCGATGTTTGCTATTTGCCCAACAGGAAGAATCTGGGTGTGGCTACGGCCTTAAACCAAGGTTGTTTGTCGGCCATTGAAGGCGGTGCCGAATGGGTGCTGACCATGGATCAAGACAGCAGCTTCAACGAAAACGGGGTACGGGAGCTGGTGGAAAAGGCGAACTTATATGAAGATTTCACCCAAACGGTCATCTTCTCTCCATTTCACCTCTGCAACGACAAAGCGAAAAACGAGTATAAAAGGATAGGAACATACACGCGAGAGAACACTGTCATGACTTCGGGTAATTTGCTGTCTCTCGACATTTACAACCGCCTCGGCCGCTTCAGAGATGAGTTTTTTATCGATTTGGTGGACGAGGAGTTCTGCTATCGTGCCAAAGAGAAAGGGTTTCAGGTGGTGACTGTCAACACGGTGTGGTTAAATCACCGTTTGGGTGATGCCTGCGTGCCGATAAACTTCTTTGGATTGAAAAAAATGTTCTACGACTACAATCCGTTTCGCCGCTATTACATCACGCGCAACACCCTTTACATGATACGCTTGTTCCCAACGTACAAAAAACTGTTCCGGCGTCGCCTCAGAAGACAAGCCAAAAGGATCATTTTGTATGACGATAGGAACAAATGGGTCAAATTGAAGTTCATCCTAAAAGGCTTCAAAGACTATAAGAAAGGGATAAAAGGGCCTTTGGTGGACGAAAGCTATACAAATTGGAAGTCAAAAGCGAAGTAAAAACAAATAATTTGCCGACACGTTCTGCCACACAAACATATCTTTGGAGAATGTGACTTCACGCGGCGATAAAATCAAGCGGAATAATACGTTTCTCCCATCGTAAGTTTCCGGTGGGTTCTGTTTACTTCCATTCACCCTCATTGTATCCTCTCTTCTGCCGGATGCTTACGCAGCAAAATTCCGTTAGTACGCAAGAGAGAGGGGGGATGCTAAGGAAAAAATGAAGAAAATGACACGTCGGGAGCGCGGGGGACTGTCCTTCACTTGCGTGTTGTCTGCGGGTCGGGGAGCATGGAGGTGAACGCAAAGGGAGAGCGCCGGGCGCACGAGCCGGCTTTTTGTTTCGAACTTGCACGAGGAAAACTCGAAATGACGGGATGTTGAACTTGTCCGTAACCATAATTACCTACAACGAGGGGCGCAACATCG
>CAYPFZ010000004.1:0-10126 GCA_964410225.1 uncultured Paludibacter sp.
CCTCCAGTTGCTCTTCTGTTTCCTCCGAGGCGTTGTTCAGGTCTATCCACACGATGTCTTTCAGGTCGGTTTGTTTGACCGTTTCGATGGTTCTTGAGATTTTCAGCCTCCCGTTTTCGTGGTGGAATATTCTTATTTCTGACATGGCGTTTCGTTTTTTGTTGTTTGGCTGCCCGGCAGCGTGTCTGTTGTTGTCAGCGGGTGCTTCCCAGTATGTTGGTAAGCCTTACGAAGTCCTGCACGCCGAGTTGTTCGGCTCGCAAGCCGGCCATGGGGTCGGAGTGTAGGGGGTGATGCGGGGGGAGCAATGGTGCCAGCGAATTGCGCAGGGTTTTTCGACGACGGTTGAAGGCCGTCTTTACCACCGTGCGGAAGAGTGTCTCGTCACAAGGCAGGCATTCCACCTCGTTGCGCGTGAGCCTCACCACGGCCGACAGCACCTTGGGCGGAGGGTCGAACACCCATTGAGGCACCGTGAAGAGATATTCCACCCGATAGTAGGCCTGCAGCAAGACGCTCAGAATGCCGTAAGTCTTGCCACCCGGAGGCGAGGCAATCCGCTCGGCCACCTCTTTTTGAAACATGCCACAGAGAGCCGGCACACTGTCGCGCCAGTCGAGTAACTTGAAAAGTATCTGAGTGGAAATGTTATAGGGGAAATTGCCGATGATGCAGAACTTGCCGGCGAAGAGCTTGCCGACATCTATGCGCAGAACGTCGCCCTCCACCACCCGCAGCTCGGGGAAGCGGCCGCGCAAGTAGCTCACCGACTCGCGGTCTATCTCCACGGCGGTGAGGTTTAAAGAAGGATTTTCGAGAAGAAACTGCGTGAGCATGCCCGTGCCGGGCCCCACTTCGAGCACGTCAATGCCCTCGACCGGAGGCAGGCTCTCGGCCACACGTCGGGCAACAGACACCTCCCTGAGGAAATGTTGCCCCAAGTGCTTTTTGGCTCTTACTGCGGTCATCAGGGAGAGGGTCGTCGGCCATGGCAGATTGATATTGATGAAGGAATGCGTACCTTTGCGGCATCCCGGAAACGCTTCGGGAGGCAAAGGTATTTATTTTTGTCGGAATGCGAAAACTTTTCACCCTGACGGGCGACCGGTTGCGGCGCGTGATAGACTTTTTCTACCCTCCCTTCCGCCGTGTGATACCCCTGCAGATGTTCCGCTATGCGGCCTGCGGAGGAGGAAACATCGTTTTCGACTGGCTGTTGTTTTTCCTGACGATTAATTTCGTGTTTCACAAGCAGGTCGTCAGTCTCGGCTCGTTTGCTCTCGAGGCGCACACGGCGGCATTGGCCGTGTGTTTCCCCGTGAGCACCACCACCGGATTCCTTTTGCAGAAATATGTCACCTTCACCTCGTCATCGCTACACGGGAGGGTGCAGTTTGTGCGCTATCTGCTCGTGGTGATGCTCAACTTGCTTCTTAACTACGTGGGACTGAAGTTCTTCATCGAACTGTGTGGCTTTTGGGAAACGCCCTCGAAAATGCTCGTCACCTGTTGCTGCACCTTGCTGAGCTACCTTTGCCAGAAACATTTCACTTTCCACACCTCCCCGTCACTGACAAAAAGGCACGGCGAAAGGTGAGGCTCGCAACGCAGCTTGCAACTATCTGCCTGCCTGACAGTTGTACCTCCCTCGGCGGGAATGCTTCGCACCGCTCCGCTGCGTGCTTTGGGAAATTTTGCTACGTACTTACGCAGCGCGCGGCGCGTACTTACGCAGCAAAAACTGCGAAGTAACGCAGCAAAAACTGCATAAGTACGCAACGGAAGAAGACGTGTAAAGGGATGCCGGACGTCAAGAAGAGTCTGAGGCTCAGATGAAAAACCGGATTGCAGCGGAGATAAATCGCCGACTTGCAGCGTGCGGGGTGATGCCGTTTGTCCGGGCGTGAAAAATTGTATTACCTTTGAAGCCCGTCGTTTGTGTATATGTCATATTCCACTAAAACAAAGGGTATTGTCTTGCGTTCGCTGCGTCATTCGGATTCGTCGTCGGTGCTGACAGTTTTCACGGAGGTTTTCGGCCGGGTGTCGTATGCGGTTTATGGAGTGGGCAGCCGTCGGGCGGTGTGTCGCCCGGCACTGATGCAGCCGCTCTCGGTGGTGGCTTTGGAGGTGGAACACCGGCCGACAAGGGAGATGCAACGCATTCGGGAGATGCGCCTTTTCCATCCTTTTGTCGACATCCCCCGCCGGGCTGACAAGGGAACCATCGCGCTTTTTCTGGCCGAGCTGCTCTACAGGGTGTTGCCGCAAGAGGGAGCGGAGGCGAAATTGTATGATTTCTTAGAGCGTTCGGTCATCGATTTGGATACCCACAGGGGGCGCGTGAGCGATTTTCACTTGCTCTTCATGATGCAGCTGACCCGTTATTTGGGTTTCGAACCCAATTGTGAGAGGCAGGCCGAGGGCTTTTTCGACATGTTGGAGGGCGTCTTCGTTGCTCACAGGCCGCCGCATGCTCATTATCTGACACCCGACAAGGCCCGCGATTTTGCCCTGCTTGCGAAGGCGGAACATGCGTCGGCCGACACGCTTCTCCCGTGGGGAAAGGAGCAACGCAACCAGTTGTTGGAAAAGATGTTGGACTATTACCGCCTGCACGTTCCCGGTTTTGTGGGGGTGAACTCGCTAAGCGTATTGCGGTCGCTTTCCGACTGACCGGGGCTCATCGGTCCATCTCTCCGATCGCCTGCTCGATGACTTGCGGCTCGAATCCTCGTGAGAGGGCAAAGCGGAAGAGTTTCCCGCGTCGCTCGTATTCGTTTTTGTAGCTCAAACGCTTGGCTTTGCCTTCGAGCAGCCGTAAGAGCGTTTGTGCGTAGGCCTGCTCGTCTATCTGCTCCAAGGCCGGGTCGATGTCTTCCGGCGCGATGCCTTTCGCCCGCAAGGCCATGACGATTTTCATCTTTCCCCATTTGTTATACAGGAATTTGTCGTGTGCGTAGGCCCGGGCATATCGCCTTTGGTCGATGTAACCATCTTCCGTCAGGCGGCCGATGACCGCTTGACGTTGCGCCTCTTGCGCGCCCCATGCCTGCAGTTTCTCGTCGACTTCACGGATGCAATGCTCAGCACGGGAGCAATAGGCGGCAGCCTTTTGCAGTAAGGCCTCTTCGGTGTGTCTGCTTTCCATTTTTCCTTTTTGTAAAGTGCATGTTTTCCTATTGAAAAAAAGGAGAACGACTGTCGGTTGTGGTGTCGCTGCGGTGGCAATTGCCCGTTTGTCAGTACTTTGTCTGCCTCTGGACTTGTTCGAGGTGTTGCCAGAAGGCGGGGTATGATTTTCTCACCACCTCCTCTTTGTCGATGCGTATCGGTCGGCTGAGAGCCACCGGTGCGAAGGCCATGGCCATGCGGTGGTCATCGTGGGTGTCGAACAAGGGGTGCGAGTCAGAAGGCAGTCTTTTTCCCTTCCACTGCAGGCTGCCAGGAGTCGGTTCGTCGACGAGGTAGCCGATTCGGCGCAGCTCACAGCGCAGAGCCGACAGGCGGTCGCACTCTTTCGTCTTCAGATGTTCCATCCCGGTGAAAACAAAGGGGATGCCTTTCATGCAGCAGCTTACCGTCAGGGCGGGTGCCAGGTCGGGGTGGTCGGTGAAGTCGTAGCGTATGCAGCTTGCGTGCGTTGGTTGGCAGGGGGTCAGGCACACGCCGTCGTCTCGGTAGGTGGTTTTAACGCCCAGCGGTCGGAACAGTGCGGCCACCCGGCTGTCGCCCTGCGGGCTGCGCAAGCCGAGGCCTCGGAGCAGCAACCTGCCCCGGCCGACGATGCTGAGCATTTCATACCAGTAGGAGGCGGCCGACCAGTCGGCTTCCACCCGCAGGGAGGCGGGGCGATAGCGTTGCGGAGGGATGTGTATGGAGTCGTGGCGCAGGGTGAGGGTGACTCCGAATGCCTTCATCAGTTTGGCTGTCATCAATATGTAGGGTCGTGAGACCGCTTTTCCCTCCGCTTGCAGGACGATCCCCTCCTGCGTGTGCGGAGCTATCATCATCAGTGCAGAGGCATATTGGCTGCTTTGCGAGGCGTCGAGCCGAAGGTGTCCGCCGCGCAGCTTCCTCCCGCAGATGCGCAAGGGGGGATAGCCCTCTTTTTCTATGTATTGCACTTGCCCTCCCGCCCGGTTGAGGGCTTGCACCAATGGGGCGATGGGACGCTGTCTGAGGCGTTCGTTGCCCGTGAGAATCCATTGTCCCGGTCGTTGTGCCAGAAAAGCGGTGAGGAAGCGCATGGCTGTGCCTGCACCTTGCAGGTCGAGCTCTCGCGGCTCGCCGTCGAGAGCATCGGCCAACAAGCGGGTGTCGTGGCAGTCAGAGAGTTGCCCGATGGGGTCGTGGCTGCCCGAGAGGGCTTTGAGCAGCAGGGCACGTTGGCTGATGCTTTTGGAAGGTGGGAGGCTGATGTCGGCCTCCACGGTGGGCAGTGGCAGGTGCAGGGAGAGGGGCATGTGCTCCTTAAAGGCTGCGGATATGGTGAAGAAAAACGGGCGAAGGCAGAGCTTGTGAGCCCGCTTTCGCCCGCCGTAGGTGTCTTCTCTTGCGTGCGTTGGGAATTTTCGCGGCGTAAGTACGCAATCCGTCTTACGTAAGTAGGCCGTCGGCAGGGGGTAAGCATCCGCCGGAGGGCGGTTGCGGCAGGGATTACGGCAAAGATTTACTGTATGCCCAGTTTTTTCTTCACCTGTTGGGTGACATCATTTGCTTTGGGCGAGGAGTAGATGATGCTTTGCGTGGCCGTGTCGAAGATGTAAATGAGGTCGTTTTCTTTTCCCACTTCATCGATGGCGGCTCTTATCTTCTCTATCACAGGTGTGAGCAGCTCCTGCTGTTTTTGTTGCAGGTCGGAACTGGCTGTCTGGCTGAAGGTGGAGATGCGTTGCTCCAGATCCATGATTTCGCTTTGGCGGGCTTGCTTGATGCTTTCGGGCATGGTGGCCTGTTTGTCTTGGAATTCTTTTATCTTGGCCAAATATTCCTCGCGCATCTTCAGCATTTCGTTTTCCCACTGGGTTTGAAGTTCGTCCAATTCTTTTTCGATGGTGACACGTTCGGGCATGGTCATCAGGATTTCCTGTGAATTGACGTGACCGAATTTCTCTTGAGCCTTGGCCGCCCACACAAGGGTGAGGCAACACACGAGGAATGCTGTTTTTTTCAACATGAGTTTGTTTTATAGGTTTGGTTAATGAATAGGTTTGCGGTGTGCAAATGTAAATGGTTTATTTTGAATATCCCAACTTTTCCAACACTTTGTCGCTCACGTCGAGCTTTGGTGAGGCGATGATCACGGCCATGGCCGAACTGCGGTCGAACACTAAGTCGTAGCCTTCTTCCTTGACGATTTCCTGCAGGGCGCTGTATACGTCGTCTTGGATGGGCTTCATCAGGCTTTCGCGTTTTTTGAACAACTCTCCGTCCTGACCGAAGTATTTCCGCTTCAATTCATTGGTTTCTTTCTCTTTGGCAATGATTTCTTCTTCGCGTTGCACTTTCATCTCTTCGGAGAGGAACACCAGTTCGGTCTGGTAATTTTTGTAGAGCTGTTCGACTTCCTGCATTTGGGTTTCTATCTCCGATTGCCATTTTTTGGAGACTTGGTTCAATTGTTCTTCGGCGGCTTCGTAGCTGGGTATGTTTTTCATGACATACTCCATGTCTACCATGGCGAATTTCTGTGCGTTTGCGGCTACGCAGAGAGCCGCCGGCAGGCAGAGGGTGAGAATGAGCTTTTTCATATATAATGTTTTTTTAGTGGCCAACCGGCGGTTGGCGGGGTTTGTCGTTTTGTGTCGGCCGGAGGGCATCGGGGTGGCGTGTGCCTACAGGTCTTGCCCGAGCACGAAGTGGAACTGGCTGCCGCCGATGCTGCCTGTCTGGTTGTCGGTGTCAAAGCCATAGGCCCAGTCGATGCCCATCAACCCGAGCATGGGCAGGTAGACGCGCACGCCCACCCCTGCCGAGCGTTTCAGGTTGAAGGGGTTGTAGTTGCTGAAACCGGTATAGGCGTTGCCGGCTTCCAAGAAGGTCAATGCCCAGATGGTGGCGTTTTGCTGGAGCGAGACGGGGTAGCGAAGTTCCAAGGTAAACTTGTTGTAGAGGAAGCCTTTGTAGGTGCCCCACTGCGAGAAATAGGGCGTGAGGGTACCCGAATCGTAGCCGCGCATAGCCACATATTCTTCGCCGTAGGTGGTGTAGGAGGTCATTCCGTCGCCCCCCACCGTGTAGGTGCCTATGGGCGAACGCAAATAGTCGTTGTAGTAGCCCAAGAACGCAAATTCGGCACGCCCCATCAGCACCAGTTTCTCGTTTTGAGAGAGTGGGGTGAACATCTTGGCGCTGAACTTCCACTTGTGATATTCGATGAAGTTGTAGCGTGTGTAACGCTCCGAGAGCGACATGGAGGCGTAGTCTACCTCTCCGCGCAGCAGGGAGTATGGTGGGGTGATCTGCAGGCCGAGAGAGAACTCCGAGCCCTTGCGGGTGTAAATGGGGTTGTCGATGGAGCTGCGCCCCAAGGTCACATTCAGGCTGAACAGGTGGTAGCTTCCGTCGCCCAGCGGGTAGAGCACCGTCCACCAGTCTTTGAGCATATAGAGCTGATACGAGGCCTCGGTATAAAGCGTGAAGTAGTCGTCAGGCCATTTCAGGCGCATGCCATAGCCCACCGCCGCCCCCAAGGTACGCATGTATTTCTCCGGGTCAATCTCGTATTGCATCGAATTATAGTAGCTGTTGTAGTAGCTGCTGTAAGAGCTGCCGTAGTAGTTGCCATAGCCGTAATAGTAGGGATTGTAATAATTGTACAAGCTGCTGTATAGGCTGTTGTAGTAGCTGTACCAGCGGTCGCTGAGACCCGATTGGGCGGCGTAATACACCGAGACTGAAAGAGTGTTGGGACGCTTACCCCCCAACCACGGCTCCAGGAACGAAAGGCTCACCGCGTTGTAGTAGCTGGCGTTGGTGCGGGCACTGATCGAGAAGGTCTGACCCTCGCCCTGCGGGACAATCTTGTACGTGTCAGGGCGGAACAAGTTTTGAATGGCAAAATTGGTAAACTTCAAGCCCAAGGTGCCCACTACACCCGTCACTCCCCAACCGAGTGAGAATTCCACCTGGTCGCTACCTTTGGTTCGGAGCGTATAGGTCACGTCTACCGTGCCGTCTTCGGGGTTGGGTGACAGACCGTCAGTTTGAAAATCGGTCATTAGTTGCTCTTGGTCAAAGTGTCCCATCTGCGCCAGCTCGCGCAGGGTACGTATCACCTCCGACTGGCTGTAGAGCTGCCCCGGCTTGGTGCGCAGCTCGCGACGGACAACTTTTTCATACACCCGATCGTTGCCCACAATGTTCACCCGGTTTATCGTGGCGGGCTTCCCCTCGTAGATGCGCATCTCAAAGTCGATGGAGTCGCCCTGGAAGTTGATTTCTATCGGCTCGATGCTCGAAAAGAGATAGCCGCGGTCTTGGTAGAGTTTGCTCACCGCGTCGTCGTCGGAATAGAGGCGCTCGGTGAGCTGTTTGTAGTTGTAGACGTCGCCTTTCTTGATGCCGAGCACTTCGTCGAGAAACTCGTAGGGGTAGATGGTGTTGCCCACCCAGTTGATGTTGCGAATGTAGTACTTGTTGCCCTCGTTGATGGTCAGGTAGACGTCGACGGTCTTTTCGTCGAAGGGCACCACGCTGTCGGCTACGATATAGGCGTCACGATAACCTACTTCGTTGTATTTCTCGATGAGCGACACCTTGTCTTTTTCATATTCCTCGCGGACAAATTTTTTCGTACGGAAGAAGTTGAGCCACAAAGGCGCGTTGGTCTTCTTCATGGCACGGTTGATCTGGTTGTACGACAAGGCCCGGTTGCCCGTAAGGTAGATGGCGTGCACCTTCGTCTTCTCCTTCTTGTCGACGTTTATGTCGACCACCACCTGCCCGGGCTTGTCGGGGTCGTTGCGTTGCGTCACCGAGACGTCGGCATTCGAAAAGCCTTTCTCCTCCATCACACGCTCGATGTAGGTCTTCGCACGGTCGGCGATGTTGGGAGTGATTTGCCCCCCTCTCACAAAGCCAAGGCGGGGCTCGAGCTCGTCAATCTCGGCTTTCTTCAGACCGTGAAAGTTGATTTCCGAGACGCGGGGACGCTGCTTGAGGGCTATGTGCAGCCATATCCTGTCGCCCTCTATCTTACGGGCGTAGATCTTCACGTCGGCAAAAAGCCCTTGTCTCCAAAAGCGCTTGATGGCCGTGGTCACCTCCTCGCCCGGCACGCTGATCATGTCGCCCACCGACAAGCCGGAATAGCCTATCAGCACAAAATCTTCGTAGTTGTCGGCACCGCTGATGGTGATCTCTGCTATCTCGTATTTGCGGGAAGTCGTCCCGTATTCTATCACAGGCAAAGCCACCGAGTCGGCCTCGACCTCCCGAGCGTCTTGAGCCGAGACACTCCCGGAGGCCGCAAATGCAAGCAATACAAAGACTGTCAGCGTCTTTGCTCGCATCCGGGTCTTGGGCAGTTTCAGTGTGTGGTTCATCCGATTGTGTGTCGTTACTTGCCAAAGCGCCGCTCGCGTCGTTGGTATTCGTATATCGCCTTGTAAAAATCCTCTTTTCTGAAGTCAGGCCAATGCGTTTGAGTAAAATACAACTCCGTATAGGCAAGCTGCCAAAGCAGGAAGTTGCTCACGCGCTGCTCCCCGCTGGTGCGTATGAGCAGGTCGGGGTCGGGTAAGGAGTGTGTGTCTAAATGGTCGGCCACGATCCGGTCGGTAATTTCTTCGGGCGAGAGCTCCCCGGCCTGCACCCGGCGGCAGAGGGTACGCACGGCCGCGGTGATCTCCCAGCGTGACGAGTAGCTCAGCGCCAGCACAAGGGTCAGACCTGTGTTGGAGGCCGTCTGCTGCAGGCAGCCTTCCAGCCTCTCGGCGGCGCGCCGGGGGAGGCGTTGCAGGTGACCGATGGCGCGCAGGCGCACGTTGTTGCGGTTGAGCGTGGATGTCTCCCGCTCGATGGTGTCAACCAAAAGCTCCATCAGGGCGTCGACCTCCGACGGGGGACGATTCCAGTTCTCGGTCGAAAAGGCATACAGCGTAAGATACTTAATGCCTATCTCCGCGGCCGCCTCGGTGGTTTGTCGCACAGAAACCACTCCGTGCCGGTGACCCACTATCCGCTCGTAACCACGCCGACGAGCCCACCGACCGTTGCCGTCCATGATAACGGCCACGTGAACGGGAAGACGACTCGTGTCTATCAGCTCCTTGTAAGTCACCTCAGGCTTCGTCATTGCTTGCAACATTTATAGCCCCGTTTCCAGAAGTCGAACGATATGCCCACCGTGAGCGTGGAAAACAAGTCGTTGTTCAGCAAGTTGCCGCCGTTCAAACCGTAAGGATCGTTGTAGACGGCCAAACCCTCCAAGTCGTCCTTAAACAGCAGGCGGTTGGCAAACTGCACATCGAGGCTGAGCCGCTCCACCAGCTTTACCTTCATGCCTATACCGAACGGCATGCCCACTCCCATGTTCGACTCATCGTGATAGGAATAGCCCATCAGCCCGACACCCACGAAAAGATAGGGCGAAAACGTCCGGCTGAGACGCTTGAATTCGTTCCGCTCGTAGTCGAAAAAGTTAAACTCGCCACACAAATCCCACATGGTGACCGGGTGACTGAAAGTCGTTGGATCTTGCCCGCCGCGCAAGGCAGTGGTGCGCGAGAGTTGCGCCCGGGCGGCAAAGCGCGTGTTGAAACAGTAGCGGAAATACACTCCGTAATCAAACGACGTATTCCCGAACGGGATAAGGTTGGCATCGCCAATGTAGTAGGCCGCACCACCCAACCAGCCCAACTCGGCGCGATAGTCGCTCAGCTGGGAGGAAACAGGCTGACACACAAACAACAAAACACTGGCAAGTACAAATATTTTTCTTTTAAAATACATGCGTTTCGGGGTATTCAACTAAAGATGTAAACGTACATTCGGGTCAAAAATTTCACGCTCCCGATGAAAAATATCTCGCCGCGAGGTCACGGTTGAACTTTCGCTGTCACCCTTCACCCGGCTGCGTTGTTTGTCGGCTTCCGGCGCGTGCTTTGGGAATTTTTGCTGC
>CAYPFZ010000004.1:10226-24704 GCA_964410225.1 uncultured Paludibacter sp.
TGCGTAAGCACGCGGGAGAACAGCACCCGAAGGGCACCCGACAAAGGTAGCGTTTATCTTCCGATATAGGACAAAAGCGCAGGAGGATACAGATTTATTTAACATAAGATTACGCTTCTTGGGACATATTGGCGCTCTGTCGCCCGGCCCGGCCGCCCCGCCGCAGGCTCAAAGGCAGGCTAAGGCCCGATCTTCCATCTCGGTCATCAGGCGACGGTCATCGGGCAGCTTGTCGTCCAGCCCGCAAAGATGCAACACCCCGTGAATCATCACGCGGTGCAACTCATCTTCAAAAGCTGTGCCAAAGCCGGCAGCGTTTTCCTTGACGGTCTCCACACCAATGAAGATGTCGCCCGAAAGGGTGTCTGCCGTGCCGTAATCGAAGGTGATCACGTCGGTGAAATAGTCGTGTTGCAAAAACTCCCGGTTTATTTGCAGCATGCGTTCTTTGGAGCAAAACACGTAGTTGACTGCCCCCACCGACCGCCCGTGTGAGGCCGCCGTTTGCCTTATCCATGCCCTCAGACGCTCTCGGTCGAGGGGCAGGGCTTCCGTGTCTTCGTAATGATAGCGAATCATAAGAGTGTCTGTATGTTCGAAAGTCTCTTCCTTCAGAAAAACAGGTAGGGAATGATGCGTATTACGGTGGAAAAAACCTCCTTTGCTCCTTACACAAAAGCGTCGTAGACGTTCACCCGCTTGCGCATGCCGCCACGCTCGCCCACACGCATGAGTCCCATCCAAAGCGACAGCACACCGGTCAACCCTATCGGCACTTCAAAACCCGTGCGAGCCGAAGAAAAGGTCGAAGCCACCACCTCGACAAAAACCTGAGGATCGCCGAAACACACCGGGCGGACGAACGCCACAACGAACGCCGCGAGAATGAAACCTGCCCAAATGTAGTTGAGTAGCATCTCACACACTTTTCCGACGACAAAATTACACGATTTTCACAAAATCCCCCGCCCGACACAACCCTCCCCCGCCGGGAGCTTACGCAAGAGAGGGGACACAACGGTGCGTTCTCACCCCGTTTGGGCGATGCTTTGCCGGAGCATGGGAAAACGCTACCTTTGTCGGCGTGTGTGCCGCAACATTTTGTGGGAAAATTCAGGCAGCTCGCAACCACACAGGAAGAATGCCGAAAGGCATCACCCGGGAGTCGTCTGCGTCTCGGTTTTCCCCTTCCCGCGCAGCCGCACAAGACCTAACAACATCGCTCGAAACAAGTTCTTGCACCCGAGTGCGGGCGAATGACCATACACACGAAAACTCCACGACCATGGGATACTTCTTCACCTCCGAATCTGTCTCGGAAGGACACCCCGACAAAATCGCCGACCAAATATCGGATGCGCTGCTCGACCATTTTTTAGCCTTGGACTCCGCCTCTAAGGTGGCTTGCGAGACGCTGGTGACCACCGGGCAGGTGGTGGTGGCCGGCGAAGTGAAATCAGAAGCCTACGTCGACGTGCAGGCAGTGACCCGGCGGGTCATCAACCGCATAGGCTACACCAAGAGCGAATACATGTTCGACGGCAAGGCCTGCGGCATCCTCTCGGCTTTGCACGAACAGTCAGGCGACATCAACCGGGGCGTGGAGCGCGCCGACCCCCTCGAGCAGGGAGCCGGCGACCAGCGCATGATGTTCGGATATGCCACCGAGGAGTCGGAAACCCTCCTGCCGGTGACACTCGACCTGGCACACGCTTTGGTCAAAGAGCTGGCCGCCATCCGCAAAGAAGGCAAGCAGATGACCTACCTGCGTCCCGATGCCAAGGCGCAAGTAACCATCGAATACGACCGGAATCACCGCCCGAGGAAAGCACACACCATCGTCTTGTCTACCCAGCACGACGAGTTCATCCTCCCCTCGTGCGGCATCGACCCGCAAGAGGCCGACCGCCGGATGCAGGCCACCATCCAAGATGACATACGCCGGGTGCTCCTCCCCCGCCTGAGAGACAAATCGAGCCGCTTCGACACCCTGCTCGGGGGGCTCAAGCATCTGCTGGTCAACCCCACGGGGAAATTCGTCATCGGCGGACCACACGGCGACACCGGGCTGACGGGGCGGAAAATCATCGTCGACACCTATGGCGGAAGAGGGGCACACGGAGGAGGTGCTTTCTCGGGGAAAGACCCTTCGAAAGTCGACCGCTCGGCCGCCTACGCCGCCCGACACATCGCCAAAAACCTCGTAGCTGCCGGGCTGGCACGGCAAGTGCTGGTACAAATCTCTTACGCCATCGGAGTGGCGCGACCCACCAGCCTCTATGTCAACACCTACGGCACGTCCAACCTGCCTTTGAGCGACGGCCAGATCGCCCGGCGGCTCTTCACCCTATTCGACCTGCGACCCCGAGCCATCGAAGAGCGGCTGCAACTCCGACATCCCATCTACGAAGAAACCGCCGCCTACGGACACATGGGACGCAGCCCGCGAACGGCCACCAAAACCTTCATCGGTAGCAACGGACGAGAGTTCGCCCGAACCGTCGAGCTGTTCACCTGGGAAAAACTCGACATGGTCGACACGCTGAAACGCGCTTTCTCGTTGCCGTAAGACGCTTACACATAACACTTTCACCAAGATCACAAAAAAGCCTCCGCTGCGTGCTTAGGAAAATTTCGCTGCGTACTTACCCGGCGAAAACTGCGTACTAACGCAGCGAAAACTGCGTAAGCACGCGCCGGAAGCCTGCTCCACAGGACAGGCAAGACACCCGCCGGCAGGTCGACAAACCGTTTCTTTTGCTACCTTTGTACCCTGACATCTCCCACAGCAAATGCACACGATGAAACACCTGCTGCTCTCCGCGTTGCTGCTTTGCCCCCTCTGTCTGCCGGGGCAGGGCATCGCCTCTGTAGATCAACGCAAGCTCAACCAGCTGCTTCTGGCCGTTTCCACCCTCTACGTTGACAGCATCGACGGTGCGCGGGTGGTGGAGAATGCTATCGTCTCCCTCCTCGAAGAGCTCGACCCCCATTCGGCCTACATCCCCAAAGACGAAGTGGAGCGCGCCCGCGAGCCGCTGCAAGGGGGCTTCGACGGCATAGGGGTGCAGTTTCAGATGTATGAAGACACGCTGTTGGTGGTACAAACGGTGGCAGGCTGCCCGGCAGAAAAGGTGGGCGTGCTGCCCGGCGACCGTATCCTGTATATTGAGGACACGCTTATAGCCGGGGTAAGGATGGGCAACAGCGACATTATCCGACGGCTGCGCGGCTCTCGCGGCTCGCAGGTGAACGTGCGCGTCTTGCGCCGCGGAGAGCCCGAACTGCTCCTGTTTACCATCACCCGCGACCGTATACCCATGCACACACTTGATGCCGCCTACCTGCTCAATGACAGCATCGGATATGTCAAGCTCAACAGCTTCGGCATCACCACGGCCAAAGAATACCGCCAAGCCACCGACTCGCTGCGCCGACAGGGGATGCGCCGCCTGGTGCTCGACCTGCAGGGCAACGGGGGAGGCTATCTGGGCTCGGCCATCGAGCTGGCCGACCAGTTTCTCGACTCGGGACGGCTCATCGTCTACACGGAAGGACGTCACCAGCGACGACACGAAGCCGTGTCAACGCCCTTGGGCAATCTCCAAGATGAACCGTTGGTGGTGCTGATAGATGAATACTCGGCCTCGGCCAGCGAGATAGTGGCCGGAGCGGTGCAAGATTGGGACCGCGCCCTGCTCGTCGGGCGGCGTACCTTCGGCAAAGGGTTGGTGCAACGCGAAATCGACCTGCCCGACGGCTCGGCGGTGCGCCTGACCACTGCCCGTTACTACACCCCCAGCGGGCGATGTATCCAAAAACCATATACCGACGGAGTGAAAAAATACGAGCAAGACATCATGGAGCGTCTGCGCCACGGTGAGCTGATGCACTCTGACAGCATCAGGCTGCCCGACTCATTGCGCTACCACACCCTGCACTTAGGGCGCACCGTCTACGGAGGAGGAGGCATCATGCCCGATGTCTTTGTGCCGCTCGACACGAATCGTTACACCCCCTATCACCGGCAAATAGTGGCTCGGGGAGTGCTTAACCGGTGCTTGGTGCGCTACGTGGAGCAAAACAGAACCCGCCTTTTGGCCGACTACGACGACTTCGACGACTACCTGACCCGCTACACCGTACCCCCTTCGTTTGTCGACACGCTGGTGCAGGCCGGACAACGCGAAGGCATCTTGCCCGCCGAAGGACAGTTGGAGGCCTCACTCCCGCTCATGCGGCTGCAGACAAAGGCACTGCTGGCCCGCGACCTATGGAGCACCAACGAGTTCTACCGCGTGATGAACCAAGAAAACGAATCGGTGAAAACAGCCCTGCGCCTGCTTTCCGAGAAAGCCGAAGACGGCACCGAAGCCTGGCAACAAGCGATGATTCCCACCCGGGCGGGCAACGGCCGAAAAAAGCGTTGACATGCTGTGGGAATATGCCGCCACTCTGCTCAGTCTGGCTTACCTCTACTGCTCGGTCAGGCAGAAAACAGCCCTGTGGCTCTTCGGCTTTGTCAGCTCGGCTCTCTACGTGGTGGTCTACTATCAGAGCAAGTTCTACGCCGACATGACCCTCCAGTTCTACTACTTGGGAGTGAGTGCATACGGCTGGTGGCATTGGCGTGGTGGCACTCCCCGCCCGAAGGCCTCTGTGACGCTGCCCGTCACCCACACCCCCGCCCGCTCTCGGGTGGGAGTCGCCGCGGCCGCCACGCTGCTCTTTGCTGCCTATTGGACGGTGTTGCGACACACCGACGCAGCCAT
Organism: uncultured Paludibacter sp.; assembly: GCA_964410225.1. Taxonomy (GTDB): domain Bacteria; phylum Bacteroidota; class Bacteroidia; order Bacteroidales; family Paludibacteraceae; genus QVMH01. Next base: position 14,999 of record CAYPFZ010000004.1, read on the forward strand.
GCCCGTAGGCGATTCGCTGACCACCGCACTGAGCATCGTGGCCACCTGGATGCTGGCACGGAAATACTTGGAAAACTGGCTTGTCTTCATCGTAGCCGATGCCGTCTCGGCCGCGCTGTACATCTACAAAGGTCTCTATCCCACTGCCTTTCTTTTTGTGGTCTATACGGTGGTCGCCGTGGTGGGCTACTTCTCCTGGCGTCGCTCGATGACAGACGACCCTTCTGTGTGACGGCCTCCGCCTCCCTCGCCTTCACCCCCCTGCAGGCATCACATCAGCCCGAATGATGATGTTAAGAAAGCCCTCTCCTGCGTGCTTTGGAAATTTTCACGGCCTAAGTACGCAATTTTTGCCGCGTACTTACGCAGCGCCGACCGACAAAGCATTCGGGAGGAGCACGCTTTCTTTAGCACAACCGGCGTTAATAAAAGGCGTGGCGATAGGCTTTTCGGAAAAAACGACGTACCTTTGGGTGCGTTTTCGGCATCCCTTCTGCCGGTTGCACAGGCCGAAGAGAGGGTGCAAACGGGCGTGGTCTATGGCAAAGAAACTGATTGTGACAGTCGTTTTCGCTTGCGTATGTCTGACGGCAGGCGCGCAAGCCGGCGGTGGGGTGTATGCCTTTTTAGACCTGCCCACTTCCTCGCGCACGGCAGCCCTGGGGGGAAGCAACGTGTCGCTCTATGACCACGATGTGAGCTTCGTGTTTCAAAATCCCGCCCTTTTGAGCGAACATACCGACAAGGTGATCGGGTTGAACTATGCCAACTATCTGGCCGACATCAACTACGGTTCGGCTGTGTATGGGCTGAATTTTGGGAAGAACTACCTGGCGTTTGGCGTTCAATATGTTGACTACGGCACTTTTTTGGAAAAGACCGAAGACAACATGAACCCCGGCGGCGGAGAGGAAGAGACGTATTTTTCGGCACAAGATTTGGCCATCTACGCTTCGTATGCCCGTCCGATGGGCAGCGGTTTCACCTTAGGGGGAACTTTCAAGCCCATTTTTTCCCATTTTGAGACTTACACCAGTTTCGGCTTTGCCATCGACGCGGGTGTCGGTTACGTCAGTCCCGGGGGACTGTTTTCCGCCGGCCTGGTGTTTCGCAACATCGGCACGCAGCTCAAAGCCTACTACTCCGACGAAGAAGGGCAGCACTACGAACCTTTGGATTTCGACGTGCAGCTGGGTTTGAGCCAACGCCTGCAACACGCACCGCTGCGCCTGACACTCACCCTGCACAACCTGCAGCGTTGGAATCTCTCCTACCAGTCGACCAATCAGACGACCACCACAGTAATTACCGACACGGGCAGCACCACAAGCAGCCAAGAGAGTCCCGGCTTTTTCGACATGGCCCTCAGGCACGCCATCATCGGGGTGGAGATACTTCCCACGGACAATGTGTACGTGGCGGCCTCCTACAACCACCGTCGTCACCGGGAGATGAGCATCGACGGAGTGAGGAGCCTGTCGGGATTCGCCTTCGGAGCGGGTGTGAAGGTGTATAAATTTCATGTCGGCTTCGCCATGATGCAATATCAGAAAGGGCTGAACACCTGTTTGTTCACCATCTCCACCGCATTAGATGAGTTCCGGCTGTGACAACGTGCCGCCCCACGGAAGCATGCACAGGCAATATTCAGAAAGATGAAAAAGATAATCGTGGCGATAGACGGTCCTTCTTCTTCGGGCAAGAGCACCATAGCCAAAGAGTTGGCACGCCGGGTGGGATATGTTTACATCGACACGGGTGCCATGTATCGTGCCGTGGCACTCTGCGCCCTGCGTCATGGATGCTTCACGGCCGCCTCCATCGACGAAGATGCCCTTCGCCGCCACCTTGCCGAGGCAACGATCACCTTCGCCGTCGACGCTCAAGGGCGGAGTCAAACGTATCTTGACGGCCGGAACGTGGAGCACGACATCCGCACACTCCAAGTGGCCGATGCCGCCAGTCGGGTGAGTGCCTTGGGCTTTGTGCGCCGCCATTTGGTGCACCTGCAACGTGAGATGGGTAGGCATAAAGGTGTGGTGATGGACGGCCGCGACGTGGGCACCGCCATCTTCCCTGAGGCCGAGCTGAAACTGTATGTCACCGCCTCGGTGCAGACAAGAGCCCGCCGCCGCCGGTTGGAGCTGCAAGAGCAGGGCGTTCAGGTGAGCTGGCGCGAGGTATTGTCAAACGTGGTGGAGCGCGACCGACGCGACCGACAACGCCAAGAAAGTCCCCTGCGTCAAGCCGCCGATGCCGTCTTGATAGACAACACACATCTCTCGCACGAAGAACAGATGACGATGGTGTGCCGCCTGTTCGAGCAAGCGGTGAACAACAAGCACGACGATGAGTGTAACGATTGACCCACATTCCGGCTTCTGTTTCGGGGTGGTGAATGCCATCAAGAAAGCCGAGGAAGAATTGGCAAAAGGCGGTCCGCTCTATTGCTTGGGCGACATTGTACATAACGGCCAAGAGGTGGAGCGTTTGGCACGTATGGGGCTGGTGACCATCGATCACCGTGAGTTTGCCCGCTTGCGCGGGGTGAAGGTATTGCTTCGTGCACACGGCGAGCCGCCATCGACCTACCGGATAGCCCGGCGCAACGGCATCACCCTCATCGATGCCTCCTGCCCGGTGGTATTGGCTCTGCAAAGACGCATCAAGCAAGCCTACGAAAGCCTATCAGACGACCGGGGGCAGATTGTCATTTACGGAAAGAAAGGGCATGCGGAAGTCAACGGCTTGGTAGGCCAAACCGACGACAGCGCCATCGTGGTGGAAAGCCAGGCCGATTTGGACAAGATAGACTACAGCCGCCCTGTCACCCTTTTTTCGCAAACCACCCAGTCGCTCGACGGCTTCAATCGCGTGGTCGAACACATCGCCGGGCGCATCCGTCCGCAAGCCGCTTTCACCTACTCTGACACCATCTGCCGACACGTGGCAAAGAGGATTCCCGACATCATCCGATTTGCGCGCGCGAACGACACGGTTTTGTTCGTGAGCGGGAAGAAGAGTTCCAACGGGAAGGAGCTCTTCGAGCACTGCCGCCGGGCAAACCCCCGCACCTACCTTGTCACCTCCCCCGACGAGGTCGACAGCCTGAGCTCCGAGCTGTCCGGCCGGGTGGGCATCTGCGGAGCCACCTCCACGCCCGTCTGGCTCATGGAAGCGGTGGCCGGCAGGGCAAGGCTCGTGGAGCAGCCCGCTGACAACATGCCCGATAAAAAATAGAACACATGCCCGTCTGTCGCATCCTTTTCGTTTGTTTGGGCAACATCTGCCGTTCGCCCATGGCCGAGGCCATTTTCTGTGACATCTTGCAGCGTCACGGCTGCCGGGATGCCTTCCTTGTCGACTCGGCCGGACTTTCAAGCTACCACGAAGGGCAGTTGCCCGACGCGCGCATGCGGCAACATGCCTTCAGGCGCGGCTATCGGCTTACCCACCGCTCGCGCCCGGTGACAAAAAGCGATTTCGACCGCTTCGACCTGATTATAGGGATGGACCGTGAGAACCTTCGTCAGCTCTCCGTGCTGGCCGACACTCCTTCGCAGGGCGCAAAGATACGGCTGATGACCGACTATTGCCTGCAGAAGGAGGCCGACTGCGTGCCCGACCCCTACTACGGCGGCCGGGCAGAGTTCGAGGCTGTCATCGACCTGCTTGAAGACTGCTGCCGGGGGCTGTATGACCGGCTGACCCGAGACAACCCACCGACCTTCTGATCTCCCTACCCTACACCGAGAGCCTTCGGCGCACAACTTTCCCCCTTTTTGCTGCGTAAGCACGCAATTTTTGCTGCGTAAGTACGCGCTGAAAACTGCGTAAGCACGCAGCGGAAGCATCCCTGCAAAGGGCTGTTTTCCGTCCTTTTTATTCTTGATTTACAGGATATTTATAACAAAAGGAAGAAAACGGATGTGTTGCCGGAGGGTCGCTGTCATCGCGTGTCGTTCTGCTGTTTTATGCCGTCGGGCGAAGGTCGTCTCGCGGTTTTTCATTAATTTTGCAAAAACAATTCGGAATCACCTTGCCATGGACACCGATAACTCACCCGGCCGGAAGCCTATTCCCGAAGAAAGCATGTTGTGCGAGAAGCCTCGTTGCCCCGGTTTGTCTGTGGGCATCCCCTGCGAAGACCCTTCTGTGGAGACGCGCCTTCCCCTCACCCCCGAGGGCGTGTCTCTTGTGGTGGAAGAAGGTCACAGCGTGTACGTTCAGCGCGGTGCCGGCCGTTCGATAGCCTACACCGACTTGCAGTATAGCGAGGCCGGCGCGTTTCTGGTCGACGATGCCGCCGAGGTGTTCGGTGCCGACATCGTGTTGAAAACCTCTCCTCCCACCCCCCGGGAGGTCGCCTTGATGAAGAACCGGGCAACGGTCATGTCGCTTTTGCAAATCAACAACCTCTCCAAGGAATGCCTCAAGCTGATGATGTCCAAACGTCTCACCGCCGTGGTCTATGAGTTGCTGCAAGACAGTCAGAAGGCCTTCCCTGTGGTCAGCTCGCTTTCGGAGATAGAGGGCATTTGCGCCATATCGGTGGTGTCAGAACTGATGACCTGCGAGCGTGGCGGCAAAGGCCTGCTGTTGGGTAGCGTGGCGGGCATTCCTCCCACCGAAGTGGTGATATTGGGAGCAGGCATCGCCTCCCGAGCCGCTGCCCGCACGGCCTTGGCCATCGGGGCAGAGGTGAAGGTGTTCGACCACGATGTGAACAAGTTGCGTCAGATAAAGCAGCAGCTGGGAGAGCACATCTTTACCTCGGTTATCCATCCCAAAGTCTTGTTCCGCGCATTGGCCTCTGCCGATGCAGTGATAAGCAACCTGCGCTATATCAACGGGTCGGAGCGTTTCATGGTGTCGGAAGACTTGGTGAAGACGATGAAGCGCGGAGCCATTATTGTCGACTTGGGCGTGGATCAGGGAGGCAGCTTCGAGACTTCGCGCTGCATGACCCTTCGCCGACCGCTTTACGAGGTGCACGGGGTGCGACACTACTGCGTTCCCAATCTGTCGGCTCGCGTGCCGCGCACTGCCACCATGGCGATGAGCAACCTTTTTGCTCCCATCCTGCTCAAGATAGGCCTCTCGGGCGGCGTCAGGCAGGCGGTGAGCGAAAGTGCAGGATTCCGTCATGGCGTCTACCTCTACGAAGGAAAAATAGTCAACCGACTGATAGGGCGTTACTACGGCATCACCTCCGGCGACATCGGGCTGACTTCAACCGGCTATTAACCACCCCGGAAGGCCGTTATCGGGTTATTGAACAAACACGCAAACGAGCATGAGCGATACGCAGAAGCCCCGGGAGCTTCCCTCTAAAGAAGACCGGAAAATCCGCAGTGAGTTCGACGCGTTGGTGCAAGACTATCTGCAGTCGAATCACCGCAAAAATGTGGACGTGATCACCAAGGCGTTCAACTTTGCCCATTCGGCTCATCGTGGCATCAAGCGTCGCTCGGGCGAACCCTATATTATGCACCCTCTGGCGGTGGCTCGCATCGTGGTCAAGGAGATAGGCTTGGGCTCCACCTCCATCTGCGCGGCCTTGCTGCACGATGTGGTGGAAGATACCGACTACACGGTGGAGGACATCAAAAACCTTTTCGGGGAGAAGGTCGCCCAAATCGTCGACGGGTTGACCAAGATAACCGACGGGGTGTTCTCCCATCAGGTGTCAGCTCAGGCGGAAAATTTCCGCAAGCTGATTCTCACCATGAGCGAAGATGTGCGCGTTATTCTCATCAAGATAGCCGACAGGCTGCACAACATGCGCACGCTCGACTCCATGCCCACCCCCAAGCAATACAAAGTGGCCGGCGAAACGCAATATATATACGCTCCGTTGGCTCACCGCTTAGGCTTGTTTTCCATCAAGACAGAGCTGGAAAACCTCAGCTTCAAGTATGAACATCCTGACACGTTCAAGAAGATAGAGAAACTGCTGGCCGTCAATCAGCAGGCACGTGACCGCTTTTATCAGGATTTTTCGAAGCCCATTGACGAGAAGCTGCGTCAGATGGGTTACAAATTCGAATTGAAAGCCCGCATCAAGACGCCCTACTCCATCTGGAGCAAGATGTCGCGACACAACATTCCCTTCGAGGAAGTGTATGACGTGTTGGCCACACGTGTGGTGTTCGAGCCCCGCCCCGAGATGAGCGAGCAGCTGCAGTGCTGGACGATCTACTCGGCCATTACCGACGTGTACAAACCACATCCCGAACGCATTCGCGACTGGGTGAGCACCCCCAAGTCGAACGGTTACGAAGCTCTTCACGTGACGGTCATGGGGCCGGGCGGTCAGTGGGTGGAGGTGCAGATACGCAGTGTGCGCATGGACGAGATTGCAGAAAAAGGCGTGGCGGCACACTGGAAATACAAAGCCGGCGAAGACGAGGAGGGCGAATTAGACAAGTGGCTGCATCAGATAAAGGAGATACTCAAGCACCCCGACCCCAACGCCATCGACTTCATCGACACCTTTAAGCTGAACCTTTTCGCTTCGGAAATCTTCGTGTTCACCCCTAAGGGCGACATCAAGACCATCGCTCAAGGAGCCTCGGTGCTCGACTTTGCCTTTTTGCTCCACTCCGACATCGGTTTTCACTGCATCGGGGCAAAGGTCAATCACAAGTTGGTGCCCATGAGTCACCGGCTCAACAGCGGCGATCAGGTGGAGATACTGACCAGCAAGAAGCAGAAGCCCCGTCCCGAGTGGGAGGCCTACGTGGTGACCGCCCACGCCAAATCACGCCTTGGCGAATGGTTCCGTCGCGAAAACCGCCGCACAGCGGCAAAGGGCAAGCAGATTATCACCGAGATACTGGCCGGTTTAGACCTGAAGCCGGAGCAAGCCAACGTGATGCGCCTGCTTAACCACTATCACCTTGCCAACCCGCAAGAGCTTTACCTGCGAGCCGGCAAAGAGACGCTGAATCTGGACGACATTCCCCGCCTGTTCAAACCCCAGAGCAAAAACGTATTCACACGCTATCTGAAATTCTTCTCCTCGGGCGACCGGTCGGAGGAAAACGGCAAGCCCTCGGAAGACTCTTCCGTCTCGCTGCAGCAGGTTGACCGAAAGAAACCTTTTGTGATTACCGACGAGCTGCGAGGCTGCGAACTTTCCACCTGCTGCCACCCCATTCCCGGCGACGACGTGCTGGGGCATCTGCACCAAACGGGCATGGTCAGCATCCACAAGCAGCACTGCCCGGAAGCCACCAAGCTCAAGAGCAACCACGGCGACCGCATCATCTCCGTCAAGTGGGACATGCACAAATCGCTCACCTTCGAAGAAATCATCGAAATAAGAGGCATCGACCGCAAAGGTATCCTCATCGACATCCTCATAATCATATCAGACGCCCACCGGATCAACCTCAGCCGCATCAACATCGAAAGCAATGCCGGAATATTCGTCGGGAAGTTCCACATCTTCGTTCATGACACCGACGAAATCGAACAACTTCGAAAAGACGTGTTGAAGATAAAGGAAATCAACACGGTGGTGCGCATAGAGAACCGGTAGCTCACCGAAGCGGCATCCCTTTCGAGGCGGCCTTTCCGCCGGGCTCGTCCAGAAAAACAGATAATGGAAAAAGAGAAACCGTTGCCTTCGGAGCGGCTCACCATACGCCAATGGGCAGAAGACGACCGCCCCCGCGAAAAGATGTTACGAAAAGGCGTTCAAAGTCTTTCCGACGCCGAATTGCTGGCCATACTCATCGCCTCGGGCAATCAACACGAGACGGCCGTGGAGCTGGCCCGCCGCATTTTGCACGACTACGATGACGACCTGAACGAGTTGGCTCGCACGGAGATAAGCGAGCTGTGCAGACGCTTCAAAGGCATCGGCTGTGCGAAGGCCGTCACCATCAAGGCCGCTTTGGAGCTGGCCGGACGGCGAAAGATGAGCCGGTCGGCCGAGCGGAAAGCCGTTCGCGCCAGCGACGACCTGTTCGAGCTGTTTGCCCCCATGCTCGCGGACCTTCGGCACGAAGAGCTGTGGGTGGCCCTGCTCGACGGAGCCAACAGGGTGATGGAGGTGAAGAAGCTGACGCAGGGCGGTTCGCGCCAAACGGTGGTCGACGTGCCCATGCTGTTGCGTTTGGCATTGGAGCGGTCGGCGGCGGCCGTGGCCGTGGCACACAATCATCCCTCGGGACAATGCACCCCGGGAACGGAAGACCACCGGGCGACACAACAGATGAGAGACGGTTGCCGGGCGGTGGGCATCCGATTTCTTGACCACATCATCGTGACCGGTACACACTATTACAGCTTCGCCGACCGGGGCGACATCTGAGCTTCCCGGCCTCAGGGCTTTTCCTCTATCAGCGGTTGGCCGGTAACTAACAGTTTGGCCTGTGCGTTGTAATTCAATGTCTTGTTTTTGCGGTCGGCCACGGTGACTTTCATCCTGAGGTTTTTTTCCTGCACCACACGCTTGCCGGCTTCCTGTTTGAACATCACGTTGCGCTTCACGTCGAGGTAGGCATGTCTGAGGCGGTATTTGTCGAGCGTCTCATCCTGCAGTTGCAAGATGTTGATGAATTCGAGCTCCTCGTCGGAGAGCTTATACCCGAAGGGGATGTGCAACTCGGCCTCCAAGCTCTGGGCTATCTTTTCTACGGCCATGGTGGCAGGTTCTACGTAGAAAAACAACTGCAACTTCAGTTTGAGGATACCCAGCAGGTTTTTCTTTTCGGTAAAAGTGAGCACGTTCTGCTCGCCCACGGTGGTGTAGTCCCACTGGTCAGGCTGGGCTCCTTCTATCATCTCAATGAAGCCGCCGGTGTATCCTCCCCACAGGTAGCGGTGCATGTCGAGCATGCGCCTGTCTAAATCCCTCTTTTCGAATCCAAGCTTCTTTTCGGCCATATCGTTCAGCTTGTCATACCCCATCAGCACTTCTTCGGAGGTGAATTCCCTGACCACGTCATGAGTGACCACAACGGAGTCTGTCTTGCGCTGTTCGTTCGCGGGATATTCTTCGATGGTGCCGATGATTTCGTGCCGGATCAGCTGGCGTTCGTCTTGCCCCCCATGATATGACGAGACCACGCGGTAGGTTGACGTGCGATAAGGGAAGTCCTGCCGCATCCGTTCGAAAAAACGAGCCAAGACGGCTTGCTTCATCTTGCGGCTCTGCTTGCGCGAGATTTTGGCTGACACCTCCGTGTCGTCGAGCAAGATGGGCTGCTCCACCAAGGTCACCACAAGAGGCTCGCCCTCAGGGATGTCGGCCACGGGCAGCCTGACGGTGCGATACCCGATAAAGGAAAACACCACTTCGTCGCCTCGGTCTTCGGGCGGGATGTCCAAGGTGAAAGCACCCTGATCGTCGGTAACCGTACCCACGTAAGGATTGTCTTTCATGTAGACGGAGACAAAAGGCATAGCCCGGCCGTCGGCTTCGGCAACATGTCCGCTCAACTGCCGGACACCATCCCGGGAGGCCACTACCCACACCGGGAAAACAAGCATGCAGCTCAAAAGTATCCACTTTTTCATAAGCAAAAACAAAATCCGACACCGGCACCCCTTGCCCGGCCCGACACCCGAGGGAAAGCGCGTGCCACGTGCCGCGTTTGTAATGGTACAAATATAGGAAAAAATCGTTTGGCACTCTTTTTTCTGCCTCCCGTTTTCTTCGTTGACCCCCTTCCGGCGGATGCTTAGGAAAATT
>CAYPFZ010000004.1:24804-33783 GCA_964410225.1 uncultured Paludibacter sp.
GCGTTGGTACGCAAGAGAGGGCGGCGAACGTACTCTCCGCGCGAGGCGTGTGAAACGCAAAAGGGGTGCAAAACGAGCCGGTCGACACTTTCAAAAGATGGAATTCCGGAAATAATCAATACCTTTGCGGCGCACGGAGGCCGAGCGTCTCGTGCAGTCGTTTTATTTAAAAAAGCCAGTTATATGCTGCTTGAAGTAGACAATGTGGTGAAGCAATATGCCGGTCATCGTGCGCTCGACGGGGTGAGCCTCGAGGTGCCCCGGGCTAAAGTCTACGGCCTGTTGGGCCCCAACGGTGCGGGGAAGACCACGCTGATACGCATCATCAACTGCATCACCGCCCCCGACAGCGGGCAAGTGCGCCTCGACGGCAAACCCATCCGCCCGGAAGATGTCAGACACATCGGCTACCTGCCCGAAGAACGCGGTCTGTACAAGAAGATGAAGGTGGGCGACCAGGCTCTCTATTTGGCCCGGCTTCGCGGCATGAGCAAGGCCGACGCCCGAAAAGCCCTCAAACACTGGTTCGAAAAGTTTGGCATCGAGTCATGGTGGAACAAAAAAGTGGAGGAACTCTCCAAGGGTATGGCGCAGAAGGTGCAATTCATCACCACCGTGCTTCATAAGCCGGAGCTGCTCATCTTCGACGAGCCTTTCAGCGGCTTCGACCCGGTGAACGCGTCGCTGCTCAAGAGCGAAATGCTCAAGCTGTGCGACGGAGGTGCCACCATCATTTTCTCCACACACGACATGGCCTCGGTCGAGGAGCTGTGTGAAAACATCTCCCTTGTCGACCGCTCACGCATCGTCTTGCAAGGCAGCGTGGCCGAGATACGCGCCCGATACAGGCGACATGCCTTCAAGGTGCGCACCGACCGGCAACTTACCCACAGCGAAACTTTCAGGGTGGAAGAACAGACACACGAGGAAGGCGGGGGCTACCTGACTACCGTGCTCAAAACCGACCCATCTGCAAGCAACAACGTCCTTCTGACAGCCCTGATGGCACAAGCCAATGTGGAAGCCTTCGAGGAAATGTTGCCCAACATGAACGACATCTTTATCCAAACCGTAAAATCGCCCGAGGCAGCACACACGGCCGACGAGAGCAACGAACAATCTCCCCAAGCAAGCTGAAAAATGAGCAAGATACATTTGATAATAAAGAAAGAATACACCGAGCGGGTGATGAAAAGGTCGTTCATACTGATGACCTTCCTCACCCCGGTGCTGTTGGTGGGTATCGGCCTGCTTCCGATGCTCATCATGCAAATGCGTGTGGAGAAGAAGAATCACATCGTGGTGATAGACCAAACGGGGCTCTACCGCCATGCCCTGCCTGAGAGCGAGACGTATACCTTCGAATTCACCGACCTTCCCGTCTCACAGGTGCGCGAAGAAAACCGCGACAGCAAGTCGTTTACCGCACTGCTCCATATTACCGACGACCTCTCGCGCAACCCTTCCGGAGCCACCCTCTATTCGGAAAAACAATTGGGGATAGAATTGGTGGAATACCTCAAAAGCCTGTTGAGCCGGTGCGTGGAAGAACAAAAGCTCGCTTCGTATGACATCCCCGGGCTGAAGGAGATAGTGCAAGATGCAAAAGTCCAACTACACATTGCCACCATCAAGTGGGACGAACAGGGAAGCGAGAAAGTAGTCTCTTCGGAGTTAGCCGTCTTTATCGGCATGATGGCTGCCTTGCTCATCTACATGTTCATCTTTATCTACGGCATGCAAGTGACTATGAGCGTGATGCAGGAAAAGTCGAACCGCATTGTCGAAATCATCGTCTCGTCTGTGCGCCCCTTTGAGCTGATGATGGGCAAGGTGGTGGGAGTTGCTTTAGTGGGGCTCACACAGATGTTTATGTGGGTAGTACTCACGATGTTATTGTTTTCTGTCTCCTTCCTTTTTGTGGGCGATAGCAACATGCTTCAGGCAGCCGCGGAACCGGCTGCCCTGCAAGGCCTCGAGTCTTCCGACGATCTGACCGCCTTGGCAGCCCAAGCGTATGCCTTCATCTCCTCGTTCAACTGGTTGCAGATAGGTATCCTGTTTTTTGTCTATTTCCTTGGCGGCTACTTCTTCTACGCCTCGCTGTTTGCCGCCATCGGTGCGGCGGTGGACAGCGAAGCCGACGTGCAGCAATTTAATGTCGTTCTCACCTTCCCCATCGTGCTGTCCATCTTCGCGGCCATCTACAGCACCCGCGACCCCGAGTCGTCGTTGGCATTTTGGACCTCCATCATCCCCTTCACCTCCCCGGTGGTGATGATGTCGCGCCTGCCCTTCGACGTACCCGCCTGGGAGATAGCACTCTCGTTGGCGGTGCTTGTGCTCTCGTTCGTGGGCTCCATCTGGCTCTCGGGGAAGATTTACCGCACCGGCATTCTGATGTACGGCAAAAGCCCTTCGTGGAAAGAGCTGTGGAAATGGATACGATATTAAGTCCGCGAGCGCGACCCTCTCTCCCCTTCGTCATCACACTGCCAAAAGGGTGAGGCGCAAAGTCGCTCACCGCAACCCCTATTGTTGTTCCGTCCGACCTGTGTCGCAACACGGTCGGACGTTCTGTTTTCCTCCGTAGGGAAATGCCTTCTCACTCATTCTCTGTCGTTTCTACACCGTGTGCATTCCTTGCTTACTACCCTTCCGGCGGGTGCTTTGGGAAATTTTGCAGCTCAAGCTACGTTAGTACGCAGCGAAAACTACGTTAGTACGCGCGGCAAAGCACGTGGTAAGGCTGAAAATCAAGAGCCCCGGCCGGGTGAGCGGCAGACAGTAACGGTTGCGTTCTTGCCTGCGCCCTCTCACCCGGCCGGGGCTCTTGGCGCGAAAAGGGCTGCCCGGAGCAACCCTCACGTGATGAGGCTATTTGCCTTTGTCTGTTTTGGGAATCGACGGCTTGGCAATGGCCTCGCGCATGGAGGTGTCGGCTTCGATATTTTTCATCCGATAGTAGTCCATGATGCCCAAATTGCCACTGCGGAAAGCCTCGGCCATGGCTTTTGGCACTTCGGCTTCGGCTTCGATGACCTTGGCACGCTTTTTTTTTGAGTGATCCGGCAACCACCGAGCGCTACCCACTGCCCCCGCACGACGCTCTTCGGCCTTGGCCTGGGCAATGTTCTTGTCGGCCTCAGCCTGGTCGATTTGCAACTTGGCACCGATGTTCTTGCCTATGTCAATGTCGGAGATGTCAATGGAAAGGATTTCAAAAGCCGTCCCGGCATCCAATCCCTTCTTTAGCACGAGCTTGGAAATGGAATCAGGATGCTCCAACACACTTTTGTGTGACTCCGAGGAGCCGATAGACGACACGATGCCTTCGCCCACGCGTGCCAACACGGTTTCCTCACCGGCACCGCCGACCAGCTGCTTGATGTTGGCGCGCACCGTCACCCGCGCCTTGGTGATAAGCTGAATGCCGTCTTTGGCCACCGCTGCCACCGGAGGGGTGTCGATGACTTTCGGATTGACCGACATCTGTACGGCCTCAAACACGTCGCGGCCGGCCAGGTCGATGGCCGTGGCCATCTTGAACGAAAGCTCGATGTTGGCCTTCGAAGCCGATACCAAAGCGTGCACCACCCGCTCGATATGTCCCCCCGCCAAGTAGTGAGCCTCCAGACCGTCGCGCGTCACCTCACGAATGTCGGCCTTGTGAGCTTCTATCATGCAGTTGACAATACGACCCGAAGGCACCTTGCGGATGCGCATAAGGAACAGTTGGAGAATCGATATGTTCACGCCAACCACCTTTGCGTTGATCCAAAGCATGAACGGAAAGTAGTAGAAAAACAAAATGAGGAATACCAAAGCCAAGGCCATCCCCACAATTCCGATTGTTGTTGTCATAAGCAGTCGAGATATTGTTTTTGATTAATGATAAATGTGTCCTGTCAAGCAAAAAGAGGCTCAGTTGTCTTCTTCCGGCCGGGGGTCTTTGGTGGCCACCAACACGTTGGTGGTATACACCTCAAGTACGACGATTTCTCTGTCCGGGTCGATAAACTCGCCGTTGGTCTTGGCCTCCATTATCGCGTTGTTGACTCTCACCTTGCCCATCGGTGCCAGCCTCGATAGGGTCACTCCTGTGTCACCGGGGTGAACCTGCACACCCTCCAACGGGTCGACCTTGCTGTCGATGTCTGTCGTCAAAGCCATCTTTTCCAATGCCTTGGAGCGCATAAACCACCACACGGCAAAGGCAAAGGCAATCATCCCGCCCAGCAATGTGAGCGTGCCGGCCTTTGTCCCCACCTGCAGGAAGGCATACACGACAGCCCCTCCGGTGAAGAGCAGCCCGGCTACTCCCGCTATCGAGATGCCCGGCAAAAGAAACAACTCGACAAGGAAAAGCAGTATTCCCACTGCCAAAAGAATGCATACAACGGCGATGTCCATAAGCTGTCCTTTTGTTATTGGTTAAGTTACACGTTATTTATTTTTTCGTCTCCGGCACTGCGGGCAAAGGTCGATGCCACGGTGAGAGTCAGCGTCACAAGGCGTTGATCTCGGCATTCCTCACCCGCACAGTCAGCTCATCGATCAGGCTTTCTTGCTCTTGCAGGAGCTTTTCCAACTCGAGAATTTTCGAGGCCACGGTCAACCGCTCTTTCTCGTCGTCCAACAGTTCGTATTTTCCACGCAGGGCGGCAAGCTCTTCCCTTGCCTCTTCCCGGCGGGTGAGCAGCTCGTCAAGTTCTGTCCATGCCGTCCGGGCTTCCGGGCTCTTGAACTGCGAAGGATGGGTGTAGATAAGTTGGTCGGTGACGAAAAACTCTATCTTTTCTTTCGGCTTGCCTGCCTCGGGCTGTTGTTTGTCAGACGAAGTGAGGGTCGTCCCGGGCAGTTCGGCCTTGCGATAGGCCTGCAGACGAGCCGCCCGACGCACGTAGTCCGCATCGGCTTCCGAGAGTACCCGCGTCGTCTCATTGGGCACGAAACGATAGATAACAACCTTGTCATCAGGCTGGTAACGGTCGGTGGCAAACCAGCCGATACCGCGGGCTTCGTCGATCAGCAGCATGTAGTCGTTGTAGGGCGAATTGAAGGGCATCCCCACATTCTCGGGGGTGAGATACCGATCTGTGGAGGGCACGTATTTGGTGACGAAAATGTCGTAGCCGCCGAGGGTATGCTCGCCTTCGGAGGCAAAGTAGAGGGTCACACCGTCAGACATCAGAAAGGGAAAGTTTACGTTGTCGCCCGTGTTGACCGATGGGGGGAGCGGAGTGGGCGGCGACCATTCGTCTAACAGACGATAAGCGGTGAAAAGGCGCATCTGACCGCCCACCGTGTCCGAAAAATACGTCCGATCCTGCCGCTGGGTGGTGTGGCTCACACGGCAGAGTGCACTGTCGGCCGTCAAAAAGAGCTTGTCGTGTTCCAGACTCCCTGACTCGCTGCTGATTTGATAATGATTGAGAAAACCGGCCTTGTCAACCACCATGCTGTCGACAATGGCAATATCTTCCACCCGGGCAAGGAAGCGCCCGGCCCTCTCGGACTGCTCCATCTTTTTCTGCAAGAGGGGGATACGTTCGTCGTCTTTGCTCAGCGATGGAATGTATTTACCATAGGCCTCAAGGGCTTTGTCGAATTCGTATGCATGGAAATACAGCTCGCCCAAGTAGAAATTGCGCAAGGGATAGCGCTCGCCGGCCGCCTCAAAATGGTCTCGTGCCGTCTGCCAATCGCCCAATTCGTAACAACAGCGGGCGTAACGATAGTTATACAGCGCGCTCCGAGGGCTCTTGCGCAGCAGAGCAAGGTAGAGCTCGCCGGCTTCCTCATACTGCCCTTCAAGAAAGAGGCTTTGCGCACGGTCGGCACTCTGCGCCAAGGCCGGCACAGCGCAAGGCAGAAGCAACAGCCAGCATAATAGGAGGATGTGTCGAGTCATCGTGTGTGTGCATTTTTCGGAAGTTCAAGTCGGAACAAAAATACATTTTTTTTTACAACATCCGTCGCAAAACAAAAAAATAAGCCTTTACATGAGATCTTCTCCTGTGTTGGTACGCAGCTCTGAGGGAGTAAGCACGCAGCGCGCGGCGCGTTAGTACGCAGCAAGATTTTCCTAAGTACGCAACAGAGGAGGGAGTATAAAGGCAGGCGTCGGCTCGTCGGGAGGGTTTTGTCGGCGGGCGGCTACTTCGAGAGGAGGTAATTTTTGAAGCCTTCGGTGAACGCCTCGCCTAAGCTGCCGTCTTCACGGGCGTAGATCAGGTAGCATTCCATTTGGGGGATTTCCTGACAGAGAGCCAGTGCCTGCTCCCTGCCCATCACCATGAAAGCGGTGGCAAAGGCGTCGGCCTGCATGCAGGTGGGGGCAACGACCGTGGCGCTGAGCAGGTCGTGGAGCGCGGGCATCCCGGTGCGAGGGTCA
Organism: uncultured Paludibacter sp.; assembly: GCA_964410225.1. Lineage (GTDB taxonomy): Bacteria > Bacteroidota > Bacteroidia > Bacteroidales > Paludibacteraceae > QVMH01. The sequence goes on from CAYPFZ010000004.1 coordinate 31,202, forward strand.
ATGGTGTGGGCATATTTCTTGCCGTCGAGATAATAGTATTGACGGTAGTTGCCCGAGGTGGCCAGCGACGCGTCGGTCAGCGACACAACTCTCTCTATCTCACCATGCAAACCCGTCAAGTCGTCATGAGGCTTGTTGATACCTATCTGCCACGCCACACCCTTGGGGTTCACACCGCGGCACACCACCTCGCCGCCTATCTCGACCATGTAGTTCCGACAACCACGTTCCTCCAGCAGGGCAGCAATGACATCTGACGAATATCCTTTGGCAATGGCATTGGCGTCGAGCATGATGCGGGGGTCGTCTTTCACTATGCGATGGCCTTCCAAACGTATCTTGTCGAAACCCACATAGGGCATGATAGTGTCCGGATGTGCAACGGCGGAACGGTCGCGGCTGCCAAAACCGAAACCCCATGCGTTGACCAAGGGAGCCACCGTGATGTCGAACGCGCCGCCGGTGGCCTGATAAACCCACTCGGCCATGGCATACATCGTCTCAAAATAATGATCGGTGCGCGCCGAGGTGTCGTTGCGGTTGATCTGAGATATGACAGAACGGGGGTTGTAGGTCGACAACGAACCGTCGAACTCCTGCAACCGCTCCTCGATGAGCTCCTGAAGGTCAACACCCTCGGGATGTTGATAAACAACCGAATAATACGTGCCGAAAATGCGCCCCTGATGACGAATGTAGCCCTCCTCCTTGGGGGAACAGGCACTTAAAACGACCGCCGACAGCACGGCAAGCCGCCACACGGACCAACGAAAGCATGCAACGATTCGATTCATATAAACAGGCAGTTGAAAAGCATTGTAACATGGCCTCCGGTGCGTTACTTCGCAGTTCTGAGGGAGTAAGCACGCAGCGCGCGGCGCGTTACTTCCCGGCAAAATTTTCCTAAGCACGCAGCAGAAGGCAGTGTTCTTTCCTTGTAAAAAACAGTATATCAATTGATAAAATTTTTTATGAATCATGCCCGGCAGGTCAATCAGACGGGTGTGGATGAAACTCCAATCGCCTGCCCGGTCGGCTCTGATCGAACGCACCGCGGTCATACACCTTCCGGCCGTTGACCCACGTGGCAAGCACCGAGTGGTCGAAGGTGCAGCCCTCGAAGGGCGACCAGCCACATTTATACAGGATGTTATCCTTTTGGACTGTCCACGGACGAGCGGGAGCCACCACAACCAAGTCTGCATAGTAGCCCGGACGAATATAGCCGCGTCTGACCACACGGAAGAGGGTGGCGGGAGCATGACACATCTTCTCCACAACCTGCTCCACGGTGAACACCCCTTCGGAAGCCAGTTGGAGCATGGCCACCAGCGCGTGTTGCACCAAGGGCAGCCCCGAAGCCGCATGCAGCGCGCCGCCACGCTTTTCTTCCAACAGGTGAGGAGCATGGTCGGTGGCCACCACGTCGAGAGAACCTTCAGAGACGGCACGACGAAGCGCTTGACGATCGGCGGAAGTCTTGATGGCCGGGTTGCACTTAATCAGGCTGCCGCAGCGGGCATAGTCTTCGTCGCAAAACCACAGGTGATGGACGCACACCTCTGAGGTGATACGCTTCTGAACGAGCGGCTTGTGCGAATCGAAAAGGCTCAACTCGCGGCCGGTCGAGATGTGGAACACGTGCAGGCGCGAACCGTATTTCGAGGCTAAGGCAACCGCCTCGGCCGACGACCTGTAGCACGCCTCGGAGCTGCGCACCAACGGATGGTAACTCATCGGCAACTCGCGAGCAGACAACCGTCCGTAGTGGGCGGCGTTTCTCCTGATGATGGATTCGTCTTCGCAATGGGCGGCAATCAGGCAGGGAGCTTCTGCGAAAATGGCCTCCAAGGCCTTACGGTCGTCTACCAACATGTTGCCGGTCGAAGAGCCCATGAAGAGCTTCACCCCGGCCACATGGCAGGCATCGACCCGGCGCAACTCCGAAAGGTTGTCGTTGGTGGCACCCAACAGGAAGGAATAATTACACAGGCTTTGCTCGGCTGCCATGTCGTATTTTTCTTCCAACAAGGCCAATGTGGTGGTGGCCGGCTTCGTGTTGGGCATGTCCATCACCGAGGTCACCCCTCCGGCTACGGCCGCCCGACTTTCGGAATGCAAGTCGCCCTTGTGTGTCAAGCCGGGCTGGCGAAAATGCACCTGATCATCAATCACCCCCGGAAGGAGCCAACAGCCGGCAGCATCGAAACAGACGGGTGCATCAGGCAAAGGATCACCCTGACGGTAAACCGCCTTAATAACTTCACCGTCAATCAATACGGAGCCGACAAAACGCTCCCTTTCGTTGATTATCGTCGCCCGGGTGATCAGTGTCTGCATAAGCTCACACGCCGCCCCCAAAACGCGACCGCAGCGTGCAGCCACACCGGATGACGGTAGACAAATGTACGCATTTTTTCTTTATCACGAACGATGAAAATGCATACGTTTTGCCCTTTTCGCCGCGTGCTTACGCAATTTTCGCTGCGTTAGTACGCAGTTTTTGCCGCGTTAGTACGCAGCGCGCGGCGCGTTAGTACGCAGCGAAAATTGCGTAAGCACGCAGCGGAAGGGGAGATGCG
>CAYPFZ010000005.1:0-8960 GCA_964410225.1 uncultured Paludibacter sp.
CCCCGAAAAAGATGGTTCGAGGCCTTCTTGCGCCTTCCGAAAAGGAAACAAAAACTCCTCTTGAAGCCGCTCTACAGCCCTTCGAAACGCCCTTCCGCTGCGTGCTTTCCCGTCTCGCGCTGCGTGCTTTGGGAAATTTTGCTGCGTACTTAGGGAATTTTTGCTGCGTACTAACGCGCCGCGCGCTGCGTAAGCAGGGGTAGTCAAGGAAGGAAGGAGGCGGTGGAGGCTTGGCGGGCGGTTTTGCATTGTCTTGGCATCTTCCTATCTTTGCGGCTAAATCGGGAGGACGTATGAAGTTTGAAGAGTTAGACTTGTGTGAGGAAGTGTTGGAGGGGCTTCGGGCGATGAATTTTACCGATGCCACTCCCGTGCAAGAGAAAGCCATACCGGTCTTGTTGAAAGGGAGAGACATCATTGCCTGCGCACAGACCGGGACGGGCAAGACGGCGGCGTTTATCCTTCCTCTGCTGCACAACTTGCGTGCAGACGGTCACCAGCTGCCGGGCATCAAGGCCGTGATCATGGCTCCCACTCGCGAGCTGGCCCAGCAGATAGACCAGCAAATGGAGGGATTTTCTTATTTCATGCCCTTTTCGTCGGTGCCCGTCTACGGTGGTAACGACTCGCAGGCGTGGGACACGCAGCGGCGGGGCTTGCAAAAGGGGGCAGACGTGGTCATCGCTACGCCGGGACGGCTGCTGCAACACATGAACCTCTACAATGTCGACTTTTCGCATGTGAAATATTTCATCTTAGACGAGGCCGACCGCATGCTCGACATGGGTTTCTTCGACGATATTATGCAAGTGGTCAATCATTTGCCTTCCGAACGGCAAACCATCATGTTCTCGGCCACGATGCCTCCCAAGATAAGACAGCTGGCCAAGACCATCCTGAAAGACCCGGAGGAAGTACGTATCGCCATCGCCCGCCCGCCCGAAAGCATCATGCAGACCGCTTTCATCTGCTACGAAACGCAAAAACCGGCCATTATCAAACACCTTTTCTCCGCACAAAGTCCGCACAAAGTCATCCTGTTTTCCGGCTCGAAACTCAAAGTGAAGGAAATCACCAAAACATTGCGGCACATGGGCTTTTCGACCGATGAGATGCACTCCGATTTGGACCAGGCGCGGCGCGAACACGTGATGCACGAATTCCGTAACAACCGGGTCGACATCCTGGTGGCTACCGACATTGTCGCAAGAGGCATTGACATCGACGACATTACCCTTGTGATAAACTACGACGTGCCACACGAAGTGGAAGACTACGTGCACCGCATAGGACGCACGGCGCGTGCCGGCGAAGAGGGCATGTCAATCACGTTGGTGTCGCAAGACGAACAGTATCGCTTCAAGTCGATAGAAGATTTTCTCCAAAAAGACATCTACAAAATCCCCATGCCCATCGACGTGGGCGAAGGGCCGGCTTACGAACCGGAGAGATACCGCTCCGTTCGAAATTCCGGCAAGAACAGCCGCAGCAAAAGCCGCGGCAAGCCGGGCCGCGACGCTCCCCGCACCAACAAAAACAGAAAAACCGGCAACCGACGCACAAACGGTAAGACTCCCAAACAAGTTTGAGAAAAACGAAACAGCTATGATACAGTCCATGACAGGCTTCGGAAAAGCAACCGTAGAGCATGGCAACAAAAACATAACCGTCGAAATCAAGTCGCTCAACGGCAAACAAGCCGACATCTCGACCCGCATCCCGAGCATCTACCGCGGAAAAGAAATAGAGATAAGAAACATGCTCTTGCAACAACTTTTGCGCGGGAAGATAGACATCACTATCAACACAGGGAACTCGACAAACGACCCGACACCACAAGTCAACCTGTCTGCCATCAAGGCCTACGACCACCGTATAGGCGAAGTGGCGAAATGTTTGAACATACCCCTGCCGGAAAACCGGCTCGAGTTGTTGCTGCACCTGCCCGAGGTGTTCAAACCCGACACCCGGGAAGTGGACGAGACAGAATGGACGGCCGTATCAAAGTGCATTGCCGTCGCCATGGAACGACTGCAACAATTCCGCAGACAAGAAGGCGAGGCCATCCGAAAGTGTTTCGAGCAGAAAATAGAAAACATACAAAACCTGCTGCTGCAAGTTGAACCGTACGAAAAGGAACGAATCGGAAAAATCAAAACCCGTTTGGAAGAGAGTCTCCAGGAACTTTCGGAAAAGGTGGCTTATGACAAAAACCGCCTGGAGCAAGAGCTGATCTATTACGTGGAGAAACTTGACGTGAACGAAGAAAAAGCTCGTCTGGGCAATCACTTATCTTATTTCTTGGAGACGATGAACAACGAGCAATCGCCGGGGAAAAAGTTAGGCTTCATCGCGCAGGAGATAGGAAGGGAAGTGAACACGCTCGGCTCGAAAGCCAACCATAGCGAGATACAGAAGATAGTGGTACTGATGAAAGACGAGCTCGAACAAATCAAAGAGCAGGTACTGAACGTCCTGTAAGCTCATTGACCCTTATCCCACACACGCTTCACATGGACGCAGGCAAGATTGTCATCTTTTCCGCCCCGTCGGGGGCAGGTAAGAGTGCCCTGTTGCAATACATCCTGCAACAAGGTCTCAAGCTCGAGTTTTCCATTTCGGTGACCAGCCGCCCCCCCAGAGGTAATGAAAGACACGGGCGCGAATACTACTTCCTCACCGTCGACGAGTTTCGCGAGCGGATACGTCGCGGCGACTTTCTGGAGTACCAGGAGGTATATGCCGGGTGCTACTATGGCACGCTCAAAAGCGAGATAGACCGGATATGGGCGGAGGGGAAAAACGTCGTGCTCGATGTGGATGTCGTCGGCGGGATAAACATCAAGCAACTGTATGGCGACCGGGCCTTGGCTCTGTTCATCGCCCCGCCCAGCATAGAAACGCTCGAACAGCGCCTGCGGGGACGTGCCACCGACGCACCGGAAAAGATAATGGAACGCATCGGCAAGGCCGAGTATGAAATGAGCTTTGCCCCACGCTTTGACAAAATCGTGCTGAACGACCGCCTTGAGGAAGCGCAGGTTGAAGTGGAGAACCTCATCCGTCAATTCCTGCAAGCCCCCTGCGAAAAGCAAGATTAAGTCCTTATGACCTACGCCCAAGCCGTACAATATCTATACGACAGCGTGCCCGTTTTCCACCGTATAGGCGGCGATGCCTACAAGCCCGGGCTGAACAACACCCGCCGCCTGCTCGACGCATTGGGCAACCCGCAAGACAACTACAAATCCATCCACATTGCCGGCACAAACGGCAAAGGCTCCGTGTCGCACATGCTGGCCGCCGTGTTGCAACAGGCAGGCTACAAAGTAGGCCTTTACACCTCACCCCATCTGGTGCATTTCGGCGAACGCATCCGCCTTGACGGAGAAATGATAGAACCCGCTTTTGTGGTCGATTTCGTGACACGTCACCAAAGACTCATCGAGGAGGTGCAACCTTCGTTTTTCGAAACGACCATGGCCATGGCCTTTGACTACTTTGCCTGCAAACAAGCCGACGTGGCCATCGTGGAAACAGGATTGGGAGGACGGCTCGACAGCACCAACATCATCCGTCCCGAGATGTCAGTCATCACCAACATCAGTTTTGACCACACCGCCTTCCTCGGTAATACTCTCGAAGCCATTGCCGCAGAAAAGGCCGGCATCATCAAAGGCGGCACGCCCGTTGTCATCGGCGAGAGTCTGCCCGAAACGCGACACGTCTTCACCGACACGGCACACAGAATGGCCGCCCCCCTCACCTTCGCCGAAGAAACCGTGCACATCGCCGCCCACCGCCTGAAAGACGGATGCCTCAGCATACAGACCGACGAAGGAAAGACCTACCGGGTAGGGTTGACTGGAACATACCAACTCAAGAATGTGACCACTGTGCTCGCAGCCCTGCGCGTGATGAAAGGCAATCACTTCTTCGGCAAAGTGACCGACGACAGCATCTGTCAGGGACTTGCAAAGGTGGCCGAACTTACCGGGCTGCAAGGCCGTTGGCAGACGGTGGCACACAACCCGCACATCGTGCTCGACACGGCACACAACCCCGCCGGAATAAAAAACGTAGCCCGGCAGCTGCAACAACAGACCTGCAAAACCCTGCGGATAGTCATCGGCATGGCGGCCGACAAAGACGTGACACGCATGCTCGCCTTGTTGCCGACAAAGGCCGTGTACTATTTCACCCAAGCCAACACACCGAGGGCATTGGAGGCCGACAAGCTGCTCGGCACGGCCGCCTCCCTCCATCTGCTTGGCACGGCCTATCACACGGTGGCACAAGCCGTAAAGGCCGCCACCTCTGATGCCGCCCCCGACGACTTCATCCTCATCGGAGGAAGCAACTTCGTGGTGGGCGAAGCCTTGGAATGTCTGCCTTGCGCAACACCTTCACCCTCGGCCTGAGGAACGACCGAAAGCCCTTTTCAGACCCTTTACAAGACCCCCTCCGGCGGATGCTTTGGGAATTTTCGCTGCGTGCTTACGCAGCGTAAGCCACTTTTGCCATCTTTGCCGGCAGGCATGGAAAAGCTCGGGCGGCAAGCACGTCAAACGACAAAAAAGAAGCCTTCCCGGTTTTTTTGTCCTGAAAATAAAAGAATAAAAATGCACGACGCTTTTCCCATTAAAAAATAAGCCGTATATTTGCGCACTTGGAAAGAGAGTGATGCTGATAATATAACCGATTAATTTTCAGGAGGAATAAACAATCGCAAAACAAACTTCAAGAGGTCCTCATCCGCGCAGAGGCGGGTTCAAGCCGCAAGCTCCGCACCGAATCAATGAACACATTCGCGGGGTGAGGGAAGTCCGCTTAGTGGGCGAGAATGTGGAACAGGGAATCTACCCGATAGCCGAAGCCGTCAGAATTGCCGACGAGCAAGGGCTCGATTTGGTGGAAATATCGCCGACCGCCGTCCCCCCCGTGTGCAAGATTATCGACTACCAGAAGTTCTTGTACCAACAGAAGAAAAAGGAGAAGGAGCAGAAAGCCAAGGCCGCCAAAGTGGTATTGAAGGAAATCCGCTTCGGGCCTCAGACCGACGAGCACGACTATAACTTCAAGCTCAGGCACGCCATGGGCTTTCTGAAAGAAGGGTGCAAGGTGAAGGCGTACGTGTTTTTCAAAGGTCGCTCCATACTCTTCAAAGAGCAGGGCGAGGTGTTGCTGCTTCGCTTTGCCAACGACCTGGAGGAATATGGCAAAGTCGAGAGCATGCCGGTGCTCGAAGGCAAACGCATGATTCTCATCTTGTCGCCCAAAAAGGGAGCAAAATGAAACGGGATGAAATTATTTGTTACTCAAATTAATATATAGTAGAGATGCCTAAAATGAAGACTAACTCCGGTGCCAAAAAAAGATTCGTTCTTACCGGAACAGGGAAAATCAAAAGGAAACATGCTTACAAGCGGCACATCCTGACGAAAAAGACAAAAAAGCAGAAGCTCAATTTGACGCACTCCACATTAGTCTCCCCCGCCGACGTGCCCAACGTGAGGAAATTGCTTGCCCTGAAGTAAGCGGAATGCCGTTTTTGTCGAACAAGTTTTCTTATTTTCAAACAGAGCATTCAGCCCGAAGTTCACGGCCGGCAAGGCAGTGACGCTGATGTTTACAAATCATTTTAATTATGCCAAGATCAGTAAATCATGTTGCCTCACGCAACAGAAGGAAAAGGATTTTAAAGCTTACCAGAGGCTACTACGGCGCCCGCAAGAACGTTTGGACCGTAGCGAAAAACACCTGGGAAAAGGGTCTGCAGTACGCCTACCGCGACCGTAAGACCAAAAAGCGCAACTTCCGGGCACTGTGGATTCAGCGTATCAACGCCGCAGCACGCCTCGAAGGCATGTCGTATTCCAAATTGATGGGTGCGCTGCACAAAGCGGGTATCGAGATGAACCGTAAAGTGTTGGCCGACTTGGCCGTGAACCATCCCGAAGCATTCAAGGCCATCGTCGAGAAAGCGAAAAACGCATAGACGAAAAGAGAATAAAAAGATAATCAACACACGAAGGCGCGCGGCAATTGCCACGCGCCTTCGTGTGTTTCCGGCCACCCTCAAAAACAGCACTTTTCATCAATCGACATGCCGCCGGTCATGCTATGGAACCTCCCTTCCGCTGCGTGCTTAGGGAATTTTTGCTGCGTACTAACGCGCCGGAAGGGGGCTTGCAAAGGGGTAGGGAGGCTGTTTCTTAAGCCATCGGATCAAGTTATGAGAAGGAGCGGGAACGCTTTGCGGAAGTCTCAAGGGCGAAAGGCCGCGGTCAGAATCTCAGGTTGAAACCGGCGTGGATGTTGAACGGGGCTTGAGCGTAGTAGCCTATTTCGTATTTTTGGTTCTCCTTTCGGAACTGTCCGTTGGCATCTGCTCCCTCGAAATAGGAATATGCCCAGCCGTTAGACACGTATTTCTTGTTGAACAGGTTGTTCATCTGCACGCGCAAGGTGATGTCTTTGGCCGTTTTTTTCAGCGGTATCGTGTAGGCCAGGCTGAGGTTGCTCACGCAATAGGCCGCGAGCTGCGAAGCCGCGTTCATGGTGTTGTCGAGATATTGCGCCCCCACGTAGTTCGTTTGAAAGGAGGCTTTGAACTGCTCGAGGTCGAAAGTGAAGGTGCTTCCGGCGGTGATGTTAGGCGAAAAAGCGATGTCTACCGTGCCATAATCCACCATCACCTGTCCGCTGTTGGCGGCCACCTCGGGGTCGCTCCAATCGGCATACCAGTCGTCGACCCAATCGACATGGTTGTTTATCTTGTTCCGACTGAGGGTGAGGTTGGCATCCCAGCGCAGGTGTCTGCCTATCTGCACTCCGCCCGTCAGCTCGATGCCCGTGCGGTAGCTGTCTTTCACGTTGCGGGTGAGAGCCGCCCCTGTATCGCTGATTTTTCCGGTGAGGATGAGCTGGTTGTCATAGTCCATGTAGTAGAGGTTGACACCGATGCCAAACAGTCGGTGTGAGTAGCTGTAGCCCGCTTCGTAGTCGTAGAGTGTTTCGTAGGTAGGTTGGTCGTTGGGGCCGCCTTCGGTGTAGTTGTCGCGTGTGGGTTCGCGGTTGGCCGTGGCGAAATGGGCATACACGTTGTGCCCGTCGTTTTGATAGGTGATACCTGCCTTTGGGTTAAAGAAATGGAAGCTGTTGTCCATGTCCATCGCTTGCATGTCTTCGTCGTTGATGCCTTCAAGCCGGTAGCGGATGAAGCGATATTGCAGGTCGCCGTAGACAGACAGCCCTTCTGCGACTTCCCAATTGGCTTTCAGGTAGGCGTTGGCATCGGTCTTGTCGGCATTGTTGCGATAGTATTCGTTGCCCAATGTGCCGTCATACTCCATGCCCACCACGTTGATAATTTCTCCGAAGTGTGCTCCCGTGTAGTGGTTTGCCGCTCCCCCGACGGTCAGCTGAAGGCGTTCGCTTTGATAGTTGACTCCCAAAGTGGCACCATAGAAATCGTTGTCGAGGTACTTGCGTCGGATGAGGTTGCCCGTTTCCGCCCCGTTGGAGGGCAGGGTCATGCCGTAGTCGGCAAAATTTTCGTCGGTTTTCACTTGTTCGCTGTAGCCATAGCCGCGAGTGTAATGCAGGGCGGCGTTCAGACTCCAGTGTCCGGAGAGAAGATGCGACAGGTGGGCTTGCAGGTGGGTTTGGCGGTAGTTGTCGGTATTGTTTTCGTAGTACAGGGTTTCGCCCTCGCTGTCGGTGTATTCACCTGCCCCGTTGTAGCGGGGTGTGTCTCGCCAGGTAGTGGGGCTGATGCCGTCCCATCCTATCCCCGTTCGCTCGGCTCCTCCGAAGGCAAGCAGCTTGACCATGGTCTGTTGCCCGTACCACGCCGCCGAGGCATAGTAGGAGTACAGGTCGCAGGCCGTGTGGTCGACGTAGCCGTCGCTATTCACCTTCGAGTAGCGTGCGTCTAATGAAAATCCTCCCTTCATGATGCCGGTTCCCGCTTTCACGCTCCGGCGGAACGTGTTGTACGAGCCGCCGTTGAACGACACCTCTGCGTAAGGCCGTGCCGACGATTTTTCGGTTTGCATGTTAACCGATGCTCCGAATGCCGCCGCACCGTTGGTCGAAGTGCCCACGCCTCTCTGTACCTCGAGGCTTTCCATGCTGCCTATCATGTCGGTCATGTTCACCCAAAAGACGTTCTGCGACTCCGAGTCATTGAGCGGCACTCCGTTGATGGTCATGTTGATGCGGCTTTGGTCGGTGCCCCGTATCCGGAAATAGGTGTAGCCGATGCCCAGCCCGTCGTCACTCGTCACAACGAGCGAGGGCGTGCGTAGCAGCAGATAGGGTAAATTTTCACCCATGTTGGCTTCTTGCAAGGTGACACCGTCGACTTTCGAATTAGACAGGGCACCCTTGTTGCCGGTGCGCACAGACGACACCACGACTTCCTCGAGTTGTACCTCCTTCGATGCCACAGCCTGTTCTGTTTGTGCCACAGCTTGTTCTGTTTGTGCCAGAAGACACATGCCGCACAAGAGCCATGCGGCGTTCGGTGTTGGTTTGCTCATAACAAATCATTTTTCAGGAGAGCTCACACCGGGTCGTCGGCTTGGAGAATGAACAAGGCATGCCCTCAAGCACACGCGGAGAATGCGGTGCATACAAACATTTTTCCCCGCATCATTCACCGCCGGGACGCACGGAGGCTGTCTCCGGTTAACGGATGATGTTGTGGATGAGTGGCCAATAAGTGCGGATGATGTTAGCTCCTTCCCCTTCCACCATTACGTGGCGGGTTCAAAGGGTATGATCTCAGCCCGAATTTATTTAGGCACCCCCATCGCCCGGACGACATTCCGGGCTTTGTCGGGACGGCAAAAGGACAAACGCAGCGCGTCTGTGCCTCCTACCCTCGGGCAGCAAAGGTAATGCAAACGGAACGCACAACAAGAAAGATGAAGAAAAAAATCCGAAAGTCCGCG
>CAYPFZ010000005.1:9060-22298 GCA_964410225.1 uncultured Paludibacter sp.
CGGAAGCATCTTTTGTGCGCGAGCTCGGGCGCGTCACCGCCCCGCTTCGCGTATCATCTTTTTCAATGTTTCGTTAAGTTCCTCGGCTTGCAGCAGGGTGTCGAGTGTCAGGTGCATGCGGTAACGCCAGCAGTGTTTGGGGTCAGAGGGGATGTTGATACGCTCTTCCTGCGGCCGGGGATGTCGCAGGCGGCCGGAGACCGACAGCCAGTCTTGCAGAGGCAGGACGGCCAACACGGAGGTGGCATGCAGATGGTTTTTCACGATGTGGGCACACAGCTCGGGCGTGCATTCCTCCGGTGCTTCTCCGTCGCGTTCAAGCACTTGGTTGTAGTAGCATTGCCTCAGCCGGCGGCTTTCCGTCCACCAGGCTCTTAAGGGGCTCATGTCGTGGGTCGAGGTGCTGCACACCGAGTGATAGGGTAGGCGTTGCAAGTCGGTAAACATCCGTCCGCTTTCTTTGGGCATTCGCTCGATTTCCAGACTTGCTATTTGCAGCCGGTGCATCACCTCCGGCACGCAGGCCGGTATCATTCCCAAATCTTCTCCACAAGCCAGCATGTCGGTGGCGTTTGTGAGGGCAGACAGTCTGCCGAGGGCTTCCTCGGCCCAAAGGATGTTGTGACGTTCGTAGAAAAAGTGTTCGTGCAGCCGGTCGAAAGCCTTTCGGGCTTGTTCGTCCAAGTCGGCATAGGCGGCGGTGTGTCGTGCGGCGATGCAGGGGTGGTACTTTTCCGGCTCGCGAGGGTCGCGTATGAACAACACTTCGGCACACAACCGGCACAGCCCGTCATACACGGTGCGACTTTCCGCCCGGTCACATCCGTCGAAAAGGGCATGCGTCTTGGCCTGCGTGTCACACACGTCTTTCAATTCGTAGCAGCCTGACGCCTGCCGGTTCAGATAGCGTGTCGCCACCTCCCCGGCCCGGTCGCCGAAGAGTCGCCTGAGAAGGTGCTCCGGGATGTAAGGCGTGGTCATGCGCCGCTCGTCGAAGGGTACGCCCCACGACCGTATCTCGTCGGCCGTGAGCGGAAGCGCCGGACTAAAACAGCCCAACACGCCTTGCCGTGAGTGAGAAGGTATTTCCCAGATGCGGAAAAAGCCCAGAATGTGGTCGATGCGATAGGCATCAAAATAGTCGGCCATTTTCTGAAGGCGACGTCTCCACCATCGGTAGCCGTCGGCAGACATATTGCGCCGGTTGTAAGTGGGGAAGCCCCAGTTTTGCCCTGTGGCGGAAAAGTCGTCGGGGGGTGCACCCGTTTGCATGTCCAAATTGAACAGCTGCGGGTCTGTCCACGTCTCCACGCTCTTGCGACTGACACCGATGGGAATGTCGCCTTTCAACGCCACACCGTGCAGATGGGCATACGCCCGCGCTTCCGACAGCTGAACGTGGAGGAGATATTGCGTGAAATAGGTGCGCTCTATACTTTGGCGCATTTTTTCCTGCTGTGCGGCCTGCAGCTCCAAGGCATGGCGGTCGTATCGGGCATGTTCGCCCCACTCGGTGTGGTCGGCTGTGTGATACAGCTCCCTGAGATGGCAAAAACAGGCGTAAGGAAACAGCCACTCGCCGTTGTCGCGAATGAAGCGTTGGCAGTCGTCACCGCTCAGCGTCTCCCTGCCTTGCTCGTCGAACAGGCAGGTGATGTATTCTTCCTTTAACTTCAATACCTGTTCGTGGTCGTAGCCGGGCAGGGCGTTCAGCCGGGCGGCTCGCTCGCGGAAGCCACGCATGGCCATCTTGTCGCCCAACGGGCAGTCGGCCGGACTCAGATAGATGGGATGCAGCGCGTAAACAGATATGGCGTTGTAGGGATAAGAGTCTGCCGACCGGCGGGTTATCGTGGTGTCGTTCACGGGAAGTATTTGTATGATTTTCATCCCTGTGCTTGCGACCCAATCTACCAGGCTGCGCAAATCGGAAAAATCACCTACGCCGAAGCTCCTTGCCGTGCGGAGCGAAAACACCGGGATGGCAACTCCTGCCGCTTTCCATTGCAGCCCGCTGTGGCGGTAGTGCAGCTCGTGTTGCCACACACAACTGCTCCGCCTCGTCTCGCAGAGGGGCAAAATGCGGTTGTCGCCTTCCTCCCAGTGGACGATTTGTTTGCTCGCCCGGTCGCAGATGGCGAATTTGTATTGCAACGGTCGTTTGCACAGCCGCCCGGCATCTATCGACCCCGTCCACAATCCGTGTTCCGTCTTGTGAAGCTCAACTCCGCCGCAGGGATTCCAACAGCCCAGCAAGTCTGTTTCTCCCAACATGACGACCGTCTGCCCCCGCAGTGTGTATGGGCAATGAAGGAGGATGTCTATCCGCTTGTCGCAACATGCCTTTTCCGATCCGCAGTCCGGCGGGTCGGTGAAACAGTTGCGAAACGGCGCGCTGAACAGAAGCTGCTGCTGCGGCCTGTCGCGCCAAGCGTCATACAGAAATGTTTCTTCTGCTTGCAAGAACACTTTACGCGGAACGCCCCACTCGCGGCGCAACATCCGGCCGCCCGATTTCAGCACGTAGCGATATGTCCACACGTGGCTGTCAGTCTCTATCTCTCCTTGCCACACTTGCCCGTCGATGCAGGTCAACGCCAGTGCTCCGTCTTCGCCTTCCGCACCCGGTACGGGCAGGTTGCCCGACACACACAGGATTTCTCCCGGTGCCGCTACGTAGTCGATATGAAAAGTCAGCTTCATCTTTCGCTTGCTCATCCGTGTCAGATTGCTCGAACGTTCCCCCGCCATCTTCACCACAAAGATACACGAAGGCAAGCGCAACGGCAAACCCATGCCTCGTCTCGGCCGCTGCTTTTTTGAGCGTCATTCTCCCTCGGTGTGCGGAAAAACGGCAAGAGACAAGCGAGAAATGTTTTTGAAAATAAGCTATTTTTCAGTCTCTTATATGCTCATTGACCAAGACAGCTTTACCCCCTTCTGCTGCGTACTTATGCAATTTTTGCTACGTACTAACGCAGCAAAGACTCCCAAAGCATCCGCCGGAAGGGGCGTAGCGTACGTTTCGAAGAAAGCATTTTTGCAATTCGGTTGCATGCCCCGTGCGCTACCTTTGCAGAATCAGTAGAGTCGCGATTATTTATTTAAAACTAAACTAATACGGTTAAGAAGATGATGAAACAATTATGTATGGCGGGGGTGTTGGGGCTGTTGGCCTTGACTTCTTGTGGTAAATCGGGGGAGAAAGGGCATCATCACGACGGTCATGACCATGGCTCGGAAGCCGTGGAGCATCACCATTCTCACGAGTGTCACCACCACGCATCCCCGGCGGAGGCGCACCATGACGAAGAAGAGACAGACGAAATCGTCTTGTCGGAAGAAAAGGCGAGAGCGGCAGGCCTTGTGGTAGAGACGGTTCGCCCGGCGACATTCCGCGGGGTTATCGCAGCCGGCGGAGAGTTACAGCCCGTGCAGGGAGGTGAGCGCACGCTGGTGGCCAACGTGTCGGGGGTGGTGTCGTTTGCGCGTCTTTTGGTGGAAGGCACGGCGGTGAGGGCACAAGAGCTGCTCTTGACACTTTCCGCGTCGCACATGCAAGACGGCGACCCGGCCGAACGAGCCCGAATAGGATACGAAGCGGCCAAAACAGAATATGAACGCGCACAGAAATTGGCCGAAGAAAACATCATCTCGCAAAAAGACTTCAACGCCATCAGGGAGGAGTACGAGAACGCCCGTTTGACCTACGAAGCCTTGCGACCGAGCGGCAACGGGAAAGGTGTGGAAGTAAGAGCCGCCGCCAACGGCTATGTGAAGTCTTGCTTGGTGAAAGAAGGTGACTATGTGACAGTTGGGCAACCCTTGCTGAACATCGTATCGTGCGACCGCCTGTATCTGAGGGCGGAAGTGCCCGAACGCTATTACGGACAATTGTCTGAAGTGTCATCGGCCAACTTCAAGCCGGCCGGCAGCCCGACCGTATATCGTACCGACGAATGCAACGGGCGTCTGCTGGCCTACGGGCGCACGACGGGCGACGGCTCTTTTCACGTGCCGGTCATCTTCGAGATAGACAACCCCGGCGACCTGCTGCCCGGAACTTTTGCCGAAGTGTACCTGCTGGGAGGTGAACGCGAGGGGGTTATCTCCATCCCTCGAACGGCATTGACAGAAGAACAAGGGGTGTATTTTGTCTATTTGCAGCTCGACGCGACCTGCTATCGCAAACAGGCCGTTGCAACAGGTGCCACCGACGGGCAACGTGTGGAGGTGCTCACGGGCTTGCAAGAGGGCGACCGGGTGGTGACGCAAGGTGCCATCTACGTGAAATTGGCCTCGGCCAGCAACGCCATTCCGGCACATACGCACAACCATTGACAGAAAAAGAAAGAACCCGCTGCGACAATCAAGGGGATAACGCGCCGCCGCCGACAAGTCGTGCTGCAACCGAACGCCGTCCGCCCCTTTAGTCGAAACTCCGCAACACCGTCGTGCTTTTCTTGCTTTCGTCCGATGACTCAAAAAAGCGCGTCTTGTTGCCGATAGATAAAAAAGAACGACATGCTGAATAAAATCATCCATTTTTCATTAAAGAACCGCCTGTTGGTGCTGGCGACGGCGGCCTTGCTGTTGGTGTGGGGGCTTTACACCACCTATCACACGGAGGTCGACGTGTTTCCCGACCTCAACGCGCCCACCGTGGTGGTGATGACCGAGGCTCACGGCATGGCCACCGAGGAAGTCGAACAGTTGGTGACCTTCCCCATCGAGACGGCCATGAACGGAGCTACCGGAGTGCGCCGGGTGCGCTCATCGTCGACAACGGGCTTCTCCGTGGTGTGGGTCGAATTTGACTGGGACATGGATATTTACCTCGCAAGGCAAATCGTGTCCGAAAAACTGGCCGCCGTGGGAGAGAGCCTGCCCGACAATGTGGGCAACCCCACGATAGGGCCGCAATCGTCTATCCTCGGAGAGGTGCTCATCATAGGCCTGACGGCCGACACAACTTCCATGCTCGAGCTGCGCACGATGGCCGACTGGGTGATCCGTCCGCGACTGCTCTCCACCGGAGGCGTGGCGCAAGTGGCGGTAATGGGCGGAGACATCAAAGAGTACCAGGTGCTCCTCCACCCGGAAAAGATGAAATACCACAGGGTGAGCTTGGAAGAGGTCATGGCCACCACACGGGAGATGAACCAAAATACCAATGGCGGAGTCATTTATGAATATGGCAACGAATACATCGTGCGAGGGGTGCTCTCCACCTCCGACGTGGAGGCCATCGGCAGCACGGTGATAAAAATGGCCGGAAACGCCCCCGTCACCTTAGCCGATGTGGCCGAGGTGCGCGTAGGAGCGCAACAACCCAAGTTGGGTATAGCTTCCGAACGGGGGAAACCCGCCGTGTTGCTGACCGTGACCAAGCAACCCAACACAGGCACCATGGAGCTGACCGAAAGGCTCGAGGAGGCTCTGGCCGACGTGCAAAAGAACCTGCCTGCCGATGTGCATCTCTCCACCGACGTTTTCCGCCAGTCGCGCTTCATCGAAAGTTCCATCGACAACATACAGGATTCGCTTTTCGAGGGAGCCGTCTTCGTGGTCATCGTCCTTTTGTTGTTTTTGGGGAATGTGCGCACGACGGTCATTTCGCTTGTCACCCTGCCACTCTCGCTGTTGATGTCGGTGTTGGTGTTGCACTATCTTGACTTGAGCATCAACACGATGAGCCTTGGCGGTATGGCCATCGCCATCGGGTCGCTGGTCGACGATGCCATCGTGGATGTGGAAAATGTGTGGAAGCACCTGCGCGAAAATCGCATGTTGCCCGAAGAGAGCCGCCGCCCGGT
The DNA here is from genome assembly GCA_964410225.1 of uncultured Paludibacter sp. Taxonomy (GTDB): domain Bacteria; phylum Bacteroidota; class Bacteroidia; order Bacteroidales; family Paludibacteraceae; genus QVMH01. Next base: position 14,877 of record CAYPFZ010000005.1, read on the forward strand.
GATCGATGTGGTGTTTCGTGCTTCTCGTGAAGTGCGTATGCCCATTCTCAATTCTACGCTCATCATTATCGCCAGTTTCCTGCCGTTGTTTTTCCTGAGTGGTATGGAAGGGCGTATGCTCGTGCCACTCGGCATCGCGTTCATCGTGGCTTTGGGTGCCTCCACTTTGGTGGCACTGACGTTGACCCCGGTGCTGTGCAGCTATTGGTTGGGAGGGGGAAAAACAAACAAACTACCCAAAGAGGCATTTCTCGCCACATGGCTGAAAAAGTACTATCGCAAAGCGTTGCTGGGTGCATTGTCTCACAAAAAAATGGTCACGGGATGCACCATAGGATTGCTTGCACTTGCCTTGGGGATGTTTTTTACATTGGGACACAGTTTTCTCCCATCATTCAACGAGGGCTCATTCACCGTCAATGTCAGTTTGCTTCCCGGCATCTCGCTCGAAGAGTCAGATAAAATAGGGCGGCAGGCGGAAGAACTGTTGCTCTCCATTCCTGAGATAAAGACGGTGGCGCGCAAAACCGGGCGTGCCGAATTAGACGAACATGCCTTGGGGGTGAATGCCTCGGAAATAGAGGCTCCTTTCGAGCTGAACGGGCGTTCGCACACCGAATTGCTTGAGGAGGTACGCCAAAAACTCTCGCAAATAATCGGGGCGAACATCGAGATAGGCCAACCCATCACCCACCGCATTGACGCCATGCTCAGTGGTACACAGGCCAGCATCGCGATTAAGCTCTTCGGCGACGACCTGAACGAGATGTTCCGCATAGGAAATCAAATCAAGGCAGCCATCGCCGATGTGGAGGGCATTGCCGACCTCAATGTCGAGCAGCAAATCGAGCGACCCGAGCTGACCATCACTCCCAAGCGCGGGATGTTGGCAAAATATGGTATCACCCTGCCCGCCTTCAATGAGTTTGTGAGGGTCAACATGGCGGGGGAGACGGTGTCGCAAGTCTACGAACAGGGCAGGACGTTCAACCTCGTGGTGCGTGCCGACGAAAACAGCCGCGGTTCTGTGGAGCGCGTGCGCGAGTTGATGATAGACGACGCGCATGGCAACAAGATTCCCTTGGAGCAAGTGGCTGAAGTGAAATCGTCTATGGGGCCGAACACCATCAACCGTGAGAACGTGAGGCGCAAGATTGTCATTTCGGCCAACACCAGCGGTCGCGACCTGCGGAGCGTGGTGAACGACATACAGGCACGAGTGGAAGAACACATTACCCTGCCCGAAGGCTACCACGTGGAATACGGTGGCCAATTCGAAAGCGAGCAGACGGCCAGCCGCATCCTTCTTTTGGCATCGATAATGAGCATTGTCGTCATCTTCCTGCTGCTTTATTTGCAGTTCCGCGACTTGCGTCAGAGCGGAATCATCCTGCTGAATCTGCCCCTTTCGCTCATCGGAGGCATATTCGTCTTGTGGCTCACCACCGGCGAGCTGAGCATACCGGCCATCATCGGGTTCATTTCCCTGTTTGGCATCGCCACCCGCAACGGTATGCTGCTGGTGAGCCACTACAACACCTTGCGCGAAGAGCAATCGCTCTCGCTGCGAGAAACCGTCGTGCGAGGCTCGCTCGACCGCATGAACCCCATCCTGATGACAGCTCTCTCGTCGGCATTGGCACTCATCCCCTTGGCCTTGAAAGGAGACTTGCCGGGCAACGAAATACAAAGCCCCATGGCCAAAGTCATACTTGGAGGCTTGCTGACATCCACTTTCCTCAATGCGTTCATCATTCCCATTGTCTACGAATGGATGAACAAACGACGCGAAAATACCACCTCAGACGAGCCTGACAAACCATAACATCGCAAAAACAACGATTATGGCAAACAAACAAAAGATATTATTGGCGATGGCCGTCGCCTTGCTCCCCTGCGCGGGATGGGGGCAGGACATCGACGAGACCTTGCAGTCTATAGCCCGCAACAACAAGAGCCTCAAGGCTCTGCAAAGCAGTCTCGAGGCGGCGAAAATAGACGCGCAGGCCGCCAACAGCTTGGGCGACTTCTCGGTGGAATACAGCCCGTTTTTCATGCCCGACGTGCAAGGCGTGTACAGCTCCGAACTGATCGTCTCCCAGGCTTTCGACTTCCCCACGCTCTACGGAGCGAGAAACAAAACGGCCAAGCTGCGCAGCCGAGCTTACGACTGGCAATATGCGGCCGCACGTAGCGAAGTGTTGCTCGAAGCCAAGAAACTGTGTCTCGACCTTGTGCGACTGAGCAAAGAGCAAGCCCTGCTTGACGAGCGAAAAGCCAATGCCGACGAACTGCTCGCCTTTTTTGAAAAAAGATTGGCCGAAGGCGATGCCTCGATTTTAGACCTGAACAAAGTGAAGATGGAACACATGAGCATATCGGCCGAGGCGGCACGCTGCCGGGCAGCACGCCAGACCGTTGTGCAATCGCTCACAGCCATGAACGGCAATTTGCCCTTGGAATTGACTTTCGACCAATATCCCGACACGCCGCCGCCAAGCGACTACGAGTCGTTGCGCGAGCGCGTGATGAACACCGACGCCCGACTGCATGCAGCAGAGGTCGCACAGCGTGCCGCAGCCAAAGAGGTGGATGTGACGCGACAAAACTGGTTACCCAAAATAGAAATAGGCTATCGCCGAAACACCGAGCTGAACGAAGCCAGCAACGGATTCCTTGCCGGGCTGTCGCTGCCTCTGTTCTCCAACAACAAACAGGTGAAAGCTGCCCGCGCCTATTCTGCCTCCGCACGCATAGAGTGGGAACAGGCCGGCATAGAAACCGAAACACGCATCCGATCACTATACGACGAAATGATGCAACTCCTTGAAACCCTACAGGCGTACGACCCGGAGTTGATGTCTCACACACTTACTCTGCTGAAAAAGGCCGTCTTGGCCGGTCAACTCTCGTCGGTGGAATATTACATCGAAGCCGACGGCATCTACCGCAACATGCAGGACTATTTGGAAGTGGAAAACAATTATCAAAAAGTAATCGCCGATATTTACAAAAACGAATTATAAAGGCGATTTTCTTCCGTTTCGAAACTAAGGTTTCCCGCCTTCTCGTGCGTGCTTACGCAATTTCTGCTGCGTACTAACGCGGCAAAAACTGCGTACTAACGCAGCGCGCGGCGCGTACTTATGCGCCGAAAATTGCGTACTAACGGAAGTGAAGGGGGTAAAAATACAGCGAAATGAAACTACAAAACGACTTCTACACGGTGGAGAGCCGCCTCTGCCACGACCAACAAGAGGAATACATCATCAGGTTGAATGCCTCCCACGCCATTTACCGGGCGCATTTTCCCGGCAACCCCATCACCCCGGGGGTGTGCATCATACGCATCGTGCAGGAGTTGGCCGAAGAGCAGCTCGGGCGCAAGACGTTCTTGCACGAGGTGACAAAGGCGCGATTTATGAACGTGCTTGACCCTCTGCAACACGAGAGGGTGCATGTTGCGGTTTCGTCGGTCGAGGTGACGGACGGGATGAAGGTCACGGCCACGGTGCAAAACGGCGAGACGGTTTTTGCTTCCCTGTCGTTGCTGCTGCAATGAAAAAGAAGCCTCCGTGTGGATAAGACCGGCCTCAGAAGTGCCTTATTCGAAATTGAACGACAGAGTGAGCACCTTGTTGGTGAGCCGCGTGATGGCGTTGGTGAACTTGGTGTCGTAGTTGCCCGGATCGCGCAAGGCTATGGGGGTCAGCACGTTGTTGAAGCCTATGGCGAATCTCAATTCGGGGGCGAGTTTGAAGAAGGGGAAATAGATGTCGCATCCGGTGCCTATTTCCACATAGTAGTCGAAAGTCTTCAGCAACACGTCTCCCTCTTTGTCGCGCCCGAAGTCGACCGACACGCCCCCTCCTGCCAGCACGTAGGGACGGAAGTTGTACAGACGCTCGGCGCTATACTTGACGTGCAAGGGGAGCATCAGCGGTATGGACATGATGTTTTGTTGCATGACGCTGCCGCTCTTGTCGCCGTCGATGCGGTAGACAAGAATCCGCTCGGTGAAGTTGATAGACGGGGAAAAACGCAAGTCGAAGTAGCGGTTGAGCCTCAGGTTGCTGATGATGCCTGCGGTGAATCCGGGCATCAGGCCGGGCACGTCGGCTAAGTAAATCTGTCCGTCGTCTTGCGGCAGATGGTTCAAGTTGACGCCGAAGTCCATTGTATTCAAGCCCAAGAAGAAGCCGAAATGAATGGGGCGTTCGTCTACATAGGGCAAATTGCCTTGTGCGTGGCTCGCCCCGGCTGTGACCAGAAAGAGGGTCAGAAGAATGTGTTTTGTTGTCTTGTACATATTCATTTGTTTCCCGCCCGACACGGTTGCTTAAGCAAAACGCGCGAGCGGCCGGTTTATTATATGAGACATAGGCAAAAACCTATCAAGTAACGGGGCTTCCGGCGGGTGCTTAGGAAAATTTTGCCGGCAAAGCACGCAGCGAGGGGTTTTGACCTCATCGGGAGGTGTCGTGCGTGCTTGTGTCGGCCTCAAGTTCTTTCTTCAGGTATTTCCCTGTGATGCTTTCCCGGCAGGCTGCCACTTGCCGGGGAGTGCCTGCGCAGACGATGCGTCCTCCGCCTTTTCCTCCTTCCGGCCCCATGTCGATGATGTGGTCGGCCACCTTTATCACGTCCATGTTGTGTTCGACAACGATGACCGTATTCCCTTTATCCACCAATTGGTTGAGTACGCTCAGCAACACGCGGATGTCCTCGAAGTGGAGGCCGGTGGTTGGCTCGTCGAGTATGTAGAGGGTCTTTCCCGTGTCGCGTTTGGCCAGTTCCGTGGCCAGCTTCACCCGCTGGCTTTCACCTCCCGAGAGCGTGGTGCTCGGTTGTCCCAACTTGATGTATCCCAACCCCACATCTTGCAGTGTCTTTATTTTGCCTAATATATTCTGTTGGTTTTCAAAAAACTCCACGGCCATGTTGACGGTCATGTCCAGCACCTCGGCGATGGACTTTCCCTTGAAGCGCACTTCGAGTGTTTCCCTGTTGTATCTTTTCCCGTTGCAGGTTTCGCATGGGACGTACACATCGGGCAGGAAGTTCATCTCGATGGTTTTGTATCCGTTTCCTCCGCATGTTTCGCATCGTCCTCCGGCGGTGTTGAACGAAAAACGTCCCGGCCTGTAGCCCCGTATTTTGGCTTCGGGCAAGGTGGCGAACAGGTTGCGTATGTCGGTGAACGCGCCCGTGTAAGTGGCCGGGTTGGAGCGTGGGGTGCGCCCGATGGGTGATTGGTCGACTTCCACGACTTTGTCAACATGTTCCACCCCTTCCACCGTTTTGTAGGGCAACGGGTCTTTGAGCGAGTGGTAGAGCCGCCGACTTAAGATGGGATGCAGGGTTTCGTTCACCAAGGTGGATTTTCCACTTCCCGACACACCGGTGATACATATCAGCTTGCCAAGAGGGAAGGTAGCGTCGACGTTTTTCAGGTTGTTGCCCGTGGCTCCTTTTATGGTGAGGTGTTTTCCGTTGCCTTCACGCAGGGTGGGGGGCACTTCTATCCGCTTTCGTCCGCTGAGATATTCTGAGGTCAGCGTGCCGGCCTGCAGCATTTCGTCAGGTCGTCCGGCGAAGACGACTTCGCCGCCCCGTCGTCCGGCTAAAGGGCCAATGTCGACCACGTAGTCGGCGGCCTTCATCATGTCTTTGTCATGCTCCACCACGATGACGGAGTTGCCCGTGTCGCGCAGTTGCTTGAGGGTGCCGATGAGCCGTCGGTTGTCGCGTTGGTGCAAGCCGATGCTTGGTTCGTCGAGGATGTAGAGCACGTTGACCAGTTGCGAACCTACCTGGGTGGCCAGACGGATGCGCTGGCTTTCGCCTCCTGAGAGCGACAGCGAGCTGCGGTTGAGCGACAGATAGTCCAAGCCTACATCGAGCAGGAATTCCAGCCTCGTGTCCATCTCTTTCAGTATTTCCATGGCCACAGACAGCCGACGCTCGCCGAGGTGGGGAGGTAGTGCCCGCAGCCAGCCATGGAGCTCGCCGATGTCCATCTCTGACAGTTCGGCAATGTTTTTTCCATGGATGCGGAAGAAGAGTGCTTCTTTCTTCAGCCTTGTGCCTTTACATTCGGGACAGACTATTGTCTTGGAATATTGCCCTGCCCATTTTCTCTCCGTTGCCGATGCCGAACTCTCTTGTTGCAGCTCAATGTACCGCAAAATGCCTTCATAGCGGAGGAAGTAACCGGCCTGGCCGAACGACGGACTTTTCATCTTCAGCGGACCGTCGGAACCGTTCATGATTTCGTCGAGGGCTTCGTCGGGCAATTGCCCGATGGGTGTTTTCAAGCCCATGCCGTATTTATCGAGGATGGACTCTATCTGCCGGAAGATGGTGGAGCTTCTATACTTGCCCAAGGGGGCGATGCCGCCTTCGTGTATGCTGAGGCGTTTGTCGGGCACTATCTTCTCCGTGTCGAGTATGTTCACCGTCCCTATTCCCTTGCAGTGCGGACAAGCTCCGTGTGGCGAGTTGAACGAGAAGTTGTGCGGTGAAGGCTCTTCGTAGGCGATGCCGCTGGAGGGACACATGAGTTTCTTGCTGAAGTAGCGCGTGGTGTTGTCGTCAGGGTCGAGCATCATGATGGTGCCGTTGCCCCGGCGCATGGCCTCTTGCAGGGAGTTTTTCAGCCGCCGGTGGTCTTTCCGGCTCACAAGCAGCCTGTCGATCACCACTTCGATGTCGTGTGTCTTGTAGCGGTCTACTTTCGTGCCCGGTACGAGTTCTCTGACTTCCCCGTCGATGCGCACGTGGCAGTAGCCCTTCTTGCGGGTCTGTTCGAACAAGTCTTTGTAATGTCCTTTCCGTCCTCTGACGAGCGGTGCCAGCATGTAAGCCTTCTTTCCGTGGTAGTCGGTCAGGATGAGCTCGGCGATTTGCTCTTCGGTATATTTCACCATAGCCTGGCCCGTGACGTAAGAAAAAGCCTCGCCGACCCGTGCATAAAGCAGCCGGAGGAAGTCGTAGATTTCGGTGGTGGTGCCTACCGTAGAGCGAGGGTTCTTGTTGGTGGTCTTTTGCTCGATGGAGATCACCGGGCTGAGCCCCGTAATTTCATCCACGTCGGGACGCTCCAAGTTGCCCAAAAAGTTGCGCGCATAGGCCGAAAAGGTCTCGATGTAGCGCCGCTGCCCTTCGGCAAAGAGGGTGTCGAAGGCCAAAGACGACTTGCCGCTCCCACTGAGCCCGGTGATAACCGTGAGCGTGTTGCGGGGAATGGAAACATCTATGTTTTTCAAATTGTTGACCCTCGCCCCTACGACATGGATTTGTTCGGGTGAGTGGGTCGGATGCAGGTCGTTGGCAGACAAAATACCTCCTTTTTTGGGACGCGCAAAGATACACAAACCCGTCTACATACAGACAAAATCCGAGGGGGATAGTACCGCGCAA
>CAYPFZ010000005.1:22398-26218 GCA_964410225.1 uncultured Paludibacter sp.
GGCTTTTGGCCAAAGTGACGGTCAGACGTGGGTGACGAACAGCGGCATGTCTGAATGGAGCACCATTTTGTAAGCCAATCCCGGGTTGAACAGGCGGGCGAAGAGATTGCGCCGTCGGGCGTTGAATGCCAACATGTCGATTTGTTGTTTGGCCAAATAGTCGTCGAGTGAACGGATGTCGCTCAGGTTGCCGCTGATGATTTCATATTTGGCCTGCATCTTCGGGTAGTGTTCGGCGAAATAGGCCTTGATGCCGCCCAGCATGACCTCGTTCCACATCTCCTCTTTTTCGGCGGCATGGATGAAGTGTATTTCCATCCCGTCATTGCCGCAGAGCTTCATGGTGGTGTCGATGGCGATGAGGTCTTTTTGGTCGAAATTGCTCAGGAATGCCACCCGCTTGATGTCTTGGGGGGTGTGCAGCGAGGTTTCCGAAGGGAGCGCAAACACCGGGCAGATGCACGAGTCGATCACTTCGGCGGTCACGCTGCCGATCAGTTCGTTGGATTGCGTGACCTTTCTGCCTCGCCGCCCCATCACCACCATGGCGGGCCGGTGGCGTTTGCAGTAGTCAAGCACCTGGTCTTCGGGCACTCCCTCTTTCAGTTCGAAGGAAAACGGCACTTCGGGCAGCTCGCCCCGGTCGATGCGTTTGTTGATGAACTTGGTCATGTTCTCCGCGTCGGCATTGGCTGCCGTGACGATGCGCCGCAGCAGTTCGCCGTTGTTGAAGCCGTAAGTACTTACGTCGTTTTCATCGGAGGAAATGGTGAAGATGGGCACGTAGTATGCGTAGAGGAATTTCACCGACGTGTCGTGCATCCGGGCGAAATGAAACCCGAAATCGACCGATTTGGCCACGTGGTCGGAAAAGTCGATGGGCACCAACACGGGTGGTTTCTCGCTTTTCTTTTCGCCGTTTTCTTCTTCCCATTCGCGCTCTATCTGCTCCACGATGGCCAAGGCCTGCGGCAGGTCTTTCTCTTTTATACGCACACGCACTCCCACGGCCATCTCGGGGTGTTCCAGATTCAAATTGTGGATAATCGTCTCAATGCCGCGTTCTTCCAACACGGCCTTTATCATTTGCGCCCGTTGGTAGGTGCGGATGGCAAGGGTCACCAATTTGTCAGACATGATTGAAAAATTTTTAGGGATGTTTAATGTTAACTGGCTTATATATAGAACATTTTGGTCGTATCCCCCATGTTTTCGTACCGCTTGGAGCAACTGATGCGTGTCAGGATAAAAGGCAGCTCCGCGTGCCTTGGCAACGCCCCTTCCGGCGGATGCTTTGGGAATTTTTGCCGCGTTAGTACGCAGCGAAAACTGCGTTAGTACGCAGCAAAAGTTGCGTAAGTACGCACGAGAAGGTGCTCAACGGGTGCGTTTGCGAGGCGGAAATCTACAGCAAACATCGTCATTTTTTTGTAAAGCATACGCCTTGTTCGAAAAATTTAAGAAAATAAGAGACGCGTGCGTCATTAACAGCTTGAAATTTCGAATAAATCGCTGTATCTTTGCGCCGTGGAGTGACCGGGAAAAGCCATGATAAATTCGAAAAACTCAAAGACGCGTAAGCATCTCATCGAGGTGGCACGTGATCTTTTCGCCAGATACGGGAAGAAGAACGTGACCATGAACAACATAGCCGAAGCCTCGGAGAAGGGTCGTCGCACGCTTTACACCTATTTCAAGAGCAAGGAAGATGTGTATCGCGCTGTGATAAAGCATGAATTGGCCTACATGCAACAGCAGTTGGAAGAGCTGGCTGCCGGCAATGAAGCTCCCGAAGCGAAGCTGACCCGTCACATCCTCACCCATCTTGACATAGTGAAAGACACGGTGAGCCGCAACGGTTCTCTCAAAGCCGATTTTTTCCACGACATTTACGAGGTGGAGCGTGCCCGCCGTGGTGTGGACAAGCGCGAGGTGGAGATGATACGCAACATTCTCCAGGAAGGGGTGGAGCAGCGCGTTTTCAAGCTGGCGAACATTGACCTGACGGCCGTCATTATTTTCTATGCGGTCAAGGGTTTGGAAGTGCCCTACATCCGCCAGGGCATCAGCAGCGAATTCGAGCGAAACAAAGGCAGCATCGTGGAGTTTGTCTTTTCCGGCATCAGGGAAGCTCGCTGACCGCCCGAAGCCTCGCCGTCGGCCTTGCCGCCTGAAGGCATCCCGGCTTGCGGCAAGTGTGTTAATCTTTTTTTGTACATTCTCTGCATACCTGCTTGTAAATTATGCCTACATTTGCAAGCATAGACCGAGCGGCCCGTCATTTGGCGGTGTGTGGGCAGAGCCGTACCTCGCCCCGCCGCGGCCGCAAAACCAAAAGGTGAATAAGTTATGTCTTTTATTGAAGAAAAGGTACAATTCGAGGGCCTGACCTTTGACGATGTGTTGCTTGTACCGGCCTATTCGGAAGTGCTCCCCCATGAGGTAGACCTGACCACGCGCTTTTCCCGTAACATCAAGTTGAACATTCCGTTCATTTCGGCGGCCATGGACACCGTAACGGAGTCGAAGATGGCCATAGCCATCGCTCGCGAGGGCGGTATCGGCGTGATACACAAAAACATGTCGATAGAGGAGCAAGCCCGGCAGGTTCACCACGTAAAGCGGGCGGAAAACGGTATGATTTCCAACCCGGTGAACATCTCTCGCGACAAGACGGTGGGGCAGGCCTTGGCCATGATGGCCGAATACAAGATAGGTGGCATCCCGGTGGTCGACGACGATGACCATTTGGTGGGCATCGTCACCAATCGCGATTTGCGCTTCCGTCGCAACATGGAACAGCCGATAGAGGAGGTAATGACCAAGGAAAACCTTATCACCACCCGGCAGACCACCAACCTGCAAGATGCCGCCGACATATTGCAACAACACAAGATAGAAAAGCTGCCCGTGGTCGATGCCGACAACAAGCTCGTCGGGTTGCTGACCTATAAAGACATCACGAAAGCCCGGGACAAACCCCACGCCTCGAAAGACGCCTTGGGGCGGCTTCTGGTGGCCGCCGGAGTGGGAGTGACACACGACATGCTCGAACGGGTGGCTGCCTTGGTGGCCGAAAGAGTCGATGCCATTGTCATCGATACCGCCCACGGTCATTCGCGGGGAGTGGCTGACAAATTGCGTGAAGTGAAACGCCACTACCCCGAGGTAGACGTGGTGGTCGGCAATGTGGCCACCGGTGAGGCTGCCCGCTTTTTGGTCGACGCCGGAGCCGATGCCATCAAGGTGGGTATCGGGCCGGGTTCCATCTGCACCACGCGGGTGGTGGCGGGCATCGGCGTGCCGCAACTGTCGGCCATCTACGAGGTGGCCAAGGAGCTGCGCGGCTCGGGCGTGCCGATTATCGCCGACGGCGGTTTGCGTTATTCGGGCGACATAGTGAAGGCTCTTGCCGCCGGAGGCGACTCGGTGATGATGGGGTCGATGTTTGCCGGAGTGGAAGAGTCGCCGGGAGAAACCATCATCTTCAACGGACGGAAATTCAAATCATACCGGGGTATGGGCTCGCTCGAGGCCATGGAGCGCGGCTCGAAAGACCGCTACTTTCAGGCCGAGGAGACCGACAAAAAGAAACTCGTTCCCGAAGGCATTGCTGCCCGTGTGCCGTTCAAAGGCTCTCTCTATGAGGTAGTCTACCAGATGCTGGGCGGCCTGCGTGCCGGCATGGGCTATTGCGGTGCGCCGACCATTGCGCGCTTGCAGCAAGCCAAGTTCGTGCGTATCACCCACGCCGGAGTGACCGAAAGCCATCCTCACGACGTGTCAATCACCAGCGAAGCCCCCAACTACAGCCGGGGGA
>CAYPFZ010000005.1:26318-32668 GCA_964410225.1 uncultured Paludibacter sp.
TACATTTACCACAAGAACAATTCGGCCAACTCCATCGACAAAAAGACGCTGGATGAGTATGTGGAGTTGTTCATCAATTTCAAGCTGAAAGTGGAGGAAGCCCAAGCGCAGGGCATTGACACGACTGCCGCCTTCGTAAAAGAGTACGACGGCTACCGGGCGCAATTAGTCAAGCCATACCTGGTGGACAAATCGGCAGAAGAAGCCGTTTTGCTCGAGGCCTACGAACGCATGAAGGAAGATTTGAACGTGAGTCATATTTTGGTGCGCGTACTACCCAACGCTACCGCAGCCGATACCTTGGCGGCATGGAACAAGATAAAGGAGGCGGAGAGACGCATAGAGAAGGAAGATTTTGCGAAAGTGGCAGTGGAACTTTCGGAAGACCCGACGGCGAAAGAAAACAGCGGGCATCTCGGGTGGATAACGGCCTTTACCACCATCTACCCGTTTGAGACGGTGGCCTACGCCACACCTGCGGGAGAAGTGTCGAAGCCGGCACGCTCCTCTGTGGGGTATCATTTGATTAAAGTGAACGAACGTCGCCCCACGAGAGGTGAAGTGCTTGCCTCGCACATCATGCTGTTCACCGACCGCGACGACGAAACGAAGAACGCTGTCGTCAAGCAACGAATAGACTCATTGTACCAATGCGTGCTGCAGGGTGAGAATTTTGAAATGCTGGCTTCTACCTTTTCAGAAGACAGAGGCAGTGCCATAAGCGGGGGGAAACTCCCCTGGTTCGGCACCGGGCGCATGGTGCAGGAGTTTGAACAAGCCGCATTCGCCCTGAAAGACACGGGAGAGGTGTCAGCTCCGATTCGCTCGCCATACGGGTGGCACATCATCAAGCTGCTTGACAAACGCGACATCATCCCCTTCGAAGAAGCCAAAGATAACATTGAGCAACGCATCAAGCGCGACGAGCGCAGCCAAGCGGGTGCAAAAGCCTTTATCGAGAAGTTGAAGAAAGAATACGCTTTTCAACAAGATGGGTCTGCAGCCGATGAATTTGTTGTCCTGTTGGAAGGAAAAAGTCCGACTGACTCCACGTTTTTGCAGGAAATCAGTCAACTTGACAAGCCATTGTTCAGTTTTGCCGACAGGCACTACTCGCAAGCTGACTTCTCCGCCTATCTGAGGGAAAACGCTCGCAGCTCGAAAACGATAGCGTCGGAAATCATCAGGGACAAACTGGCTTCTTTTGTTTCAAGCGAACTCTTGGCTTATGAGGACACGCAATTGGGTCGCAAGCACCCCGATCTTCACTTCCTCTCGCAGGAATATCACGACGGCATTCTGCTGTTCGAAGTAAGCAACCGTGAGGTGTGGGAAAAAGCCTCAAGGGATGTTGACGGACTGGCGGACTTTTTCAAGACGCACCGGAAAAACTACGCATGGGATAAACCCCACTACAAAGGGAAAGTCATATACTGCAAAGACGAACCGACAATGCAAGCCGCTCGGTTGATAGTGAAACGCTCGCACCCTGACTCCATCAACAGCTATCTGAACGCCCGCCTGAACGATAGCATCCAATACGTGAAAGTTGAAACGGGACTGTTTGTCGAAGGTGACAACCCTGTGGTGGATGAAAAAGTTTTCAAGTCGGGCAAGAAACACGCTGCCGAGGGCGAATATCCGTATGTGTTTCTGGCGGGGAAATTATTGAAGAAATACCCGGATGCCTATACCGACGTCCGCGGATTGGTGACTGCCGACTACCAGACCTACCTCGAGGGGGAATGGGTAAAGTACCTGCGTGAAAAATATCCGGTGGTAGTTCACGAAGACGTGCTTGCCACGGTGGAAGAAAATTGACAGCCGACAGAGTTGGACAATGAAACAATTCCGCTCCATATTGTTGCCTTGCGTGCTTGTCAGCTTGCTGTGTGGTGCCTGCAACCGCACCCTGCCTGATGTCGGACGCGAGCTTGTGGCCGAATTGCACGATCACTACCTTTACAAAGACGAGATACAACAACTGCTGCCTTCCGGCCTGCAACCGGAAGACAGCGCGTTGATGGTCAGCCGTTACATACGCGAATGGGCGACCGACATTCTGATGTACACAAAGGCGAGGCAGAATATTTCCGACGTAGAAGAAATAAACCGCGCCGTGGAGGAATACCGTCGCATGCTGCTCATTCACCAATACCAAAAGTACTTGGTGGAACGGCAAAATGTCAAAGCACCGTCGGAAGAAGAAATCAAGTCATTCTACGACGAGAACAGTTCACAGATGATAGCCAAGGAGAATATGCTGAAAGGACTGTTCCTGATTGTGCCGGAAGATGCTCCCCATCTTGACGATGTGCGCTCATGGGTTCGAAAAGCCGACGCCGAGTCATTGGAGCAAATCGACAAGTACACCCTGCAAAACGCGGTAAGCTATGATTACTTCATGGATCAATGGATGCCCCTGTCGACAATTACGAGCAAAGCACCTTTCCAAATCAACAATCCGGCCAAGTTCATCTCTTCGCAATCGATGGTGGAAGCAAGCGACAGCCTGCACCATTATTTCCTCAACATCAGTGAATATTGTAAGGTAGGGCAGCAAGAGCCCTACGACTTGGCTCGTGAAAGGATTGCCAGACTGCTCTCGTCGAAAAAGAGCAGGGAATATGTGCAAAAGATAGAGCGTGAACTTTATGACGACGCTTTGGCTTCAGGCCAATTAAAAATACATGAATAGCGGCTGCGACCGTGGCCTTATCAAGAAAGGATATACAAACACAATGAAGAAGAATATCTTTTCATTCTTTTTTTTGTCTGTGGCTGTTCCCCTTGTGAGCTTTTCCCAAAGTAACATCATCGACGAGGTGATATGGATAGTGGGCGACGAAGCCATTTTCCGTTCGGAAGTGGAGGAGCAGCGTTTGCGTGCCCAATATGAAGGCGTGTCGTTCGAGGGCGACCCTTATTGCGTCATCCCCGAGCAGCTCGCCATCCAGAAGCTGTTCCTCCATCAGGCGGCATTAGACAGCATCGAGGTGAGCGAAGGGCAGGTAATCAACCAGGTGGATATGCAGTTGAACTACTACATATCTCAGATTGGCTCGAAGGAAAAAATGGAGGAATATTTCGGCAAGAACACCGTGGAGCTGCGTGAAGAGTTGCGGGATGTGGTGCGCAATCAGATGATTATCCGACAGATGCAGCAATCGCTGATTGGCGACATCAAAGCCACACCCGCCGAAGTGCGCCGCTTCTACAACGACCTGTCAGCCGACAGCATCCCGACCGTTCCGGCGCAAGTCGAACTTCAAATCATCAGCATCGAGCCGCCTATACCTCAGGAGGAAATAAACAGGGTGAAAGAACGTCTCCGCGAATTCTCCGACCGCATCAACAGCGGAACGACCGAGTTTTCCGTGTTGGCCCGCCTCTATTCCGAAGACATCGAAAGTGCCAAGCGGGGAGGTGAGCTCGACTTTATGGGACGCGGGCAGCTCGTCTCCGAATACGCATCCGTGGCCTTCAACCTGAAAGACCCCACCAAGGTGTCGCGCATAGTGGAAACGGAGTTCGGCTTCCACATCATCCAGCTGATGGAAAGGCGGGGCGACCGCATTAAAACGCGACACATCCTGCTCAAGCCGCGCGTGTCAATAGAAGACGAACAAAAGGCGGTTCAAAGACTCGACTCACTGGCTCATGCCATACGAACCGGGCAAATAACCTTCGAACAGGCTGTGCATCAACATTCGCAAGACAAAAACACGGCATTGAACGCAGGCCTGATGCTCAATGATAAGACGGGCACCTCGAAATTCGAATACCAGGACCTACCTGCCGAGGTGGCCAAAGTGGTGTATGACATGAACGTGGGGGAAATATCAAAACCCTTCACCATGATCAATTCCAACAACAAGGAAATCGTGGCCATCGTCAAGGTGAAGTCGAAAGTCGAAACACACAAAGCCAATCTGACCGACGACTACCAGATGCTCAAATCGTATTACGAGAGCAAACGGGGAGAGGACTTCATCAGAGACTGGATTTCAAAAAAACAACAGGAGACCTACATCAACATCGACCCGGCCTGGAGCGACTGCGAGTTCCTCTATCCGGGGTGGATAAAGTAAAACCTCTTTCCTGCTTATTTACCGGGGGAAGTCATGGGTCGTAAGAAAAGGCAGACGGCACGTTGTGCGGTGAGGCGACTCGCCGCTGTGGTGGCGGCAGCCTTCTCGTGTGTGGCAGGCGTCTCGGCACAGCAGGCCGACAGCATCGATACCCTCGTTTCACCGCCGGAAGCACCCCGCGCGGCCGAAAAACCCACCGTCGTCTATCTCGAAAAATCAGACGCCATCCACTTCGACCAACAACGCCTGCCCGGGGTACAAATCATCACGGGGACGCCCGTACGCTTCAGACACGACAATGCCGTCATGTTTTGTGACAGTGCCTATCTGAAAAGCAAGGAAAATTCCTTTGACGCTTTCGGGCACGTGAAAATTGTCGAAGGCGACTCCATCTTCATATACGGCGACGTGTTGTTCTACGACGGCAACACGAAACTGGCTCGCATGAGGCACAACGTGAGAATGGAAAACAACGACGCGGTATTGACCACCGACAGCCTCAATTACGACCGACAAAGGAATCTGGCCTACTACTACACCGGCGGCAAGCTGCAAGACGACCAAAACACCCTGACCTCCGTGTGGGGACAATATGCCCCCAACACCAAGCAGGCCCTCTTCAAAGACAGCGTGCACCTGCTCAACGAGTCGTTCATCATGAATGCCGACACGCTGACCTACAACACGGAGACGAAAATAGCAGGCATCGTCGGCAACACCCATATCATCTATAAAGACGATACCGACATCTATTCCACCAACGGATGGTATGACACCGTCGACGACCAATCCATGCTGCTCGACCGTTCGCTCATCGTCAAGTCCGACGGAAAAAACGTCACCGGCGACACCCTTTTCTATGACAGGAAACAACGTTACGTGGAAGGCTTCAGCCGGGTGGTCATGAACGACACCGCACAGAAAGTAACCCTCCACGGCCACTACGTGTTCTACGACGAGGGTACGGAATACGGAATAGCCACCGACTCGGCCATGCTGGTCGACTGGTCGACATCCGATTCCCTCTTCTTACATGCCGACACGCTGGCCGTCTACGGCGACACACTCTCCAACTTGGCCAAAGCCTATTACAACGTGCGCTTCTACCGCATCGACCTGCAGGGAGCGTGCGACTCGCTCGTCTATCGCGCCAACGACTCGGTAGCCACCATGTACGGACAACCCGTGATATGGAGCGGAGACAATCAACTGTCGGGCGACTCCATTCTGGCCTACGTCAAAAATCAAACACTCGACCTGGTGTATGTGCCCACCGGAACGCTGGCCATCCAACATCACGACTCGATCTACTACAACCAGATGTCAGGGAAAGAGTTGACCGCCTTCATCACCGACGGCGACCTGTCGCGGGTGGAGGTGAGCGGCAACGCGGAAACCATCTACTACCCCGTCGACGACAAAGACTCCACCATCGTCGGCATCAACAAGACACAAAGCAGCTACGTCAATATATATTTCCAAGAAAATCAAGTCCAAAGAATCGTTCTCACGACGACCTCCACGGCCACCATGTACCCTTTGGACGAGCTTTCGGGTGACGACCTTTTCCTCCACGGCTTCTTTTGGATAGAGGAACACCGGCCGAAGAAAAAGGAAGACATCTTCCTCGTTCTCCCGCGCGATCGCCATGCCAGCACCGTGGTACACAGCCGCTCGGCAGCTTCGGCCTCCACCGACGAAGACGAAGACGAAGAGGGCGAAGGCGACTCCAACCGGCAGACGCAGGGACGCAACATACGCCCCTCACGCAACGCGCCCGCCGCAAAATAGCCCCTCTTCCCGCAAAAAACACCCTTTGCATCAAGCCATCCGCGGCGACTCATAGAGACTTCTGAAATGCCTCATCAAGAGACTTTTACGCGCTATCGCGGAAGAGGCTTGTCCGACCCCTGCATAAAAAGAGCTAAGTGGTTAGTAGTAAGTAAGTAAGTAAGTAAGTCGGGGGAAAGCGGTTGTAGTTTACAAATTTCTTTACTACATTTGGCACGCTTTGGTGTGCTTTGCCGAAAGGGGCTCTGCGCATCTGTTGTGCAGCTTACACATTATTCAAACCAAATACTTTAAAAACCGTTTTTATGAAAAGTGTAGAACGACACCGACATCCTTTGTGGATTGTGGCGATGCTCTTCCTTTGGGGGACGGGCGTGACCATGGGGCAGACGACCGAGGTCGTGTATGCCCTTAACGAGAGTTTTGAAAGCGGACAGCTGCCCGACGGCTGGACGCAGGAGTATGTGA
>CAYPFZ010000006.1:0-12139 GCA_964410225.1 uncultured Paludibacter sp.
CAGCAGCAAGACATTGCCCGCGAATGTGCCTTCCTCTACGCCCCTTTGGCTCACCGAATGGGGCTGTATGCCATCAAGAGCGAAATGGAAGACCTCTCGTTGAAATACACCAACCGCGACATATATAAAGACATCGCGCATAAGCTGAACGAGACCAAGCGCTCACGCGACCGCTACATCGCCGCTTTCATCACGCCGCTCAAAGAAAGGCTCGCCGCCATCGGAGCCCGCTTTCAGATCAAGGGACGCACCAAGTCCATCCACTCCATCTACAGCAAGATGAGGAAACAGGGGGCATCGTTTGAGGAGATCTACGATTTGTTTGCCATCCGCATCATCTTCGACGTTCCTCCCGAACGCGAAAAAGCCGTCTGCTGGCAGGCCTACTCCATCGTGACCGACATGTACCAACCCAATCCCAACCGGTTGCGCGACTGGATTTCCATTCCCAAATCGAACGGATACGAGAGCCTGCATACCACCGTTGTCGGGCCGCAAGGCAAATGGGTGGAAGTGCAAATCCGCACCACGCGCATGGACGAAGTGGCCGAAAAAGGCTTGGCGGCACACTGGAAATACAAAGGTATCAAAGCCGAAAAAGGGATGGATGAATGGCTGAAAAACGTCCGGGAGATACTGCTCAACCCCGAACTCAACGCCATCGACTTCATGGACGAGTTCAAACTCCACCTGTATGACGAAGAAGTCTTCATCTTCACCCCCGGCGGCGACCTGCACAAACTGCCCCGAGGCGCGACGGTACTCGACTTCGCTTTCCAAATCCATACAGAGTTGGGCTGCAAATGCGTCGGAGGAAAAGTCAACGGGCGCAACGTACCCATCAAACAGACCCTCACCAACGGCGACCAGGTGGAAATACTCACCTCGCCCTCACAAAAGCCCAACCGCTCGTGGCTCGACATCGTCTGCACCTCGAGGGCCAAGAACAAAATACGCCAATCGCTGAAAGAGGCCGAATACAAGAATGCCGAAATCGGAAGGGAGACCCTCGCCCGCCGCTTCAAAAACTGGAAGTTGGACATCGATGAGGGTCATTTCTCGCGTATGGCAAAAAAGCTGGGCTACAAAGCAGCCAACGACATGTATCAAGATGTTGCCAACGGCAAACTTGACATGCACAGCGTGCGAGAGACCTATTTGAGCCTTGTGGAGCGACAAGAGGCCGCCGGAGCCGCCGAAACCAAAAGCGCGGAGGCTTTCATTGTCAAAGAGCCCGACACGGAAGCAGCCAAAGAAGATATATTGGTCATCGAGTCGGGGCTGAAGCACGTAGACTACAAGCCGGCCAAATGTTGCAACCCCATCTACGGCGACGAAGTGTTCGGCTTTGTGTCGACCGGTGGCGGCATCAAGGTACACCGGACAGATTGCCCCAACGCGCCGCAACTCATTGCCCGCTTCGGTTACCGCATTGTCAAGACACGCTGGAGCGGCAAGGTGGCAGGAAAACTCTACCCCATTACGCTGCGCGTGATAGGACATGACGATTTGAACATTGTGACCAGCATCACCTCACTCATCTCGAAAAGTCAGAACATGCAGCTGCGCTCCATGTCCATCGACTCCGGCGACGGCCTTTTCCGAGGCAACATCACCCTTATGGTGAACGACCTGAAGAACCTGGAGGCCATCTGCAAAAAGATAAAACAAGTGAAGGGAGTAAAACAGGTAACCCGCACGTAGACCTGCCGCACCGGCCTTTCATGGTAGACACTCAACCACCAAAAATATCATTTTATGTTTTCCGGAATAGTAGAAGAAGCGGCCATAGTCACCGCATTGGAAAGAGAGCAGGACAACCTGCACATCACCCTCACCTGCTCGTTTGCCGACGAACTGCACATCGACCAAAGCGTGTCGCACAACGGCGTATGCCTCACTGTGGTAAAACAACAAGCGGGTGCCTACACGGTGACCGCCATACAGGAGACACTCGAGCGGAGCAACTTGGGCACCTTGCGCGTCGGTGACAAGGTCAACGTGGAGCGAAGCATGTTGATGAACGGGCGACTCGACGGCCACATCGTGCAGGGACACGTAGATCAGACCGCCGTATGCTCACGCGTGCTGGAGGAAAACGGCAGCTGGCGTTACTCCTTCGTCTACGAGAGCGACCCCGCCATGGCACAGCGCGGCTACCTCACGGTAGACAAAGGCTCGGTGACCGTCAACGGAGTGAGCCTCACCGTGTGTAACCCGACCGACAACTCCTTTGAGGTGGCCATCATCCCCTACACCTACGAACATACCAACTTCCACTGCATAGAAGTCGGGACTAAAGTAAACATCGAGTTCGACATCATCGGCAAATACCTCAGCCGCCTGATGGCCGCAGGCAGATAAGCGTCGGGCGGCTTGTCGGCCGGTCAGTCCGTTGCCTCCGCCTTGGTTTGCCGCCGGTGATAGCGGCACCAGGGGCGGAGACCACACTCGTGGCACTTGGGGCGGCGAGCCAAGCAGGTGTATCTCCCGTGCAGAATAAGCCAATGGTGGGCTTTGGGCAAAAGGTCGGCCGGGATGTGACGCGTGAGCTCTAACTCGGTCTGCCGGGGAGTTTTCGAACCGGTGGTCAGCCCCAAGCGCTCCGACACGCGAAAGACGTGGGTGTCAACGGCCATGACCGCCTTTCCATAGACCACCGAAGCCACCACGTTGGCCGTCTTCCTCCCCACGCCGGGCAAGGTCATCAGCTGTCCCGGCTCAGAAGGCACTTCCCCGTCAAAATCAGAAAGGAGCTTCCCGGCCATGCCCACAAGGTGACGCGCCTTGTTGTGGGGGTAAGACACACTCTTGATATATTCGTAAATCACTTCCGGCAAGGCAGCCGCCATGGCCGCGGGCGTGGGATAGTCGTGCAGCAAGGCGGGCGTTACCATGTTCACCCGCTTGTCGGTGCATTGAGCCGAGAGAATGACGGCCACTAACAGGCCGAACGGACTGTCATACCGCAGCTCGGTTTCGGGTCGGGGCATGTTCCGGCCGAACCAGTCGAGTATGTGTGAATAACGCTCCTTTGTTGTCATCCGTTTGAATAAAGCCGGAAGATGTGTTTCCTCCGTCTGTTCGCCACGGCGGCACGTCATGACGGAAAGTCGGCTCTCCTCCTTTTCCCACCAATCCTTTCATGATGCCACAACCGTCTGGCTGTCAAGGACTGTTTTTTATACACATCTGCCTTTGAATCCCCTGCTCCGGCGGATGCTTACGCAGCAAAAATGCGTCAGTACTCCCGAGAGCGGCCGCAACGAAGCGCAAATTTATAAAATGAGGCGGCGAGGCGGACAATTTTTCCGTATTTTTGCACAACGTCAAAGAACACTTCGCATGGCTCGCAGGAAACCCATCAAAAAAAGACCCCCGGAGAGTGTGCACGGCGACACGCGAAAGCAGGCGACACGTTCGGCAAACCGGCCGAAGAGACAGCTGCCCGCGTGGGTTGTCGGCATAAGGAGCTTTGTGTGTGACGAGCGCACCCGCTTCATCGTCGGGCTGTTTGTCTTGCTGGCCGTTTTCTATGTGCTGCTCTCGTTTCTCTCTTATTTCTTCACCGGGGCAGCCGATCAGAGCAAACTCGGTCTGCCGTGGGAGCAGCTCAAGGCCATGCGCACCGAGATACAGAACTGGGCATCGGTGACAGGGGCGCAAGTGGCCGAGACCTGCATCAACCATTGGTTTGGGCTGCCGTCGTTTGCCCTCGTGGGCTTTTTTGCCCTCGTGGGGCTGCGCTTGGTGCGTGCCGTGAGTGTGTCTCTCCGCAAGTCGTTTTTTCATTGTTTCTTCTGGCTCGTGTGGGGGTCGGTGTTCTTGGGATTTGCCCTCTCGCCGGTCGTGGACAAGGTGCTGTTTTTCACTCCAGGCGGCGAGCACGGCAAGGCGGTGAGCAGCTGGATCACCTCATACGTCGGTGTGCCGGGTGCCGCGTTGCTGCTGTTGGGCGTGTTGGTGCTTTACTGCGTGGTGTCGTTTCGGTCGGCATTGCCTTTTATTAAAAGACTTTTCAGACGTCGAAACAAAAAAACGAGGCAGCGGGCAGGCATAAACACGGGCGGCACTACGGACGATGCCGTGGCTGTGGGCACTGAGATTGTGCCCGAAGAATGGGTGGAACAACCGGCGGGCGACACTTCTTCCACCATCAACTTGGAGATAGACACCCCCGCGGCCGCCTCTTCCGACGAAAGCGAAGAGACGACGGACGATTTCACCTTCGACGTGGACAGAGGTGACATGCCTGTCCAGGCGCAGCAACCGGCAGACAACGACGAACATACCGACCTTGTCATAGACACACCTCAAGACACCGAGACCGGCGATCCTGCCCTCAGCCTGCAAAAGATGGGGAAATACGACCCCACACTCGACCTGTCGCGCTACCAATTCCCCACGCTCGATCTGCTGAAGACCTACCCTAACGAGAATGCTCCCATCATCGACATGGACGAGCAGAATGCCAACAAAGACAAAATTGTCTCCACACTGCGCAACTACGGCATCGAAATCACCTCCATCAAGGCCACTATAGGCCCGACCATTACCCTGTATGAAATCGTGCCGCGGTCGGGCATCCGCATCTCGAAGATTCGCAACTTGGAGTCAGACATCATGTTGAGCCTTGCCGCAAAAGGTATACGCATCATCGCCCCCATTCCCGGCAAAGGCACTATCGGGATAGAAGTGCCCAACGAGCGGCCGCAGATTGTATCCATGCACTCCGTTGTTGCCTCGAAAAAATTCCAAGAAGAGTCGAAATACGTCCTCCCCGTGGCCTTGGGACGCACCATTACGAACGAGGTTTTCATGTTCGACCTGGCCAAAGCCCCTCATCTGCTTGTGGCCGGTGCCACCGGGCAAGGGAAGTCGGTGGGGCTGAATGCTATCATCACTTCGCTGCTTTACAAGAAACACCCATCGCAATTGAAGTTTGTACTTGTCGACCCAAAGATGGTGGAGTTTAATATCTACGCCGCTTTGGAGAAACACTACATGGCCACCATGCCCGACGCTGACAGCGTCATCATCACCGACTCGACCCGGGTGATACAAACGCTCAATTCGTTGGTGGTGGAGATGGAAGACCGCTACACCCTGCTCATGGCGGCTCACTGTCGCAACATCGCGGAGTATAACGAGAAGTTTGTCAATTGCGAGCTGAACAAGGAGGAAGGGCATCGCTATTTGCCCTATATTGTCATCGTAATAGATGAATTTGGCGACCTCATTATGGTGGCAGGCAAGGAGATAGAAATGCCCATTGCCCGCATCACCCAAAAGGCGCGTGCGGTGGGTATGCACATGATTTTGGCCACGCAGCGTCCGTCTGTCAACATCATCACGGGCGTAATCAAAGCCAATGTGCCGGGTCGTGTGGCCTTCCGTGTGGCCTCGCAGATTGACTCGCGCACCATCCTCGACGCGCCGGGTGCCAATCAACTTGTGGGTAAGGGCGACCTGCTTTATTCGTCAGGTGGCGACTTGGTGCGCGTACAATGCGCTTTTGTCGACACGCCCGAGGTGGAAGACATCGTGAACCACATCAGCCGCCAGCAGGCTTACCCGAGTGCCTACGAGCTGCCCGAATACGTACCGGAGGGCGACGGAGCAAAAACGCCCGCCTCCGACATCGGGAAGCGCGACCCGAAGTTCGAAGAAATCGCCCGCTGGGTGGTGGCGCAGCAACAGGGAAGCACCTCGGCCATCCAACGTACTTTTGGCATCGGCTACAACCGTGCCGGGCGCATCAGCGACCAATTGGAAGCGGCAGGCATCGTGAGTGCCAACAACGGCAGCAAGGGACGGCAAGTGCTCATCATGGATGAGTACAGCTTGGAAAAACTGTTGGAGACCTTGTAACAAGCCGCCGCCCAAACATTTTCCGTTTTTTATATATAGCCGTTCGCACCATGCTGCCCGGTGGAGTTTTTCTGGAGATTCGTAAGACGTAAGATGTAATATACCATCACTTTGAAACAGACACAGAATCTTAATACGTAGTTTATGAAACCACTCATGCTTGTTATCGCGCTGCAGGTTTTGCCTTTGGCGGCCGTCGCGCAGCAGCCTACGGCCGAACGAGCCGTGCAGCGTCTTGTCAACCTTTTGGAGCAGCGGGTATTTCAGGGCTCGTTTACCCTTCACGTGGACATGTCATCGTCGGGTAGTCCCCTGCCCCAAGAACAAGACGGCACGTTCACCCTGCAGGGCGACCGACTTGCCATCGACATGGACGGCTTCGTCATCCGTTACGACGGGAAGACCTTATGGTCGTATTTGGAGCAAAACAACGAAGTGTCGGTGTCAGAGCCATTAGAAAGCGAAATGGCCGCGACCAGCCCCTTGACCGCCCTGAAGGTTTACAGCACACAAAGCCACATCAGCTACGCCGATTGGCAGGAAGAGGGCACATTGGCCATTCACATGCAGCCCAAAGGAGAGGGAAAAGACTTCCGCCTTATCGTTTTGCACATGCACCCTGACAACTACACTCCCACGTACATGCGCATCGAAATGTCTGACGGGACGGGACTTGTGCTGCACATTGCCGAGGCTTCCTGGAAGACCTCAGTGCCCGCAAGCACGTTCGCCTTCGACACCTCGCACTATCCCGACATATACGTGAACGACTTGAGATAGAATACCCTCCGGAGACCGCTTGCAAATCCACCCGACCATCTCTTTTGACACCAAACTAACAGACTTCATTATGGAAAAAGTAAAGTGCTTGATCATAGGTTCCGGTCCGGCGGGATACACCGCTGCCATTTACGCAGGCCGTGCCAACCTCTCGCCCGTTGTGGTGAGCGGGATGCAACCCGGCGGACAACTCACCATCACCACCGACATTGAGAACTATCCGGGATTTCCCGAGCCCATCGGTGGTTACGAGCTGATGGAACGTTTTCAGGAGCAAGCCATCAGATACGGTGCCCGCCTTCTCAACAGCCACGTGACGGAGGTCGATTTTTCGCACGCGCCCTATTCTGTCGTGACTTCCGACGGGGCGACCCTTCGGGCAGACACGGTGATTATAGCCACCGGAGCGAGTGCCAAATATCTCGGTTTGCCCGACGAACAGAAATATGCCGGTGCCGGAGTGTCGGCCTGCGCCACGTGCGACGGTTTTTTCTACCGCGGGAAGACGGTGGCCGTGGTCGGAGGAGGCGACACTGCCTGCGAAGAAGCCGCTTATCTGTCGAACATCGCCGACAAAGTCTACCTCGTCGTGCGTAAGCCCTATCTGCGAGCCTCGAAAATCATGCAACACCGCGTGAGCCACACGCCCAACATCGAAATACTCTACAGCCACCAGGTGCGCGGGCTTAGCGGCGAGCCCTTTGTAGAGAGAGCCACATTGGTACACCACACTCCCGAAGGCGACAAGGAGGTGGAGATAGCCATCGACGGCCTTTTTTTGGCCATCGGTCATCATCCGAACACCGAGCTGTTCCGTCCCTGGCTCCACACCGATGAGGCGGGCTACCTTGTCACCGTGTCGGGCACGCCGCGCACCGCACTACCGGGCGTGTTTGCCGCCGGCGATGTGGCCGACCCGCATTACCGGCAGGCCGTCACCGCAGCCGCATCGGGCTGTCAGGCAGCCATCGAGGCCGAACGCTACCTGCAGGCCGCCGCAACAAGAGAAGAGGATGTCTGCCACACAAAATGAGGCATCATCGCTTGTTGCCGCAGCTGCACGCAAACCCGGAGGGATGTTGTCGGCCAAGCATCCGTTGCTTTTGATTAGACATTTTGATGATGAAACGACTTTTGTTTACGACGGTGTGTGTCGTTGTTGCTGCGGTTCTGCTCGGTGTTTGGGTTGCTTCGCGGTGGGAGGTGTGGTTTGGCAATCCCGTTGAACCGCCTTATGTCTCGCCCGCCCGTCCGGTGAGGCTGCAACTCACCTTAGGCGACGGGGGTGCATCGTCACGCACTGTCACGTGGCAATGTGGCGACACGGTGGCACGTGCCGAAGCCGTCTGTCTGTACGAACACTCGTCTGACACCCTGCGCGTGCCGGCTTCTGGCTGCCGCATGGTGACGCCGGGCGGAGTAACGGTAATCTATCGCGCCGACTTCAACCAACTGTTGCCGGGCAGCTATCACTATCGTGTGAGCACCGCAGACGTCTGTTCTCCATGGCATTCCTTTCGAATATCCGACGGGAGCCGTCCTACGTTTGTCTACCTTGGCGACTTGCAGGACACCCTCGGCGGGACGATGCGCCAACTGGCCTTACATATTGCACGGACACATCCACAAGCTGATTTCTGGGTTTTGGGAGGAGACGTGGTGGAACGCCCACACGACTGTTACCGGGCGGAGTATTTCCGCAGCATGGACTCCATAGCACAGGCCGTCCCTTTTGTTGCCGCGCCGGGTAATCACGAATACCTGAAAGGCATACCCTTGCGGCTTGAAGGCCGTTTTCCACTGACCTTCGCCCACTTGTCTGAGTGGGAAGAGCGCAAGTACGCCGTAAGTCAACTTTGCTACGGTCCCGTCAACCTCATCACGCTCGACAGCAATCGCGACCCGTGGCTGTTGCCGCGGCAACGCCGGTGGTTGAAGCGCGCCCTCGAAACTGCCGACACTGCCCGCTGGAAGGTGGTCGTCATTCATCACCCGATCTATTCCATCAGGGGACGGTTTCACAACCTGTTGCAACGATGGGCGTTCAACCCGCTGCTGAAACGCCATCATGTCGACTTGGTGCTGCAAGGCCATGAACACAACTACGCCCGCGCCATCTCCCGGGGTGACGACAGCCTTTGCTCCACTCCGGTCTATATTGTGGGGCAGGCTTCGCCAAAAGACTACCGGCTCTATTTCAACCCGCGGTACGACCGATTCGGTACGGGCAGACGTTTTTACACCACCGTGTCTGCATGCAACGACACCTTGGCTGTGTACACCTACACGGAAGAAGGCACTTTGTATGACGCTCTCCATGTCATAGAAGAGAAAGGGGGAAAACGGGTAGACGACTTGTCCGGCGACATTCCCCTGCAGCTTACGCCCAACCCGAACCGCCTGCGCATGAACGGGCAACAACATGCCGCCTACCAAGCCGAGGCACAGAAGTGGGCTGCCCGTAAAGCGCGCCCCTGACTTTGCGACAGCCACCCCGACACTACGGCAAATATCCAATGAGCAACTACGACCTTGTCACCATTGTCGGCCCTACCGCCTGCGGGAAAACGGCCTTGGCCTGCCAACTGGCTCGCCAAACGAACGGCGAAATCATCGGTGCCGACTCGCGCCAAGTGTATCGCAACATGGACATCGGCACAGGCAAAGACCTGTCTGACTACACCGCCCGGGGCACTCCCGTCGCCTATCACCTGATTGACATTCGAGAGGCGGGCGAGAAATATAATCTCTACGAATACCAACA
Organism: uncultured Paludibacter sp.; assembly: GCA_964410225.1. Lineage (GTDB taxonomy): Bacteria > Bacteroidota > Bacteroidia > Bacteroidales > Paludibacteraceae > QVMH01. The sequence goes on from CAYPFZ010000006.1 coordinate 9,416, forward strand.
CGACTTTCACCACGCCTACTCCGACATCAAGGCAAGGGGTCGGTTGCCCATTCTGTGCGGCGGCACGGGTTTATACATAGAGTCGGTGCTGAAGGGCTACAGGTTGCCCCACGTACCCGAAAACCCCGCACTGCGACAACGTTTGGCCGGAAAACCGCTCCACGAATTAGCAGCCCTGTTGGCCACATACAAAACCCTGCACAACACCACCGACGTAGACACTCCCCAGCGGGCCATCCGCGCCATCGAAATAGAGGAACACCTGCGGCAACAGCCGTCAGACAACACGGACTACGCCCCCCTGCGCAGCTTCATTGCAGGTATCGACATCGACCGTGAGGAACGCCGCCGGAGGATAAGCCGCCGCCTGCGCGAACGCCTCGAAGAGGGGATGGTCGACGAAGTGAGACGGCTGCTTGAACGTGGAATCAGCCCGGACGACCTTATTTACTATGGCTTGGAATATAAATTCATCACCCTCCACCTCCTTGGCTATCTGACGCATGACGACATGTGTCGCCGCTTGGAAGTGGCCATACACCAATTTGCCAAGCGACAGATGACATGGTTTCGTGGCATGGAGCGGCGCGGCCTCGTCATTCATTGGCTGCCCTTTGCCCTGCCCGATGAAGAAAAGGCCGCATGCATCCTCCGGCTGATGCGCCAATGAATGTGACACAAGCACTGAACGCTCCGTCACCCCGCATCCCTTCTTTTGAGTATATCCAGCTGAAAACCACATCTTTTTATCTCCTTTATTTTTCCCGGAAACAACTCATGCAATGTGTCCGGTCGGGAGTACTAACGCAACAGAGACCCCTCCCCAAGGGCTCAGGGAAGCATTCCGATAAACGGGGAAAAGATTGTTAATTTTCTTTTAAAGAACCAAGAGATAATGAACCGATTGTGGTATCCACGTCAATATGCCTAACTTTGTTGCTTGACGACCCATTGGGAAAAGAAAAACTTGCAGATATGGCCAAATTCGTTATTTACCAAGTCCTTCCGCGTCTTTTTGGCAATTATGTCACGCTCAACAAGCCCTCGGGGAGCATTGCGGAAAACGGTTGCGGAAAGTTCAACAGCTTTACCACCAAAGCACTGAGTGAAATCAAGTCGTTGGGTGTGACCCACGTGTGGTACACGGGTGTGATAGAGCATGCCACGAAGACCAATTATTCCTCCTACGGCATCGTGCAAAGCCACCCGGCCATCGTCAAAGGGCAAGCCGGCTCGCCTTACGCCATAAAGGACTATTATGACGTAGCGCCCGACTTAGCCGAAGACGTGACGCGTCGCATGGAAGAGTTCGAGGCCTTGGTGCAACGCACTCACCGGGCGGGCATGAGTGTCATCATCGACTTCGTTCCCAATCATGTAGCCCGCGAGTATCATTCTGACATGAAGCCGCGCGGTGTGGCCGATTTGGGTGAGAATGACCATCCGGAATGGGCCTTCTCGCCGCTGAACAACTTCTACTACCTACCCCACCAGAAATTCAGTCCTCACTTTGACCTTCAGGGCTACGAGGAAATGCCGGCCAAGGCCACGGGCAACAACGTGTTTCACCCTTCGCCCGGAGCAGACGACTGGTACGAGACCGTGAAGCTGAACTATGGTGTGAACCATACGGAAGGAGGCGAAAAACAATTCGACCCCACGCCCGACACGTGGTACAAGATGCTCGACATCCTGCTTTATTGGGCGGGCAAGGGCGTGGATGGCTTCCGATGCGACATGGCCGAGATGGTGCCCGTAGAATTCTGGGGGTGGGTCATCCGGCAGGTGAAAGAAGAATACCCCGAGCTGCTGTTCATCGCCGAAGTCTACAACCCGGCGGAATACCGCAACTTTCTGTGTAACGGCAGGTTCGATTACCTATATGACAAAAAGGGGCTATACGAGACGCTGCGCAACGTGACCAGTCGCAACCACCCGGCACGCAACATCACCTTTGCCTGGCAACAGCTGGGCGGCATCGAGAGCCGAATGCTCAACTTCTTGGAAAATCACGACGAGCAACGCATCGGGTCAGGCTTTTTCTGCGGGTCAGGCATCTATGCCGAGCCGGCCATGATCGTCTCGTCCACACTCACGCAAGGCCCGGTCATGATCTACTTCGGGCAGGAATTGGGCGAACTGGGCATGGACAACGAGGGCTTTAGCGGGATTGACGGACGCACCACCATCTTCGACTATTGGGGAGTGAAGTCCATTCAAGCCTGGGCCAATCGTGGCAAGTTCGACGGCAAAGGCCTGAGCGACGAGCAAAAGGAACTGCGCGCCTTTTACAAAACACTGCTTAACGTGGCGGTTAGCGAAAAAGCCATCACCTGCGGGGCAATGTACGACTTGGAGTATGCCAACTACGACAATCCGAAATTCAACTCTCACGAGCAGTTTGCCTACTTCCGTCAACACGGCGAAGATTTGCTCCTTATCGTGGTGAACTTCCATGACAAAGAATTGGAGACAGAAATTCGCATTCCGCCCGAAGCGTTCCTCTACCTCAACTTGCCCGAGGGCAACCATTACATCTGCACCAACCTGCTCGACAAAGCGGAGCGGCTGCCCGTGACCGTATTGGAATCAATCACCCCCTTCCGCCTCACCATACCGGCCTGGAAAGGGAAAATCATCAAATTGGTAAAAACCATCCGCCGGACAGACCGTCGCCCAAACCCTCCGAAAGAAGCCTCGAAGTAAAAACAAGCAGGAAACCTG
>CAYPFZ010000006.1:12239-22786 GCA_964410225.1 uncultured Paludibacter sp.
ACCTGGCAAACGGCACAAACAGACAGAGACACGAAACCCCATAACCGGATGTCGGCACGGCCATAAGGTTGCTTCCGGCTGCTTTTGCATGCCTTCGCCCGGTGTGAGGAATCAGCACTTACGACCCTTACTTTTCGCCCTTCTGCTGCGTGCTCACGCAGCTCACGCTGCGCACTAACGTAGCAAAATTTTCCTAAGCACCCGCCGGAAGCTCCCATCCTTCGGCCATGAAGCCCCTACGCTTGATGGATTTTCTTCGGAATTATCCATCTTGACGGTGGAAGGAAGCCGTGTATGGCACGCATTGAAACATTTCGCAACGGTATTAAACAAAAACCGTAAAAGGTATTTGCATAGTACGAAGCGAGAATATAATTTTGTGCGCTGAACGGTGATTAATTGATTTAAGCGGAAGAACCATACATCCATGCTGGTAAAATTATACGAAGATAATCCCAACCCCAATCAGGTGAGGCGCATCGTGGAAGTGCTGCGCAACGGCGGCATCATCATTCTGCCGACCGACACGCTGTATGCCTTTGCCTGCAACTTGTTTAACCAACAGGGCGTGGAGACCATCTCGAAAATAAAACAAAAGGATCTGCGCCGTTCCAGCCTGTCGTTCATCGTGCGCGAGATAAACCAGATAAGCGAATATGCCAAGATGGACGATGTGGCGTTCAAACTTATCAAAAAACACTTCCCCGGTCCTTTCACCTTTATCCTCCACGGCAACAGCAGTCTGCCCAAGCTGTTCAGAAACAAAAAGACTGTCGGCATCCGCATGCCCAAAAACAACATCGTGTCGGAAATCGTACGCGAATTGGGCAACCCACTCATGACCAGTTCCATCTTTCGAGACGACGACCCCGACTACATGGTCAATCCTGAGTTGATAGACGAACGCTACGGCCGCATGGTAGACTTAGTCATTGACGGGGGAAACGGAGGCATCACCCCCTCAACCATTATTGACTGCACGGGCGACGAGCCGGCAGTCGTGCGCGAAGGAGCCGGCCACATCGAGCTCTGACGCTGCGCCCGCAACTGATCTCCGTTTTCTCACGATTTTTTTCACCACTTCCCCATACACATACCAAGTTGTAAGGGCGGCTCGCTTTGACCCGCCATCGTGTTGATTTTTCGAAAGCAGCTCACGATGCGACGGGGAATCATCTGTAATTCGGGTACAACAATCTGTAATCCGTTTCTCTCACCAAAGGCCGACGTGCCGTATTTTTGCTACCGAAAGGACGACCGACATCCCCTTTCTGCCGGGTGCTTACGCGACAGAAGGAGAAAATCAAAAGCAAAAAACACATGAACAAGCCCCAAAAACACCCTATGAAGAACAAGATATTTTTAGTATGTACATGCTGTGCATTGCTTGCTGTTAACTCTACTAATATGGCACAAGAAAAAATCACACAGACGGCCGGGCGCGACCAACTCGGCGATTTTGCTCCGAAATTTGCCGAACTGAACGACGAGGTGTTGTTCGGAGAAGTGTGGAGTCGCACCGACCGTCTCGGTTTGCGCGACCGCAGTTTGGTGACCATCACCTCGCTTATCAGCCAGGGCATCACCGACAACTCTTTGGTATACCATTTGCAAACGGCAAAGAAAAACGGTGTCAGTCGCACGGAGATTGCAGAAATCATCACCCACGTCGGATTTTATGCCGGATGGCCCAAGGCATGGGCTGCTTTCAACTTGGCAAAAGAGGTGTGGAACGAACAGACGGCAGGTGAAGATGAAAAGGCGGCTTTCCAACGAAAAATGATTTTCCCCATTGGCGAGCCCAACACGGCCTACGCGAAATACTTCACGGGCAACAGCTACCTGGCTCCCATTTCGCGTGAGCAGGTGGTTGTCTCCAACGTGACATTCGAACCCCGTTGTCGAAACAACTGGCATATCCACCGTGCCGACAAAGGAGGCGGGCAAATGCTCATCGGGGTTGCCGGGCGAGGATGGTATCAAGAGGAGGGGAAGGAGGCTGTGGAAATCCTCCCGGGCACGGTCATCCATATCCCCGCCAACGTGAAACACTGGCACGGAGCTGCTGCCGACAGTTGGTTTGCTCATCTGGCGTTTGAAATAGGGGGAGAGAATACTTCCAACGAGTGGCTCGAGGCTGTCACAGACGAAGCGTACGACAAATTGAAATAATCTTCCCTTTAGCTCCAACGACGAATAAAGATACGAGGAAACCGCCCCGGCTGTTAGGGTAATCAAACAAAGAAGCAAGCTGCCCGTCAGAGGCAAGGTGAGGAAAACTACGCTTCCGAACCTTGCCTCTGCGTCTGTCCTATACTATCTTTGCGGTCAGAAAAGAACAGGGCCGGATGGGAAACGAAAAAACCGATTATCTCCTGTCGCTCATACGCAATGGCAGCAAGCTGACGTGGAAGCAACAGGTGCAGCTGGCCGCTTATCTCAGCCTCCCGGCCATCATGGCGCAGGTATCATCTATTGCCATGCAATACATTGATGCCTCCATGGTGGGAAGTTTGGGTGCAAACGCGTCTGCCTCCATCGGGTTGGTGTCGACCAGCACCTGGCTCTTTTCGGGCATTTGTTCGGCGGCGGCCACCGGCTTCTCCGTGCAAGTGGCTCACCGCATCGGAGCCGGCGACTTCGACGGGGCAAAACGGGTGCTTCGGCAAGGTGTCACGGCCGTGACCGTCTTCAGTGCCCTGCTGGCCGTCACCGGATTTTCCATCAGCAACGCACTACCCCGCTGGTTGGGAGGTGACGAGGCCATCCGTCACGACTCGTCGGTCTACTTCAGCATATTCGCCCTGTTCCTCCCGGCTTTGCAGTTGAACTTTTTCGCCGGCGGCATGTTGCGTTGCAGTGGTAACATGCGCGTGCCCAGCCTGCTCAATGTGCTCATGTGCCTGCTTGATGTGCTGTTCAACTTCCTTTTAATTTTCCCCACCCGCACATGGGACTCGCCTTTGGGCAAGGTGACACTCCACGGAGCCGGGTTGGGTGTGGAAGGTGCCGCCTTGGGTACAGTGCTGGCCGAGCTGATCACCGCCGGACTGATGATGGCCTACTTGTACAAACGCTCGCCTATGTTGAGCATCGCAGGGCAACGCGGTTCCTTCCGTCCCCGAAAGACGACCTTGCGAAGCGCCTCCTACATCGCCTTTCCCATGGCCTTTGAACATATCGCCATCTGCGGAGCGCAAATCATGACCACCGTCATCGTTGCGCCGCTCGGCATCGTAGCCATCGCAGCCAACTCATTTGCCATCATTGCCGAAAGCATCTGCTACATGCCCGGATACGGCATTGCAGAGGCGGCCACCACGCTCTCCGGACAGTGTCTCGGCGCAGGACGAATCAAGCTGTTGCGGAGATTCGCCAACATCACCGTGTGGGCAGGCATAATCATCATGGGGGGCATGGGGGCACTCATGTACATTACAGCTCCGCAAATTATTGGGGTGATGACCCCCGTGGAGGAAATACGTCGGCTCGGGGTGGAGGTGTTGCGTATCGAGGCTTTTGCCGAACCTATGTTTGCCGCCTCCATCGTCACCTACGGCGTCTTTGTGGGAGTTGGAAATACTCTCATTCCCAGCTTGATGAATTTCGGAAGTATATGGGGAGTCAGGCTGACGCTCGCTTTCCTGCTCGCGCCCGTTATGGGGCTGCAAGGGGTGTGGCTGGCTATGTGCATAGAGCTGTGCTTCCGGGGAGTCATCTTCTTGGCAAGGCTGTGGGGAAGCAAATGGATGTACAAACTGAGAATAAAAGAAACCACAATTTAATACCTTTGCGGAGCGGCTTTTCTCGCGTGTTTAAGAAAATTTTGCCGGGTGCTTACGCAGCAGAAGAGGGGTTACAAAGGAAGCGGAGTGCGATTTTTTAGTCTGTAAATCAATACATAAAGACGCAAAAAGGTTTTCATAGAAATCCCCATTAATTAAAACATATATGCAGTACGATTTCGACACCATCATTCCGCGACGTGGTACAAATTCCTATAAGTGGGATACCCCGTCTGACAACGACGTGTTGCCCATGTGGGTGGCCGACATGGATTTTCAAGCTGCATCGCCCGTCATCGAGGCATTGCGGCGAAGGGTAGAACACGGCATTTTCGGCTACACCTTCGTGCCGGAAGCCTATTATGAGTCGATCACCTCGTGGTTTGCACGGCGACACAGGTGGCTTTTCGACCGGAAATGGATCATCTACACAACCAACGTGGTGGCTGCCGTCTCAGCCATCATCAAGGCCATGACCCGACCCGGTGACACCATCATCATGCAGACGCCTGCCTACAACTGCTTCTATTCCTCCATACGGAACAACGGTTGCTATTTAGCCTCCAACAGTCTGCTTCTCGACGAAAACGGACGGTACAGCATCAACTTCGAGGAGCTTGAAGCCTTGGCCGCCGACCCCAAAGCCACGCTTTTAATCCTTTGTAACCCGCACAACCCCACCGGACGCGTATGGACACCCGACGAACTGCGACGTGTGGGCGACATCTGCATGCGCCACGGAGTGTTCGTCATTGCCGATGAAATACATTGTGAGTTAGTCTATCAGGGACATACCTACACTCCATTTGCATCTCTTTCCGAGAACTTCCTCGCCCACTCTGCCACCTGCCTTTCGCCCAGCAAGTCGTTCAACCTTGCCGGCCTGCAAATCGCCAACATCGTAGCCGCCGACAAAGAGGTATACCGACGCATCGACCGAGCCGTGAACGACAACGAGGTGTGCGACGTAAACCCCTTCGGCGTGGTGACTACCATGGCGGCCTACAATGAGTGCGAAACGTGGATAGACGAGTTATGTCAATACCTATGGGGAAATTACGAGGCACTCTTGCGTTTTTCGGCAGAACGCCTTCCCCACTGTCGCGTAACACCGCTCGAAGGCACTTACCTGCCGTGGGTCGACTGCCGGGCAGCGGGCGTCACTTCCAAAGAAATCACCGACCGCCTGCTTGGCGAGCAACAACTCATGGTCAACCCCGGCACGCTCTACGGCTCCGAAGGAGAAGGTTTCTTGAGACTGAACATGGCCTGCCCGCGCAGCGTGTGGCTCGAGGGCTTGGAGCGGCTCGCAAAAGTGCTTGCTCCTCTGTGTCACAAGTAAATAAACAGAGAAAAACGCCATCGGGTGACAGAAAAAGCGTGGCGGCTCGGAATAGTTCCCGCGTTCCTTCTCGTCCCCCCTTCCGCTGCGTACTTACGTAGCAAAAATTCCCTAAGCACGGAAAGCCAAGGTTTCCGCCCCCGTTTCCTCTATCTTTGTACAGACATTTCAGCCGCCACGCACCATGTCTAAAAACAAGAACAAATATCCATCCTCCAAAAGACAAGCGACCAAAAAAGAGCTTACCGGCCGCATCATCGGGGTTTTCAGCAACAACTACGGCAAGACGTTCAACTATAAGCAGCTTTCTGCTTTGCTTGGCATCAAGTCTGACAGCCAGCGTCTGATGGTGAGTGACATCCTTCTCGATTTGTACGGCCAAGGCATCATCCGCAGCGTGTCTCGCGGGAAATACGTCTTCGATCCTCGCGGCGGATACGTGGAGGGCATTATCGAGCGGCACGGGGTGAAGATGTATCTCCGTCCCGACGACGGCAGTGCCCCTGTCTTCATTCCCGAACGAAAGACCATGCACGCGTTGAGTGGCGACCGCGTCAAAGTCCACCTGTATGCCCGTCGCCGCGGTCAAGAACCCGAAGGCGAAGTGGCGGAGATTTTACATCGGTCGAAAGATACGTTCGTGGGTGTGCTCGACGTGAAACCCAACTACGCTTTCCTTACCCTTGACTACCGGGTGATGAACAGCGATATATTCATTCCGAAAGACAAGTTGCACGGAGCCGGCGACGGCCAAAAGGTCGTGGTGAAAATTATTTCGTGGGAAGAGAAAGGAAAAAATCCGGTGGGTGAAGTGATTGACATTTTGGGCAACAAGGGCGAGAACGACACCGAGATGCACGCCATATTGGCTGAGTTCGGTCTGCCTTATTCCTATCCTGCCGAAGTGGAGGCCGAAGCGGCTAAGATACAGTCCGGCATCACCACCGAAGAGGTGGCCCGGCGTGCGGATATGCGTGAGGTGCCCACCATGACCATTGACCCGATTGATGCGAAAGACTTCGACGATGCGCTTTCCATACGTCGCCTCGACAACGGGTTGTGGGAAGTGGGGGTGCACATAGCCGACGTGACCCACTACGTCCGTCCCGGCAGCCTCGTCGAAAACGAAGCCTACCGTCGCGCCACTTCCGTCTATTTGGTGGATCGCACGATTCCCATGTTGCCCGAACACCTGTCGAACGGCATTTGTTCGCTACGCCCCCGGGAGGAGAAACTCACTTACTCCGTCATTTTCAACATGGACGACGAAGCCGAAGTGCAATCTTACCACATCGTGCGCACAGTCATTCGGAGCGACCGCCGGTTTACTTATGAAGAAGCACAACAGGTTATCGAGACCGGGGAAGGCGACATGCGCGATGAAATACTTACTTTAGACAAGCTGGCGAAGAAATTGCGCGATAGACGCTTTGCTCGCGGTGCCATCGCTTTCGACCGGGTGGAGGTTCGTTTCGAACTCGACGAAAAGGGGAAACCCGTCAGCGTCCGTTTCAAAGAACCGAAAGATGCCAACAAGCTCATTGAGGAGTTTATGCTGCTGGCCAACTGCACCGTGGCCACCCACATAGGCAAATCGCAACGCGGACAACATGCCAAGACGTTCGTCTACCGCATACACGACCTGCCTGATTCTGAAAAGCTCAGTGATTTTTCCAATTTAATCAAACGTTTTGGCTATTATCTGAAGACCGCCGGCAAAAAAAGCGACGTGTCGAAGTCCATCAATCGCCTGCTTGACAATGTGCAGGGGAAAAAGGAGCAAAACCTCGTGGAGACCCTTGCCATTCGCTCGATGGCCAAGGCGGCTTATTCCACCACCAACATAGGGCACTATGGGTTGGCTTCGGACTACTACACCCATTTCACCTCACCTATCCGTCGCTATCCCGACATGATGGTGCACCGCCTGTTGACGCACTATGCCGACCGGGGGAAGAGTGTAAACAAAGAACAATGGGAAGAGTTTTGCAAACACAGCTCCGAGATGGAGACCATCGCCTCTAATGCCGAGCGCGCTTCCATCAAGTACAAACAAGTGGAATTCATGAGCGAACACATCGGTGAGACTTTTGACGGCATGATCTCGGGCGTGACCGAATGGGGCATTTACGTGGAACTTTTGGAAAACAAATGCGAAGGGATGATACCGATACGCGACTTGGATGACGACTATTACGTCTTCGACGAAAAAAATTACTGTGTAACAGGGCAACGACACCACCGCAGATACCAACTTGGCGACCCGCTGAGGGTGAAGATTGCAAAAGCCCATCTCGACAGGAAGCAGCTCGACTTTGTCCCTGCCGATTTGCACGAATGAGCCCGAAGGTGCCAAGACAACACCCCATCAAAGAGCTTCTATCTTCCGTGGAGAGCTTCTCTACCGCTCTTCGGCTGCGTATTTAGGATAATTTTGCTGAGTACTTAGGGAATTTTCACTGAGTACCTACGCAGCACGCCCTGCCGGGCTCTCTCCCAAACACACAAAACAATCATGCAAATTCTTTACGAAGACAATCACCTGATTGCAGTAAACAAACGCCCGTCTGAACTCGTGCAAGGCGACAAAACAGGCGACATCCCCTTGCTCGAGACGGTAAAAAGCTACATAAAGGCGAAATACAACAAACCCGGAGCTGCGTTCTTGGGCGTGATTCACAGGCTTGATCGGCCGGTGAGCGGCGTGGTGATTTTCGCCCGGACTAGTAAGGCGCTGGCCCGAATGAACGAGATGTTTCGGCGAAGGGAGGTCAGCAAAACCTACTGGGCTATCGTCAAGGGGAGCCCGCCGCGCCCGGAAGCGCGCCTGGTTCACTACATCATGCGCAACGAAAGACAGAACAAATCCTACGCCTACGAACAAGAAAAAGACCGCGCGAAAAGGGCTTCGCTCAGCTATCGAACCCTCGCGCGGTCAGAGAGCTACTCGCTGCTGGAGGTAAAGCTCGAGACCGGCCGCCACCATCAAATACGCTGCCAGCTGGCAACGATAGGATGTCCCATCAAAGGCGACCTGAAATACGGCGCGGCCCGCTCGAACCCCGCGGGCGGAATCTGCCTGCATGCCGCCTGCATTGACTTCATTCATCCGGTCGGCGGAGGCGGGGAACGGAGAGTGAGGATCGTTGCTCCCCCGCCCGAGGACGAGAAGTTGTGGCAAATCCTTCTTCAGAACGGCTCGCCGTTCACCCCGTCACTGCCCTGACTTCTTTCATGTAATATCCCCGCTGCTCGCCGTTTTGGTCTTCCAAGACGAGCTGTCCGTCGTCGGCCACAGCGCAGATCCGCGCCCGGAACACGCCTCGGCTGTCTTCATAGCTGTGGTATCCTTCCTTCCGATATAAGCTGCGCATGTATTCACGGCGCACGCTTTCTGCATCACTGTTCCTATATAATGTCATAATCGAAGCGATCACTTCGGCCAGGAGCTCGCGGCAATCCATCTCCGTGCCCGTGAACATGCGCAGCGACACCGCGTGGAAGTCGCCCGTGAAGACGGTCTGATTCACGTTGATTCCCATGCCGACTATCGACCGTCGCAGGCAAGTTCCCTGCACGGAGTTCTCTATCAGGATGCCGGCCATCTTCTGCTCGCGGACGAAAATATCGTTCGGCCATTTGATTTCGACCCCGCTCACATACCTTTCCAAGGCCTGCTTTATCCCCAAACTTACTATCTGCGAGAGCAAAAACTGCTTGCTTGCGTCGATATGCCACGGTCGGAGCAGGAGGCTGGCCAGTATGTTTTGGCCTTTTTCCGAGATCCACACGTTGTTTTGCTGTCCGCGTCCGGCCGTCTGACTGCCTGCCCAGAGGTAGAATCCTTCGGGCAATTCGTCCGAGCGCAACCGTCGGGCCAGCTCGTCGTTCGTCGAGTTTGTCTCTTCCACAAATAAGCTGTTCATCTTTTCAATCTTACTTTCCATATTGTTTTTCGTTTAAATCCGCGAAAGCCTCGGGCGGCAACCGACTCCGTGCCGATGGTCTTTCGCTGCGTTTCTGCTTTATGTTTATTAACTTGATACGTATTTCGTTTAACTATGCTACTTTGCTTCGGAAAAAAAGCTCAGTAGTTTTCGGTCAAAAACTGCTGAGCTTTTCGGCAAAAACTACGGAGCTTTTTGGCAAAAACTGCTGAGCTTTTTCGTCGGTGCTGCGTAGCTTTTCGGGAAAGAGTATATAGCTCTTACGGTCAATGTCTTATGCAATGAGGCAAAAGCATGGCTTCTTTCCCCGGAAAAGCTCGCGGAAAGTGTATCATTTAAGCTAAGAAATGTTATGGAAACAGCCCGGCGGAATGAGTCATTTCTTTGTATATAAGGTTCGCAGCAGGGTATCTTCGTCGACGAAAGCGCTCCACTCGCGACGCAGGGGATAGCTGCTTCGGAGGCGTTCGAACTGTTCGGGCGCCGACTTCAAGCGCTTGCTTTCGGCCTCAATATCGAACGAATCGAGGAAAAACTTCCGCACGTCGGGTGTCATGCCGGTGATGATTTTCTCGGGTGCAGGCAGGCTCTCGGGATAGCGAAACGGTATTTCCAGGCCGAAGAATTCGTTCAACGCCTTGACACACTGGTACGACGCGCGCAGTTTTCCTTCGACGGAATAGCCGGCGATGTGCGGTGTGGCGAGCGTTGCCGATTGCAAAAGCCGGCGGTCGATATGGGGTTCGTCGCCCCAACAGTCGATGATTGTGTCGGAAACAAGTCGCAAATCGATCGCTTTCAGTAGCATCTCCGTGTCGATTACTTCGCCTCTCGCGGCGTTGATGAGGGCAGGTCGGCGCCTGAGGGTGAGGAAGAACCAGGCGTCGGCCAAGTTGTACGTCTTGTATTTGCCCTCGAAAGTGAGGCCGGGATGCAGCGAGATGATGTCGGCACGACGGCAGATTTCCGGCAGAGTCACGTAGTCTGCCGACCTTTCCCTGTATGCCCGGGGCGGGTCGCAAAGCAGTACGCGCATCCCGGCTGCCTTGGCCCAGCGCGCCAGCTGCGTACCAACGGCACCGACACCGACGATGCCCAACACGCGGTCTGAGAACGACCAGCCGTCGCGCAACGATAAATGACTCAGGGCGGAAAGGACGTATTGGACGACTGCTGTGGCATTACAGCCGGGAGCCGTGCGCCAAACCACGCCGTTTTCGGCGCACCACTTGGTGTCGATGTGGTCATAACCGATCGTGGCAGAGGCGATGAGGCGCACGCGAGAACCGCTGAGCAGCCCGGCATTGCACTTAGTACGCGTGCGAACGACGAGTGCGTCCGCGTCATGAACAGCCCGGGCGGTGATCTCTTCGTGATGTAAATACGTTACATCGGCCAGTTGGTCGGGTATTCCTTTCAAGTAAGGAATCGCAGCGTCAATTACTATTTTTACCATCTTTTATATGTGTCTTG
>CAYPFZ010000006.1:22886-32032 GCA_964410225.1 uncultured Paludibacter sp.
CTTTTATATGTGTCTTGTAAATAACGAAGAACATACGACAAAAAAGCCACGCGACCGAGAGCGATTCATTGATACTTCTCCGCGTTCTCCTGCGTACTAACGAAAATTTTGCCGGGTTAGTACGCAGTTCGCGGCGGGTTAGTACGTAGCAAAATTTTCGTTAGTACGCAGCGGAAGGGCGGAGAAATCGCGTTGCCTCATGGCTTCGAAAGTGAGGATGGCCACTGCCGTGCTGACGTTCAGCGAGTCGATGACGCCCTGCATGGGGATTTTCACCCGGTGGTCGGCCGCCTGGAGCCAGCGCGGGGAAAGCCCGAAGGCTTCTGTGCCGAACACCAGAGCCGTGCGGCTGTCGAAACTCACCCGATGGTACAGCTCGGCGGCTGTCAGCTCGGCCGCGTAGGTGGTCACCCGGTGAGCGACAAGCCAGCGGTGTGCCTGCTGAAAGTCGGAGCAGACCACCGGCACGGTGAACACGCATCCTAAGCTGGCGCGTATCACGTTGGGGTTGTAAAGGTCGGTCTGCGGGTCGCAGACGATGATTCCCGCCGCACGGGCTGCGTCGGCCACCCGGCAGACGGCTCCTAAATTGCCGGGCTTCTCAACCGATTCCAAGACGATGTACACCGATTGCCTGCCCCGAGGCAGGCGGTCGAATCCTTCGTCGGGGCGGCAGGCCACAACCACGATGCCCCCGGTGTGTCCCCGGTAGGATATTTTGGAGAAGGCCTGTCGGCTTAAGGCATACCACTGAGCCTTGTCTGCGGCTCTCCGGCAAAGACTACGGGCTTCAGGAAGGGGCAAGAGTTCGGGGCAGAAGAGCACTTTGACGAACTCCACGCCTGCCGCCGCCGCCACGCTCACCTCTTTGCGGCCTTCCACCACCACCAACTGAGTGGATCGCCGCTCGGCAGCCTTTCCCCCCAAGCGGACGACTTCTTTGAGGAGCGGATTGTTCACGCCGGTAATTTCATGAATGACTTCCTTTCTCATTCTCTCTGCCTTTCTTTACGTTTCAACATCGCTCTCAGTGGTGCCTCGCGCCAAAGCGTCAGGGCTGCAAAGGCCGCCAGCAAGAGGGTGTTCAGTGCCAAGCGTCCTCCCATGCCCGGGGGTCGGAGCCCGAGACTGACGGCATACAGCGCCAAGGCCGCCACAACATACAGCCCCATGCCCGACAGGTCGTAGCGAATGGGCAGATGTTTCTGACCCAAGACATACGATACCACCGTGATGAGGGCATACGAGGCGAGCGAGGCCCAGGCGCAGGCCATGTAGCCGTAGCGCGGCACGAAAGCCACATTGACCGCTAGGTTGACCGCCACGCCCAACAAAGACAGACGGGCACCGTAGTAGGTCTTGTCGGAGAGCTTATACCATATCGACAGGTTGAAAAACACTCCCTGAAAAATATACGAGAAAAGCACCACCGGCACCACCCGAAGCCCCGGGCGGTAGTCGCTCCGTATCAGGTATTGAAGCACTTCGAGGTAGAACACCACGCCAAGGAAGACCAACAGGGAGAAGATGACGAAATATTTCATGGCCTCGGCCATGGACTGCTCGTTATCGCCACGGGCGTGTTTGCCGAAAATAAACGGCTCGTAGGCGTAACGGAATGCCTGGGTGAACATCATCATCACCACTGCCACCTTGAAACAGGCTCCGTAGATGCCCAACTGCGCTTGTGCCACAGATTTGTCGTCGAAGAAAAAGGGGAAAATCATCTTGTCGACCGTCTGGTTCATGATGCCCGCCACTCCGAGCACCAACAAGGGCAGCGAGTAGCGCAACATGCGCCCGAGAAGCTCCACACTAAAGTGCAACTTCACCCGACGAATTTCGGGCACGAGTGCCAAACTGACCATCGAGGTGGAGATAAGATTGGACACAAAAACATAACCCACACCATACGAGGGGTCGTAGAACCAGTCGATGAGTTCCTTGTGATGGTCGGCTATCCACGGACAGGCGACCAAAAAAAACAGGTTGAAGGCAATATTGACGGCTATCATCGACAGTTTCAGGACGGCAAACTTCACCGCCCGCCCTTGATAGCGCAAAAAGGCAAAGGGGATGGCACCGACGGCATCCATGGCTACCACCACACCCATGATGCGAATAAACTCCGGGTGCTCGCCGTAGCCCATCGCACGGCTCAAAGGCTCGGCTAGCCACATCACACACCCGACAAAGACTGCCGAGCTGACGCTCACCGAACTCAAAGCGGTGCCATATACCCGACCGGGGTCTTCGCCCTGCTTGTTGGCAAAGCGAAACAAGCCCGTCTCCATGCCGTAGGTGAGTATCACCAGCAGCAAGGCCGTCCAGGCGTAGAGGTTGGTCACCACACCGTAGTCGCCGGAGCTCTGCAACACGTAGGTGTACAAAGGCACCAACAGCCAGTTGAGGAATTTCCCCACCACGCTGCTCATCCCGTAGATGGCGGTCTGCTTCGCCAGCGTCTTCATCTCATGTTTGGCCATGGGCAGGGAGTCGGTTGTGCCCCACAACGGAGTATTTTATCCCTCGCAGGGCGGAAAGCATTCAGAAGAGAGTGCCTTGCTCGTCGCTTTTGGACTTGCCTAAATGTTTATAGGCCAATTCGGTCACTTCTCGTCCGCGGGGGGTGCGTTTCAAGAATCCTTCTTTGATGAGGAAAGGTTCGTAGACTTCCTCGAGTGTGCCGGGGTCTTCACTCAAAGCCGTGGCGATGGTGGTCAGCCCCACCGGTCCGCCCTGGAACTTGTCGATGATGGTGTTCAACAGCTTGTTGTCTATCTGGTCGAGGCCATATTTGTCGATGTTGAGAGCTTCCAAGGCGTAGCAGGCGATGCGGATGTCGATGCGCCCGTCGCCTTTCACCTGGGCAAAATCGCGCACGCGTCGCAGAAGGGCGTTGGCAATGCGTGGTGTGCCGCGGCTGCGTCCGGCGATTTCGTCGGCTGCCCGCTCGTCACACTCCACACCCAACAGGCGCGCCGAGCGGGCGATGATCCGGGCGATGATCCGGGTGTCGTAGTATTCGAAGTGACAGTTGATGCCAAAGCGTGCCCGCAACGGGCCGGTGAGCAGACCGCTGCGGGTGGTTGCCCCGATGAGCGTGAAGGGGTTCAAGTCGATTTGTATGGAGCGTGCGCTCGGACCTTTGTCGATCATGATGTCGATGCGGTAGTCTTCCATGGCCGAATAGAGATATTCTTCCACCACGGGGCTCAGGCGATGTATCTCGTCGATGAACAGCACGTCGTTAGGTTCCAGACTGGTGAGCAGCCCGGCCAGGTCGCCCGGCTTGTCGAGCACCGGTCCGGAGGTACTCTTGAAGCCCACTCCCAGTTCGTTGGCGATGATGTTCGACAAGGTGGTTTTCCCCAGTCCGGGAGGGCCGTGCAGCAACACATGGTCTAAAGGTTCGGCGCGCATTGAAGCCGCCCGCGTAAAGACGCGCAGGTTTTCCACCACTTTTTCCTGCCCGCTGAAGTCGGAAAACGACAGGGGGCGCAGGGCGTTCTCGAAGTCCCTCTCTTGGCTGCGGTTGTCGCGTATGTCAAATGTGTCGCCGTACATGGGTCATTGGGTCAGTTCTCGGAAAATGTCTTCTATCGTATTCTCCACCTCTTTGAGCAACAATAGTTTGTTGTGGTTTTCGACGGCCATGTCGAACAGTTGCCCGCGAATGTCGCCCTCGGAGGCAAGCAAAAAGCGTCGCCCTTGGTGTTCTTTCTCTATGTGTATGCCGTCGATGCGCAAAAGGCGTTCGCGCCCCAAGGGCAGGGCAAATTCCACTTCCACCCTTCGCATCTCCCCTCGTGCGGTCGGCAAGAGGGTCGGGCTGTCGTAGTGACCCACGATGCGCCCCCGGTTGATGATGATCACGCAGTTGCAAATGGCGCTTACCTCCTGCAGGATGTGCGTGCTGAGCAACACGGTGCGCTCACGTCCCACGCGGCGTATCAAAGCGCGAATCTCTTCCAACTGGTTGGGGTCAAGGCCGGTCGTCGGCTCGTCGAGGATGAGCACCTTGGGGTCGGGCACCAGTGCCTGCGCCAATCCGACACGCTGACGGTAGCCCTTTGAGAGCTGGGCGATCTTCTTGTGACATTCCGGCGTCAGCCCCACCTGCTCGATTAATTCGTCGACCCGCTTGCGTCCGGCTCGACCTAAGCGGTAGGTATCGGCCACGAAACGAAGGTATTCGCGCACATACATATCGACATACAGGGGATTTTGCTCCGGGAGGTAGCCCACCAAAGCGTTGGCTTGCAGGCGGTGTTTCTTCACTTCCATGCCGCACACGCGCACCGACCCGGCGTGATAAGACACCGCCCCGGCGACAATGCGCATCGTGGTGGTCTTGCCCGCACCGTTGGGACCCAGGAAGCCGGCCACTTGACCCGCTCCCACCCGCAGGTTTACGTCTTGAAGCACCGTCTGCGTGCCGTAGCGTTTTGTCAGATGTGAAATTTCGATGGACAAGGTAATGTTCGATAATCAGTTATGATATTCTGTCTTCTTCTGCCTGCTTTTGCGTAGCCGGGGGGTCTTTTCGGCTCGTGTGGCAGGCTCGTGCGGCCGACAGGAGGATGTACCATCCCACCATGGGTGCCACCGCGTCTTCTCGCATAAATGCCAGCAGCAGCACCGAACCCAGCAGGTAGAAGGCGGGCAGACGCATCTTTGGCCACGAGAGGCCGTGCACCTTCAGCGAGAACATGGGCATGTGAGAGACCATCATCAGGCAAAGCATCGCCATCAGTGCGCAGGTGATGCCGGGATGTGCTTCGAAGAAAGGGCGGTAGGAATGGAGTGCACCTCCCCAGAAGAGGGCTTGTGCCGGGGTGGGCAGCCCCGTGAAGGAACTCTCCTGCTGCCGGTCGAGGTTGAAGCGTGCCAGTCGCCATGCCGCCGCCACCGCCACGAGCCACGCCGCCGGTGCCAGCCATGCGGATGCGCCGCTCTGTTGCAATGTCACAAAGAGCATCGCCGCAGGAGCCACCCCGAAGCTCACCAAGTCGGAGAGCGAGTCGAGTTCTTTGCCTAAGGGCGAAGAGACACCGAGCAGGCGTGCGACAAAGCCGTCGAGAAAGTCGAACACCGCCGCCAGCAGGATGAAACAGAACGCACCGCTCAGGCGGCCGTCAAAAGCACAGGCAACGGCCATGCAGCCTGAAAACAGGTTGAGCGAGGTGATGATGTTCGGGATGTGCTTCATATTTGTTCTCTCTCTGCTCCCTCTTTTTCGCCGAACGTGGCGGAGGGGGTCATTCCTGCTGCTTGCTGTCTATCCAGATGGTCACCGGGCCCGAGTTGACTAAACTCACCTGCATCTGTGCTCCGAAGCGGCCGGTGGCCACTCTTCGCCCTAATTCATGCTCCAATGCGGCGACGAATTCCCGGTAGAGGGGTTCGGCCTGCCGTGGAGGAGCTGCCCTGATGTATGACGGACGGTTGCCCCGTCGCGTGGAGGCCATGAGTGTAAACTGGCTGACCACCAAGGCTTCGCCCTTCACATCGATAAGTGAGCGGTTCATCACCCCTTGCTCGTCGTCGAAGATGCGCAGGCGAGCTGTCTTGGCTGCCAGACTGTGTGCATGGTGCGCCAGGTCGTCGGTTTCTATGCCCAGCAGCACAAGAAGTCCCGGACCGATGGCGGCCACCGGCTCGCCGTCGACAGTGACCGTGGCGCGTGTGACTCGTTGTATGAGCACTCTCATCTCGTTTCGTCGGTTTCCTGTTCTTGCCCTCACAAAGACGGAGGCCGGTAGGCGGAGATCCTCTTTGGCTGGCCGTCAAAGTTACTGAGAATCCGCGGAACTACCGGCAATAACGGAAGAAACTCTGTCCAACGACACACCCATGACAACAAAGCCCGAAAAACACAAACACAGAGGAAAGCGAATTGCAGAACGATAACTGTTTGACTGTCATTACCTCACAAAGAAGATTCTACAAACTTCCTTTTTTTCTTGTCATCTTATTTTTCCCCTCTTCCGCTGCGTTAGTACGCAGCGGAAGAGGGGAAAAATCCTTCACACAAAACGCATCTGAAGGCGGGTGCCCGACGCTCGTTTGTCTTTGCGCGCACTTTTGCCTACTTTTGCTTGTCCGTAACCCACTGCCATGCACCTGCAGTCGCTCTCTGTTGTCAACTATAAAAACATCCGTGAGGCCGAGTTGAATTTCTCTCCGAAGACAAACTGCTTCATCGGTCTCAACGGGATGGGTAAGACCAACTTGCTGGATGCCATCTATTATCTGTCGTTTTGCAAGAGCCACCTGAGCGCCATTGATTTGCAAAACATGCGTCACGGAGCCGACTTTTTCATGCTGCAGGGGCAGTATTTGCGTGCCGGGGCGCAGGAGAGCATTCTCTGCGGGATGAGACGTCGGCAGAAAAAACACATCAGGCGCAACAGGAAGGAATACGAACGCCTTTCGGAGCACATCGGGCTGCTGCCTTTGGTGCTCGTCTCGCCCGACGACGCGGCACTCATCAGGCAGGGCAGCGAAGAGAGACGGAAATTTACAGACGGGGTCATCTCGCAATGTAATAAGACCTATCTCAACGAATTAATATCTTACCGGCACGCCTTGCGTCAGCGCAACGCCCTGTTAAAGCAGGAGGTGTCTTCCGAGGAGCAACTCCTTGACATTTGGGAAGAGCGGATGGCCGCCCACGGGCGATACATCTACGAGTGTCGCAAGAGATTCATCGACGAATTCACGCCTATTTTCCAAGATTTTTACTCCTTTATTGCCGATGAAAACGAGGAAATCTCGCTCAGTTACCGCTCGCAACACGACCGCTATGATGTGGTGCAACACCTCAGGGAAACCCGCCCGCGCGACCGTCTGTTAGGCTACTCCACCTGCGGGGTGCACAAAGACGAATTGGAGATGACACTCGGCGGCTACCCCATCAAGCAAGTCGGCTCGCAGGGTCAGAACAAGACCTATCTGATTGCACTCAAATTAGCGCAATTCAGTTTCCTAAAGCGCGTGCACGGCTTTACGCCTATCCTGTTGCTCGACGACCTTTTCGACAAACTCGACGAGCGGAGGGTGGAAAAAATTGTCGAATTGGTGTCAGGCGATGAGTTCGGGCAGATTTTCATCACCGATACTCACCGCGAACATTTGGATCGCATTCTGACCCGAACGGGTAAAGAACACCTTATCTTTCACGTAAAAAACGGAGAAGTGACCGTTTGATACGTTTTCTTCAAAAAAAGAGCACTCCTCGTACAGAGAAAATCCATTTCGGAAAACTTTTTCCAATTAAAGATTTTTCAACCGACTAATAACAAGCTGTTTGCCTGTTATAATGGGAAAACTTTTGTGTTTTGACGCGAAAAATATATCCCCGTTTGTTTCATCATTGACGAGTTCTTTCTAATATTGCAAAGTCTTTTTGAACGGCTTTTGCCCTATGTTTGTCGACTCGACAAGTCAAAAAACTTGCATCCGTCTTTCTTTGCAAACCGCTTCAGCAACTCCGGCACGCAAAGGGGAATCACCGTTCTGAAATTTTGATTTACCTCATTCGTACAACCTATCAACGCAACAGATTTCATGGAAAGAACATCTTATTCACAAGAAGAAATCAGCCGTGCGAGCCTTGAATATTTCAAGGGCGACGACCTTGCGGCCAGAGTGTGGGCAAGCAAATATGCCTTGAAAGACTCTTTTGGCAATACTTTTGAGCTCACTCCCGACGACATGCACCGTCGTTTGGCCAAGGAGATTGCCCGGATAGAGTCGCGCTATCCCAACCCGATGAGCCAAGAGGAGCTGTTCGAGCTGTTTCGCAACTTCAGGTACATCATTCCTCAGGGCGGGCCGATGACCGGCATCGGCAACGACTATCAGATAGCCTCGCTGTCAAACTGTTTTGTGATAGGTTTCGACGAGGCATCCGACTCTTATGGTGCCATCATCAAAATCGACGAGGAGCAGGTGCAGCTGATGAAGCGCCGCGGAGGTGTGGGTCACGACCTTTCGCACATACGCCCCAAAGGCTCTCCCGTGAAGAATTCGGCACTCACCTCCACCGGTCTGGTGCCCTTCATGGAGCGCTACTCCAACTCCACGCGCGAGGTGGCGCAAGACGGTCGGCGCGGGGCACTCATGCTCTCGGTGTCAATCAGGCATCCCGATTCGGAAGCCTTTATCGATGCCAAGATGGACAGCAGCAAGGTCACGGGTGCCAACGTGTCGGTCAAGATTGACGACGAGTTCATGCGTTCGGCTCTGGCCGGGGAGTCCTACGTGCAGCAATACCCCATCGAGTCGGCACACCCCTCGCACAAGAAGGAGATAAAGGCCGCCGAGCTGTGGAAAAAAATCATTCACAACGCATGGCAATCGGCCGAGCCCGGCGTGCTGTTTTGGGACACCATCTTGCGCGAGTCCATCCCCGATTGCTATGCCGACTTAGGCTTCCGCACCGTCTCGACCAATCCCTGCGGAGAGATACCCCTCTGCCCCTACGACAGCTGCCGGCTTATTGCCCTGAATCTTTACTCCTACGTCAAACACCCCTTTACCCGGCAAGCCTCCTTCGACTTCGACTTGTATCGTCGGCACGTGGCCTGCGCGCAACGGATCATGGACGACATCATCGACCTGGAAATGGAGAAAATCGACATGATCATCGCCAAGATAAAATCAGACCCGGAAAGTGACGAAATCAAACACACGGAACGCCTGTTGTGGGAGAAGATTCGTCAAAAGACCCTGCAAGGGCGGCGCACAGGAGTAGGCACCACCGCCGAGGGTGACATGCTGGCAGCCCTGGGGCTGCGCTACGGTACGGAAGAAGCCACCGACTTTTCGGTAGAACTGCATAAAATCACGGCATTGGCAGCCTACCGCTCGTCGGTCAACATGGCCAAAGAGCGAGGTGCCTTCAGCATGTATGATGCCGAACGTGAGAAGAACAACCCCTTTATCAACCGGCTGCGGGAGGCCGACCCTGTCCTCTACGAGGAGATGGTGAAATACGGACGCCGCAACATTGCCTGCCTGACCATCGCCCCCACCGGCACCACCAGCATCATGACACAAACCACCTCGGGAGTCGAACCGGTGTTCAAACCCGTCTACATGCGACGCCGGAAGGTGAACCCCAACGACAAGAACGTGCA
>CAYPFZ010000007.1:0-5237 GCA_964410225.1 uncultured Paludibacter sp.
TATAACGGTCTAATCAAAAATCGGCATTTATTCACAACTAACTATAAATCAGTTCGATTTGACCGATTTCGTTATATTTGATTTCCTATGTTTTTACCCATCTGCTATAAATTGGTGGTTACTGCTGCGTACTAACGCAAGAAAAGGGGGTGTACTAAGGGAAAAAACGGAAACGGCTGCTTACTCCCCGCAATATGCATAGAGATACTGACAAAATGGCATATATCTTCAAAAAGAGGAGCAAAAAGAAGACTTTGTGTCACGAAAAAGGTTTGGAAAGAAGTTTGCAAGAGAATGTGTGCATCTCCGTTGAGGACGGCGGTGCGAATAAAAAATAATCCGTCAAAAGCAGAACGATATGAACTTCAACAATTTCACCATCAAATCGCAGGAAGCGGTGCAGGCGGCAGCCAACATGGCGCAGGCTCACAGCCGGCAAGCCGTCGAAACACCCCACCTTTTCAAAGGCCTGCTCAAAGAGGGGCAGGAGGTAGTCCGCTACCTTCTTGGTAAGTTGGGCGTCAATAGTCAGATGCTTGACAGCGTGGCCGATAAGCTCATTGACGGTCTGCCCCGCGTGTCAGGAGGCGAACCCTATCTCTCACGAGAAACCAACGCCGTGCTGCAACGCGCCATCGACCTTTCGATGAAAGCGGGCGACCGGTTTGTTTCAATTGAATACATCCTGCTGGCCTTGGTGACCGAGAAAAACATGATGAGCCGCCCGATGAACGACGCGGGTATCACCGAAAGAGAGCTGGCGGCCGCCATCGGCCAACTACGCAAGGGAAGCAAAGCCGGCTCGGCCTCGGCGGAAGACAGTTACAACTCGCTCGAAAAATACGCCATCCACCTCAACGAGCGAGCGCGTTCCGGCAAACTCGACCCCGTTATAGGACGCGATGAGGAAATACGCCGCGTGTTGCAGATACTCAGTCGACGCACGAAAAACAACCCTATCCTGATCGGTGAACCGGGAACGGGAAAGACCGCCATAGCCGAAGGACTCGCCCACCGCATTGTGCGCGGAGACGTGCCCGAAAACCTGAAGTCGAAACAGATTTTCTCGCTCGACATGGGAGCACTCGTAGCCGGAGCAAAATACAAAGGCGAGTTCGAAGAACGACTAAAGGCCGTGGTCAACGAGGTGATAAAAAGCGACGGAGAAATCATCCTTTTCATCGACGAGATACATACGCTCGTGGGAGCCGGCAAGAGCGAAGGGGCGATGGATGCCGCCAACATTCTCAAGCCCGCCTTGGCACGAGGTGAACTCAGAGCCATCGGTGCCACCACCCTCGACGAATACCGGAAATATTTTGAAAAAGACAAAGCCCTCGAACGCCGCTTTCAGGTGGTCATGGTCGACGAACCCGACGAGGCCGACACCGTCTCCATTCTGCGCGGACTGAAGGAACGCTATGAAAACCACCACAAAGTGCGTATCAAAGACAACGCCATCATTGCCGCCGTCGAGCTCTCTAAGCGCTACATCACCGACCGCTTCCTTCCTGACAAGGCCATCGATCTGATGGACGAGGCGGCAGCAAGACTGAGGCTCGAAATCGACTCCGAACCCGAAGAGCTCGACACACTCGAACGCAACATCAAGCAACTTGAGATAGAACGTGAAGCCATCAAACGCGAACACGACGACAAGAAGTTGGAACAACTCAACCAAAACATTGCCAACCTCAAGGAAGAAGCTCAAAGTCTGCGCGTCAAATGGAATTCGGAGAAAAAACTCATTGACCGCATCCAGCAGGCGAAAATAGATATAGAGAATTATAAATACGAAGCCGAACGTGCCGAACGCGAAGGCGACTACGGCAAAGTGGCCGAAATCCGATATGGCAAGATAAGAGGATGTGAAAACGATATATCCGCTCTGCAGGCCCAACTGGCCGAGACACAAGCCGGTCGCGCCATGATAAAGGAGGAAGTAGACGGCGAAGACATTGCCGACATAGTGAGCCGTTGGACGGGCATACCTGTCAAAAGGATGCTGCAAAGTGAGAAGGACAAGCTGCTACATCTCGAAGAGGAACTGCACAAGCGTGTGGTCGGACAAGACGAAGCCATTGCCGCCGTGGCCGATGCCGTGCGTCGCAGCCGGGCAGGCTTGCAAGACCCCCGCAGACCCATAGGGTCGTTCATCTTTCTCGGCACCACCGGAGTGGGGAAAACGGAGCTGGCCAAAGCCTTGGCCGAATACCTTTTCGACGACGACAACATGATGACCCGCATCGACATGAGCGAATATCAGGAAAAGTTCAGTGCCACGCGCCTCATCGGTGCTCCTCCCGGATATGTGGGCTACGACGAAGGCGGACAGCTCACCGAAGCCATCCGACGAAAGCCTTATTCGGTGGTGTTGCTCGACGAAATCGAAAAGGCACATCCCGACGTGTTCAACGTCCTGCTGCAAGTGCTCGACGACGGACGATTGACCGACAACAAGGGGCGTACTGTGAATTTCAAGAACACCATCATCATCATGACCTCCAACATGGGATCGAACCTCATCCGCGAGCAGTTCGAACGCATGACGGCAGACTCTCGGGAGCAGGTGATACGGCGTACCAAGAGCGAAGTGCTCGGCCTGCTCAAGCAAAGCATCAGACCGGAATTTCTGAACCGCATCGATGAAATCATCATGTTCGTTCCGCTCACTGAAGCCGAAATCGAGAAAATAGTCCGGCTGCAAGTCAAAGCTGTGGAACAGACGCTGGCACAGAGTGGCATCAGGCTGAACATGACAGAGCGAGCCATCACCTTCCTTACACGCGAAGGCTACGACCCGCAATTCGGCGCACGCCCTGTCAAAAGAGCCATCCAACGACATGTGCTCAACGAGCTTTCCAAACAGGTCATCGCCGGGCAGGTGGACAACACAAAGGCCATCACGGTAGACATGCAAGACGGCCGACCGGTTTTTAGAAACGATTAAGGAACAACCGGCTGCGGGAAGTGTTCCGCGCAACGACCTTTTTTCCCTGCTTTTCCCCCTTTCGCTGCGTACTAACGCGGCAAAATTTTCCTAAGCATCCGCCGGAAGGGGGAAAATAAGCCTGCCAACGGGCTCGGGAAGGGCTCTCCGGAGGAAAGGCCAAAGCAGGGACGGAGGTGCGTTTGCCCCACGCGCGGCGTTCGGCGTCAGTCGAAACTTAGGTACGGTCTGAGCCGGTGCAAATCACTTTCGGAAAATTCGTCGAACCGACGCAGGTCATCCATCCCGTCCAAACGGCCTTTTGCCCGGCGAAATTCGTAAATTACTTTGGCTTGGTAGAAATTGATGTAGGGATGTTTTCTCAGAAAGTCGATGCTTGCACGATTCACTTTGATTTTTTCGATCAGTGTCGTGTCTACCGTGCAATGAGGAGTGATTTTGTCGAAGTTTTCCGGCTGCATGTGTTTGATTTCCCGCAGTTGCTCCACGTTGGCAAATCCGCCTAACTGTTTGCGGTAACGCACGATTTCTTTGGCGTAATAGGTTCCTATGCCACTTAGTTGCATCAACTCGGCGGTGTCGGCTGCGTTGAGTTCTATTGTCAGGAAGAGCGTGTCGGTTGTTTCGTGTGTCAGAGGAACTGCGTTCGTCGTATCGGGAGCGATATGGATGTAAGGCCTCAGTTCTTCAAACTTTTCTTCGGTCATGCCGTATATTTTGC
Source organism: uncultured Paludibacter sp. (assembly GCA_964410225.1). Lineage (GTDB taxonomy): Bacteria > Bacteroidota > Bacteroidia > Bacteroidales > Paludibacteraceae > QVMH01. Next base: position 3,672 of record CAYPFZ010000007.1, read on the forward strand.
GAAAGTCGTCCGCTTGTTTGAATTTTCCTCCCCTTTGTCGGTATTTCAGCACGTTGGAGGCCATCCAGGCGGGCAAACCGAGTTGTCTGAACAGAGATGAGTCGGCGGTGTTGGGGTCAAAGGTCACCAGTTCGACTGTCAGCGGAGCAATGTGGCGTTCGCGGCGGCGTGTCCATTTTTCCTCATGAAGCTGTTTTCGCCCTGCTTGTTCGATGCTGTCTTTTGACAACAGCGTGCGGCGGAATTGTTCTACTTCCTGCACGAAAAGCGTATCGACCGCAGCCTTTTCATCAGGCCGCGCACCTGTCAGACGGGGAAGGACGATGCCGGCAACGCCCACCACCGACAGCAGTACCCCCAGAGCCACAATGCCCGCCTTCTGTGAGCGGGTGAAATAGAAAAATGCTTTCCACATGAGCCGTTTGCAGGTAAGGGGCTAAAGATAGGGATTATACGCATCATTTGCAAATGAGCCTGCCTGCCGGCCATGGCTTGTGGCAGAAAAAAAGAAGGGACGTTTCCCTTGCAGGAAGCGTCCCCACTGTGGTTTTTAAAAGTGCTGTTTATCCCAGATAGGTTTTCAGCAGCTTGCTTTTTGAGCTTACTCTCAGCCGACGGATGGCTTTTTCTTTGATTTGTCGTACCCTCTCGCGGGTCAGGCCAAACTCGTCACCGATTTCTTCCAAGGTCATTTCGGGCACGCCAAGACCGAAGAATTTCTTCACAATCTCATGTTCCCGCTCCGTGAGGGTAGAGAGTGCGCGCTCTATCTCTTTGGAGAGCGATTCGTTTATCAGCGTGCGGTCGGCATTGGGCGAGTCTTCGTTGGTCATCACGTCAATCAGGCTGTTGTCTTCACCTTCGACAAACGGCGCGTCGACCGAGATATGACGCCCCGACACTTTCATCGTATCGGTGATTTTCTCAACGGGAATGTCCAGCTCTTCCGCCAATTCCTCGGCCGAGGGGCGACGCTCGTTTTCTTGTTCGAATCGGGCAAAGGCCTTGTTGATTTTATTCAACGAGCCCACCTGATTCAAAGGCAGCCTGACGATGCGTGACTGCTCGGCCAGGGCCTGGAGAATGGACTGACGAATCCACCACACTGCGTATGAGATAAATTTGAATCCGCGTGTTTCGTCGAATTTCTCGGCCGCTTTTATCAGACCCAAATTTCCCTCGTTAATCAAGTCGGGAAGGCTCAAACCCTGGTTCTGGTATTGTTTGGCCACCGAGACGACGAAGCGCAGGTTGGCGCGGGTCAGTTTTTCGAGTGCCATTCTGTCGCCATTGCGGATGCGCTGCGCCAGTTCCACTTCCTCCTCTATGCTGATAAGGTCCTCACGACCAATCTCCTGTAAGTATTTGTCTAACGATAGGCTTTCGCGGTTGGTGATTGATTTTGTAATTTTTAGCTGTCTCATCGATTGTGCCTGAAAAATGGGGTCGCAAAGTTACTTCTTTTTCTTCACTTTCTAAATAACGGAAAGACGGTCGAAAAATTACACTTTGCGATTCGGTTGTTACGTCGGTTCGGATACGAAGGGCACCCTCTTTTTTTAAGAG
>CAYPFZ010000007.1:5337-28252 GCA_964410225.1 uncultured Paludibacter sp.
GCTGCGTACTTACCCGGCAAAAATTCTGTTAGTACGCAGGAGAGAGGGGGAAAGTATGGATCGTTTTATGGCTTGGGAAGCCATTTTTCGTCGAATTCGCGAAGTTTTTCGCGGCAGTAGGTGATCAGTTCGGAGGCTCTCTTTATTTTACGTTCCACCTCGTCCATGCTTGCATCCGTGTTGTTTTCGAGGAAAGAGAGGATGTTTTCGAGCTCGTCGGCGGCTTGTGTGTATGATTTTGCTTTTGCCATAGTTTGGTTTTTTATTTGTTTGACTTATTTGGTTCGAGGGCTATTCGTCGGAGAAATGCACCAATACGTGCCGGTATGAGTTGAATATCTTCGATTTGGAGACAAACCCCACATAGCGTTTTTCGTTGTCTACCACGGGTAGGTTCCACGCACCGGTGTCTTCGAAGAGTTGCATTACCTTTTCCATGGGCATGTTTTTGTTGATGATGGCCGGAGGAGAAATCATCAGCTGCCCCACCGTAAAGCGGTCGTAGAGGGTGGGGCGGAACATGATGTTGCGCACCTCGTCTACCGGCAACACACCCACCAAGATGTGCGTGACGGGGTCGAGCACGGGGAAGATGTTGCGCGTCGACCGGGAGATGACCTTCACCAATTGCCCCAGCGTCATGGTGGGGGCGAGTTCCGGCAGGTCGGTTTCCACAACCTCCTCCATCTTCAGTAAGGTGAGCACCGAGCGGTCTTTATGGTGTGTGAGCAATTCGCCTTTCTTTGCCAAACGCATGGCATACAGGCTGTGTGGTTCGAAGAACATGATGGTGATGTAGGAAGTGACCGACACGATCATCAGTGTCATAAACAGGTTGTAGCCTCCGGTCAGCTCGGCGATGAGGAAGATACCCGTGAGCGGCGCGTGCATCACTCCTGACATCAATCCCGACATGCCCGCCAACGCAAAATTGGCTTCGGGTGCTGCCACTCCTATCGAGTTGAGCACGCGCGCAAGCACAAATCCCGTCAGACAGCCCACAAAAAGTGAAGGGGCGAAAATGCCACCCACCCCGCCGGCACCGTTGGTGGCCGCCGAAGCGAATATTTTGAAGAAAACAATCAACGACAAGTAGGTGCACAACATCCGGGTGCTCCCCGCCCGGTCGGCAAAAAGGCTGTGGTCGGCCAACGACTCCGCCCTCCCGTTGAGTAAGGCTTCGATGGCGTCGTAACCCTCACCGTAGAGCGGAGGGAAAATGAAGATGAGCAGACTGAGTGTCGCTCCGCCGAGAAAAAGTTTGAGCCACGGGCTTTTCACCTTGCGGAAAATGCCTTCGAGGAGATTCATCCCGCGGGTGAAATAAAGCGACACCATGCCACACAGCACACCCAAGAGGATGAGAAGGGGAATGCGCTCGACGGCAAAAGGTTGATAAGCCGAGAAGTGGAACATGAAAGCCGAGCCGGTGAAGAGATAAGACAACGAGGTGGCCGTAATGGAAGAAATGAGCAGCGGCACCACCGAGGTCATGGTCATGTCAATCATCAGCACCTCGAGTGTGAACATCAACCCGGCGATGGGTGCCCTGAAGATGCCGCCCACCGCACCTGCAGCTCCGCAGCCCACCAGCAGCATGAGGCTTTTCTGATCCATTTTGAAAAACTTGCCCAGATTAGACCCGATGGCCGAGCCGGTAAGCACAATGGGAGCTTCTGCGCCCACCGAGCCTCCGAAACCAATGGTGAGTGAGCTGCCCACCAACGAAGTCCACACATTGTGCAACTTCAAGATGCTTTTGCGTTGTGCTATGGCGTAGAGAATGCGCGTTACGCCGTGGCTGATGTCGTCTTTAACGACATAGCGCACGAACAACGAGGTGAGGGCGATGCCCACAATGGGGAACAGCAGATACCAATAGTTCACCCTGCCACCCTCAAGCGTTGCCGCCAGCAAGTGCCCGATAAGGTGGATGGCCGTTTTCAGCACGTAAGCAGCCACGGCAGCAAACACCCCGATCACAAAGCTGAGCAAAAGGATGAACTGGCGTTGCTTGATGTGGGCTTCGCGCCAGGCAATCATCTCCCTATACCATCTCTTTTTCATTCTGCGATACGGAGCCGTTAAATACCTCTGCAAATACCACCGGGAAGAAAAGATACCAACATACGCGTGCGAGCGACCGAAACTGCCGTTTGCCCATACCGTTTCCCCTCCCGCTTCTACGGACGTATGATTTTGAACACATTGCCCTTGTCGAGCTTGATGACAGACGAGGGGGAGGCGGCGACAGCCTCGTGACGGCGAAAATCGACCACATAGTCCACCGCGCGCTTTATCGGGTCGGCTATCTGCGCAAAGCTCCGCGGAGCCGGCTCGCCGCTCACGTTGGCCGAAGTGGAAACTATCGGTTTGCCCAACCGTTCGCACAGCGTTTTTGAAAAGACCTCTCTTGTCACCCGGATGCCGACAGAGCGGTCTTCCGCCGGTAGGTTGGGAGCCAGGTTTTTCGCCTCTGGGTAGATGATGGTCAATGGTTTGTGGCTCATTTCGGTCAAGGTCCGAGCCATTTCGGGCACTTCTTCCACATAGTCCCACACACGCATCATGCTGTCCACCAATACGAGCATTGACTTGGCCTGCGGGCGGCCTTTGATGTCGTAGATGCGTTTCACCGCCTTTTCGTCGGTCGCGTCGCAACCGATGCCCCACAGCGTGTCGGTGGGATACAGTATCACCCCGCCTGCCCGAAGCACTTCCAACGCGCGCCGTATTTCCGTTTGCATGTCCATGGCCTTCTTTCACCCGCCGCGCAAGGAGCGAACCGGCCTGCCGCCCCTTCCCGGATGCAGCATGCCCACATTCTTGCTTTCGGGCAAACAAAGGTAATGAAAACAGAGAAAACGCCCCATACGGTTGCCCGAAATATTCCATCCGGCGGCAGCGGCTCTTTATTAACATCTTTTATTGCAAAAATATGCCTCATCGTTTTCGCTTCAGCAAAATAATCCGTTCCTTTGTGAGGGGTGAAAGCCGCAAGGCAACATGCCTCCCGCTGCGTACTAACGCAGCAAAAATTGCGTTAGTACGCAGCGGACGACGGGAAAGCACGCAGCAGAAGCCTCTTTCCCAAGGCTTCCGGGCACTCAGGCGAGCCCTGCGGCAGGGTAGGGGAAAGACCTCTTGTTTTTGAGGGAAACGGGATACCTCTCGATGTGGCGCGACGCAAGAAAACAAATTGGACATACTTTAAAACCATATTTATGACAGACATCAAACAATTGGAACCGAGAGCGTTGTGGAACAATTTCCACCGCATCACGCAAGTGCCCCATCCTTCGGGCAAGAAAGATGAAATAGGTCGTTTTTTGGTAGACTTCGGTCGCTCGCTCGGCCTGGAGACTTTGCAAGATGAGTCGGGCAACGTGTTGATACGCAAGGCTGCCACGCCGGGCATGGAAGGGCGCAAGCCGGTCATTTTGCAGGCACACATGGACATGGTGCCACAGAAAAACAGCGACGTGGCACACGATTTCGAGCGCGACCCCATTGATGCCTACGTGGAAGGCGAATGGGTGAAGGCGCGCCAAACCACGCTCGGCGCGGACAACGGCATCGGCCTGGCAGCAGCCCTTGCGGTGCTCGAATCGGACAACGTGGCGCATCCCGACCTCGAAGTGTTCGTCACCACCGACGAAGAGACGGGCATGTATGGTGCTTTTGGCCTGCAACCGGGATTTTTGAAGGGGAAAATACTCCTCAACCTCGATTCGGAAGACGAAGGCGAGCTCTACGTGGGTTGCGCCGGCGGCTTGGATGCCAACCTCACGTTCCGTTATGAAGAGACTCCCGTTCCCGCAGACAGCGTGGCGTTCAAGGTGTCGCTCACCGGCCTGAAGGGAGGGCATTCGGGCATGGACATCGTCTTGCAGCGAGCCAATGCCAACAAACTTCTTTTCCGCTTCTTGCGAAAAGCCGTCTCGGAAAGAGGCGCCCGCCTTGCCGACGTCGATGGCGGCAGCCTGCGCAACGCCATCCCTAGGGAGGCCACAGCCATCATCACCGTACCCAAAGACGGGGCTGACGAGCTTCTGACCTTGGTGGAAGAATGCCACACCCTTTTCGTCGACGAATACCGCCACAGGGAAGACCAAATCCAATTGAAAGCCGAGGCGACCGCCCTGCCTGCCGGGGTGATGCCCGAGATGGTGCAAGACGACCTCATCAACGCCGTAACGGCCTGTCCGGATGGCGTGTTCCGCTTCATTGACGACGTGGAGGGGATTGTCGAAACGTCGAACAACTTGGCCACGGTCAAGTCAGACGGCACAACCATCGAGCTCAAGTCGCTGCTCCGCAGTTCGGTAGAGTCGCGCAAGAAAGAACTGGCCGACATGATAGAGAGCGTCTTCAGTCTGGCCGGTGCCAAGGTCGGATTTTCGGGAGGCTATCCCGGCTGGAGCCCCAATCTGCAGTCGCCCATCCTGCAAACCATGAAGCGTGTCTATCTGCAGAAGTTCGGGGTCGAGCCCAAAGTGATGGTCATCCACGCAGGATTGGAATGCGGCATTTTGGGCAGGCATTATCCTGACATGGACATGATTTCGTTTGGCCCCACCATCCGTCATCCGCACTCGCCTGACGAAAAGGTACACATCGGGTCGGTGGCGAAATTCTGGGAATACCTGACCGCCACGCTGGCCGAAATACCGGCATAACCGGCAGGCGACATAGCAACGCGCAAGGCCGCCGAGCAGCACCGGGCAGAAAAATCGCACCTGTCCGTCGCTCGGCGGCCTTGCGCGTTTTTTTCTTCCTCTGCTTCAGCTTGATGATTCCGTTTGCAAAGAGGCTTCTGCTGCGTGCTTTCCCGTTGTGCGCTGCGTACTAACGCAGTTTTTGCCGGGTAAGTACGCAGCTCGCGGCGCGTTAGTACGTAGCAAAATTTGCGTAAGCACGCAGCAGAAGAAGGGTTATAAAGATGGAAATGATTAATTTTTTCAAATTCTTGAACATATAGAAAAGAAAGAATATCCTATTGGTTTACAACGTGTTGAATTTTCTGTAGAGAATTTTTCGCTTTGCTGTGTAAAAACAATTTTGAAAAGTTATACATTTGCGCCCCGATATTGGAAACGAAGTGAAAGGCCGTCGGGTGTCGTCTCTCCGTGATGAGGGCGGCTCGTTTTTCGCCTTTTTCGCGCTTTCCGGTTTCTTTTTTTTCCTCCCCCGGGTTTGTGCATGAAGAATGCGCGGCGCAGGGTGGCGGGCGTCCGGTTGTTTTTATTTGGAACGCAGACTATGAATTTTACTTTATTGCTTGTGATGGTGCTGACGGCCATTGTTTTGGTGACCGTCTCGTTGGCGATTGCCCGAATCGTGTCGCCACGTTCGTACAATCCGCAGAAAGCCGAAGCATACGAGTGCGGCATCCCCACGCGCGGCGAGTCGTGGATGCAGTTTAAGGTGGGCTACTACCTGTTTGCCATCCTCTTCTTGATGTTCGACGTGGAGACGATGTTCCTCTTTCCGTGGGCTGCGGTGGTGCAACAGCTCGGAGTGGCCGGTTTGGGCAGTGTGGCGTTCTTTCTGTTTATTCTTGTATTAGGCCTGGCTTACGCCTGGCGGAAAGGAGCGTTGGAATGGAAATAAAGAAGAAACCCAAGATAAAAGGCATCAGGTACGAGGAGTTTCAAAACAACGACTACCTCGAGAGCATGGTTCGAGAGCTGAACGAGCAGGGTGCGAACGTGCTTGTGGGCGTGCTTGATGACGTGGTGAACTGGGGGCGCAGCAATTCGCTGTGGCCGTTGACTTTCGCCACGAGTTGCTGCGGCATAGAATACATGTCGGTAGGCGCAGCCCGTCACGATTTTGCCCGCTTTGGGTTCGAAGTGACCCGTGCCAGTCCGCGCCAGGCCGATTTCATCATGGTGGCCGGTACGATAACCGACAAGATGGCTCCCGTGCTCAGACGTTTGTACGACCAGATGGCCGACCCGAAATACGTCATTGCCGTGGGAGGATGCGCCGTATCGGGAGGCCCTTTCCGTAAGTCGTACCACGTGGTGCAGGGCGTTGACCGGATACTGCCCGTCGACGTCTACATCCCCGGCTGTCCGCCCCGACCCGAATCCATGCTCTACGGCATGATGCAGCTGCAACGAAAGGTGAAAGCCGAAAAATTCTTTGGCGGGGTGAACAAGAAGATGAGCTCTTCCGACTACGAGCGCATCCTGCGGGAGCAAGAAACCCCTTCACCCTCGGATGACAATAATAAATCAGAGCAGTAAGAGCTAAAAAGAAGTATGGACATATACGAAAAGATAAGCGGGATGATGCCGGCAGCCCGCGTGGAAGAAGGGTCGTCGCCCACGCTCTATGTAGAGCCTTCCCGCATGCACGAGTTGGCCGTGCTCCTGCGCGAAGACAAAGAGCTGCAGTTCGACTTCCTCCGCAGCCTCACAGGCATGGACTGGGGGGAGGAGGGATTAGGTGTCGTCTACCATTTGGAGTCGACCGAACTGAAGCACCAATTGGTTGTGCGTACCTCCACCGCCGACCGCCAGCATCCCGAACTGCCCACAGTGAGCGATGTGTGGAAAGCTGCGGAACTCAACGAGCGCGAGGTGTACGACTATTTCGGGGTGGTGTTCATCAATCATCCCGATATGAGGCGTCTGTACCTGCGTGACGACTGGGTGGGGCATCCTCTGCGCAAAGATTTTGACCAGAGCAAAGAGGTGAACCCCGTGCGTATGACCAATGAAGAGGCCGACGACTTTACCTCGGTGTTCACAAAAGACGCGGAAGGCCGCACGGTAGAGACCCGCCATGTGTATTTCGAGAGTGATGAATATGTGGTCAACGTAGGGCCTCAGCATCCGGCCACGCACGGCGTGCTCCGTTTTCGCGTGTCGCTCGAGGGAGAGATTATTCGCCGCCTGCAGGTACACTGTGGCTACATCCACCGGGGAATAGAGAAGATGTGTGAAAGCCTCACTTACCCGCAGACGCTTGCCTTGACCGATCGTTTGGACTATTTGGGTGCGGCTCAAAACCGCCACGCTTTGTGTATGTGCATCGAGCAGGCCATGGGGGTGGAGTTGTCCGAACGGGTACAGTATATCCGCACCATCATGGACGAACTGCAGCGAATCGATTCGCACCTTCTGTTCTTCTCCACTTTTTGCATGGACTTGGGCGCGCTCACGGCCTTTTTCTACGGTTTTCGCGACCGTGAGATGATACTCGACATTTTCGAAGAGACCACCGGCGGCCGCCTTATCTTGAATTACAACACCATCGGCGGCGTGCAGGCCGACATTCACCCTGCCTTTGTTCACAAGGTGAAAGCGTTCATTGCCTACATGCGTCCCAAGCTGCGCGAATATCATCAGGTGTTTACCGGCAACATCATTGCCCAGGAACGCATGAAGGGAGTGGGCGTGCTGAGCCGTGAGGATGCCATCTCCTTTGGTGCGACCGGCGGCACGGGCAGGGCTTCGGGCTGGGCGTGCGACGTGCGCAAACGCCATCCCTATGCCATGTACGGCAAGGTCGATTTCAAAGAAATCGTGTTCACAGAGGGTGATTGCTATGCCCGCTACATGGTGCGCATGAAGGAGATAGAAGAAAGCATGAACATCATCGAGCAGTTGATTGACAACATTCCGGCGGGCGACTACCAGGCGAAGATGAAACCCGTGATACGCCTGCCTGAAGGTCGTTATTATGCAGCGGTGGAAGGCAGTCGTGGAGAGTTTGGTGTCTACATCGAAAGTCGTGGCGACAAGTATCCCTACCGGCTGAAGTTTCGTTGCACCGGCCTGCCGCTCATCTCGTGTCTGGACACCATCACGCGAGGCGGAAAGATTGCCGACCTGATAGCCATCGGGGGGACTTTGGACTATGTGGTTCCCGACATTGACAGATAGAAGTCTTTGCAAACCCTCTTCTCTTGCGTGCTTACGCAGATCGCGCTGCGTAAGCACCCGGCAAAATTTTCCTAAGCACGCAGCAGAAGGGGGAAAGGCAAGGAGATAAAGATGTGACAGAGAGAGAATTTCAGATTCTTGTTTTTTGACTTTTTCAGGCAGCGGAGATAAAAAAAGACAAACAAAATCATGGCGACCGTCCCGGTGTTACACCCTGCAGACGGCTGCGTATCCATATAATGAGGTGTTGACGTATGTTCGATTTTAGTATTGTGACAAACTGGGTGCACGATTGGCTCACTTCGTCGATGCCGGCCGGCTTGGCCGTCTTCGTGGAGTGCCTCTTAGTGGGGATCGGCATTCTTTTGCTTTATGCGGTGGTGGCTATCCTGATGATTTTCATGGAGCGCAAAGTGTGTGGTGCGTTCCAATGTCGTTTAGGTCCCAACAGAGTGGGGCCGTGGGGCATATTCCAACTTTTTGCCGATGTCATCAAGATGCTCACCAAGGAAATCATTGCCATCAGGCATTCCGACCGCATTCTCTACAACCTTGCCCCTTACGTGGTCATCTTGGGGTCGGTGCTGGCATTTGCCTGCATTCCTTTCAACAAGGGCGTGGAGGTGCTCGATTTTAATGTGGGCATCTTTTTCTTCATGGCTGTTTCGTCAATCGGCGTTATCGGCATTTTGCTGGCAGGTTGGAGCAGTAACAACAAATACTCACTTATCGGGGCGATGCGCAGCGGGGCGCAGATGATCAGCTACGAGCTGTCGGCCGGGCTTTCGATTCTGACCATTGTGGTGCTGACCGACACCATGCAGTTCAGCGAAATTGTGGAACGACAAGCCGACGGTTGGTTTATCTTCAAAGGACATATTCCGGCATTGATAGCCTTTGTCGTCTATCTTATTGCCGGCAATGCGGAGGTCAACCGCGGCCCGTTCGACCTTCCCGAAGCCGAGTCGGAGCTCACGGCAGGCTATCACACGGAGTATTCCGGGATGCACTTCGGGCTGTTCTATGTGGCCGAATTTGTCAACCTGTTCATCGTTTCATCCATTGCAGCCACGGTGTTTTTGGGCGGTTGGATGCCGCTGCACGTGTCCGGATGGAGCGGATTCAACCAGATAATGGACTACATCCCCGGCTTCATCTGGTTCTTTGCCAAGGCGTTTTTTGTGGTGTGGTTACTTATGTGGATAAAATGGACATTCCCTCGTCTTCGCATCGACCAGATTCTGCATCTGGAATGGAAAATATTGGTTCCCATAGGATTGCTTAACTTGGTGTTGATGACAGTGTGCGTTGTGTTCGGATGGCATTTTTAATGGAGAAAAGGCATCATGGAAGAAAAAAAGAAATACGGCTACGTCGGCAATATCATTTATGGGTTGAAGACCTTGTGCATCGGTTTGAAAGTGACTTTTGTCGAATTCTTCACCAAGAAAGTCACCGACGAATATCCCGACAACCGTGACACCTTGGTTTTGCCCGAACGCTTTCGCGGCACTCTCGAGATGCCACACGACCAAGACGGCAACAACTTGTGTATCGCCTGCGGACTGTGTGAAAGCCACTGCCCCAACGGTACGATACAGATGGAGACCGAGATGGTGACCGACCCGGAAAGCGGCAAGCGAAAAAAGCAGTTGGTGACTTACCGGTTCGACTTGGGCTCGTGTATCTTCTGCCAATTGTGTGTCAACGTGTGTCCCACGAAAGCCATTCGCTTTACCACCGAGTATGAACACGCAGTGTTCGACCGTAGCAGATTAGTGAAAACATTGAACAAGGTCAAGGAGGGCAACAGCCTTGACCGACAAATAAAATTACAGGCATGACGTTGGATTTTATCGTGTTTTTGATATTGGCGGTTCTCATCGTCGTCAGTTCGGTGTTGGCAGTGACCACCAAGCGCATCTTGCGGGCCGCCACCTGCTTGCTGTTCGTGCTTTTCGCCACGGCAGGTATCTACTTTCAGTTGAACTATTCTTTTCTCGGCGCGGTGCAGCTGCTCATCTACGCCGGAGGGATAACCGTGCTTTATGTGTTCTCCATCTTGTTGACTTCGAGTCAGGGAGGAGACCATGCCGAAAAGCTGAAACGTTCGAAGATGTGGGCAGGCTTAGTCACCTCGGCGGCAGGCTTGGTCATCTGCCTGTTCCTGCTTTTGAAAAACGAGTTCGCTCAGCCCCTTTTCGAACGTGGTGAGCTGGAAGTCAGCACCATCGGTCGCGCGCTGATGGGTGCGGGAAGATACCAGTACTTGTTGCCCTTCGAGGTCATCAGCCTTTTGCTGCTGGCCTGCATGGTGGGCGGAATATTGATAGCCAGAAAACGTTGACCTCTACAAAAGCCTTGTAAGACAGCTTCTCCTGCGTACTAACGCAGTGAAAATTGCGAAGGCACGCAGCAAAATTTTCCTAAGCACGCAGCAGAAGGCGGGAAACGCAGGGCGACGAAAACTTTTGGCAAGATTGTTTTGCCGCTTGTTAATCAATTAATTGCGAACCTATGATACAGATGGAGTATTATTTGATAGTGTCCACTATCATGATGTTTGTCGGGATATACGGTTTTTTCACGCGCCGCAATCTGCTGGCCATTCTCATTTCCGTGGAGTTGATTTTGAATTCGGTGGACATCAATTTTGCCGTTTTCAATCGCTTTCTTTTCCCTGACCAACTTGAGGGCTTCTTTTTCACCCTGTTTGCCATCGGCATCTCGGCGGCGGAAACAGCGGTGGCCATCGCCATTATCATCAACATATACCGCAACATACGCAACATCCAGGTGAAAAACATGAACGAGCTGAAAGGCTAAAGCCGAGACGCCCGTCAGAAAAGCCAAAACCGATCATAATCTTTTGTGTATATGGAACATACTATATTCTTGTTGGCAGTGCCGTTTTTGTCGTTTCTCCTTGTGGGCTTGCTCGGCACTTGCCTGAAGCCGAAGGTGGCAGGTTGGATAGGAACCTTGTCCATAGCCGTGGTGACAGTACTGGCCTACGCCACTGCCATTCTCTATTTCGCCGGCGGTCGCAACGCCGAGGGCATCTTCCCCACACAGATACCCTACAACGGCACATGGCTGCCCTTGACCGAGACCTTGAAAATCGAGATGGGCATCCTGCTCGACCCCATTTCGGTGATGATGTTGGTGGTCATCTCCACCGTCTCGCTCATGGTGCACATCTATTCGTTCGGCTACATGCACGGCGAGAAAGGCTTTCAGCGTTACTACGCTTTCCTCTCGCTCTTCACCATGTCGATGTTGGGACTGGTGTTAGCCACGAACATTTTTCAGATGTATGTATTCTGGGAGTTGGTGGGCGTGTCGAGTTACCTGCTGATAGGTTTCTATTATAAGAAGCCTGACGCGGTGGCGGCTTCCAAGAAGGCATTTATCGTCACGCGCTTTGCCGATTTGGGGTTCCTTATTGGCATCTTGATTTACGGCTATTATGCCCAGACGTTCACCTTTACTCCGCAGGCGCAGTTGTTGGCAGCGGCCGGGACGATGATACCTTTGGCTTTGGGTCTGATGTTCGTGGGAGGTGCCGGCAAGAGTGCCATGTTTCCTCTTCACATTTGGTTGCCCGATGCCATGGAAGGCCCCACACCGGTCAGTGCCCTCATTCATGCTGCCACCATGGTGGTGGCCGGTGTTTATCTGGTGGCGCGCATGTTCCCCCTGTTCATCGGCTACGGGCCGGAGGTGCTGCATCTGACTGCCTACGTGGGTGCGTTCACGGCACTGTTTGCTGCTGTGGTGGCTTGCGTGCAGACTGACATCAAGCGGGTGCTCGCCTTTTCTACCATCTCGCAAATAGGTTTCATGATCGTTGCCTTGGGTGTATGCACCTCCTCCGACCCTCACGCAGGAGGCTTGGGTTACATGGCTTCCATGTTCCACCTGTTTACCCACGCCATGTTCAAGGCCTTGCTGTTCCTCGGGGCGGGAGCCATTATCCACGCGGTACATTCCAACGAGATGAAAGACATGGGTGGTCTACGGAAGTTCATGCCCGTGACGCATGTCACCTTCCTCATTGCTTGTTTGGCCATCGCGGGGATTCCGCCTTTCAGCGGTTTCTTCTCGAAAGACGAGATACTGGCAGCCTGTTTCCACTTTTCTCCTTGGATGGGCGTGCTGATGACCGCCATTGCCGGGCTGACGGCTTTTTACATGTTCCGCTTGTACTACAATATTTTCTGGTCGAAGCCCTATAGTCTGTCAGAAAAAGGTGGGCACGCTCCTTGTGAAGCTCCCAAGTCGATGACCGTGCCGCTGATATTCTTGGCAGCAGTCACTTGTGTGGCAGGTTTTGTGCCCTTCGGACGGTTTGTCAGCAGCGACGGACAGCCTTATTCCATTCATCTTGATGCAGGGATAGCCGTGTGCAGCGTGTTGGTGGCTCTTGTTGCCATTGGCATCGCCACTTGGATGTACAAAGGGCAGGAGCAACCCGTGCCCAACAAGTTGGCTGAGCGCTTCGGAGGACTGTATCGTGCGACCTACAGGCGTTTCTACATCGATGAGGTATATCAATTTATTACCCATAAAATCATCTTCGACCGCATTTCGACCCCCGTTGCGTGGTTCGATCGCCACGTGGTAGATGGCTTTATGAATTCTTTGGCGTGGATAACAAACGCGGCGAGCGTCAGAATACGCGGATTGCAAAGCGGCCACATTCAAACATACACCATGGTATTTCTCGGCGGGGCGTTGCTCCTTTTGCTCCTCTTGGTGATTTTCTGACAGATATAACGGATAGATAGAAAAAACGCGATATGAACTTCTTGTCTTTGTTCGTACTTATGCCTCTGCTGATGATGCTGGGGCTTTGGGCGGCTCGAAATGTCAACCAAGTGCGCGCCGTGATGGTGACCGGAGCGTCGGTTTTGCTGGCCTTGTCATGTGCTCTGGTGGTGCTTTATCTGCGTGAACGCTCAGTCGACGCTTCTTCCGAGATGCTGTTTGTCGACAGTCGCGTGTGGTACGCTCCCCTTAACATCCATTATTCGGTGGGCGTGGATGGCATCTCAACGGTCATGCTCCTGCTTTCGTCGCTGATTGTTTTCACCGGCGTGTTTGCCTCGTGGAAGATGGAACTGCTCACCAAAGAGTTTTTCATGTGGTTCTGCCTGTTGAGTTTGGGCGTGTTCGGCTTCTTCATCTCCACCGACCTTTTCACCATGTTTCTCTTCTACGAAGTGGCGTTGATCCCCATGTACCTCTTGATAGGAGTGTGGGGCAGCGGACGAAAGGAATATTCGGCCATGAAGTTGACGCTGATGCTCATGGGCGGGTCGGCCTTCATCCTGATGGGCATTTTGGGCATTTACTACGGTGCCGGAGCCACCTCCATGAACTTGTTGGAGATTGCACAGGCAGACATCCCCGTGGAGTGGCAGCGCATCTTCTTCCCGCTCACCTTCGTGGGTTTCGGCGTGCTGGGTGCTTTGTTTCCCTTCCACACATGGAGTCCCGACGGTCACGCCTCGGCTCCCACGGCCGTGTCGATGCTTCACGCCGGGGTGTTGATGAAGTTGGGCGGCTACGGATGTTTCCGTGTGGCCATCTACCTGATGCCTGAAGCTGCTCAAGAGCAAGCAGGCATATTCCTCATTCTGACAGGTATCGGAGTGGTTTATGGTGCTTTTTCTGCCTGTGTGCAAAAAGACCTGAAGTATATCAATGCCTACTCGTCGGTGTCACACTGCAGCCTGGTGCTTTTCGCCATTTTGATGATGACCCAAACGTCGACCACCGGGGCGGTGTTGCAGATGCTTTCTCACGGTTTGATGACTGCCCTTTTCTTTGCGCTTATCGGCATGATTTACGGCCGTACCCACACTCGCGACATTCGCCAGATGAGCGGATTGATGAAGGTCATGCCCTTCCTTTCGGTGTGTTACGTCATTGCCGGCTTGGCCAACCTCGGGCTGCCGGGCTTCAGCGGTTTCATTGCCGAAATGGCCATCTTCGTGGGTGCTTTCCAGGTTGACGACACCTTTCACCGCGTGCTGACCGTGGTGGCTACCACCTCCATTGTAGTCACGGCGGTGTATGTCTTACGCTTGGTGGGCAAGGTGTTCTACGGAACGGTGGGCAACCCCGACCATCTCCGGCTGACCGATGCCACTTGGGACGAACGCCTGCCGCTGGTGGTACTCATCGCCGCCATTGCCGCCTTGGGGCTGATGCCCTGGGGTATCACCCTGATGATAGACCAAAGCGTGATGCCCGTCATCGGGCAATTGGGCAGGTAAAAAGGAGGGGATTTCCCCAATGCAAGTTTAAAATCACATTCAGACGCACATTATATAACGATGGATTACAGTCAAGTTTTGTTCATGCGCCCGGAGTGGTCGCTGCTGGCGGTTGTCGTCATCTTGTTTCTTTATGACCTGATAGCCGGGGCTCGCGGCCGCCGCCACATGCACACGGTAGCCTGCATCTTGCTGGCCGGGCACGTGTTGCTCAACGTGATACCTCACGACGGCGAGCTCGACCTGTTCGGAGGCATGTACCACACAGTGCCGATGCTCAGCGTGATGAAAACCATCCTCTCGGCGGGCACCTTGCTCCTTGTGATGCAGAGCAGGCGATGGCTGCAACGCCCCGACACGTGCCACAAACAGGGAGAGTTCTACACCCTCACGCTCTTCACTCTGCTTGGCATGTTCTTCATGATGAGCGCAGGACATTTCCTGATGTTTGTCATCGGCTTGGAGCTTGCATCCATACCCATGGCCTGCTTGGTGGCCTTCGACAAATATAAACATCACTCGGCCGAAGCCGGTGCGAAATACATCCTCTCGGCCATGTTCTCCTCCGGGCTGATGCTCTACGGGCTTTCCTTCTTGTATGGCACCACCGGCACGCTGTATTTCGACCGGCTGCCCGAACTGATAACCGCCACTCCCCTGCAAGTTGCCGCACTGGTCTTCTTCTTCGCCGGCGTGGGATTCAAAATCTCGTTAGTCCCCTTCCACCTTTGGACCGCCGACGTATACGAAGGTGCTCCCACCAGCGTGACAACCTACTTGTCGGTAATTTCTAAGGCCGCAGCGGCATTCACCCTGTTTTTGGTGCTCGTCAAAGTCTTTTCCACCATGGTCGGAGTGTGGGAAGAAATACTCTGTTGGCTCATCGTGGCGAGCATCACCGTGGGCAACCTTTTTGCCATCAGGCAGGAAAACATCAAGCGCTTTCTGGCCTTCAGCAGCATCTCGCAAGCCGGCTACTTGGTGCTTGGCATCATGGGAGGTACACCCCAAGGGATGAGCTCCACCGTGTTTTACGCCTTGGCCTACATGATAGCCAACATTGCCGTGTTCGGAGTGGTAGCCTCGGTGGAACAGCAGACCGACGGCAAGGTGTCCATACGCCACTACGACGGGCTGTATCGCACCAACCCCAAACTGGCCGTGGTCATGACCTTGGCACTTTTCTCTTTGGGAGGAATACCGCCTTTCGCCGGATTCTTCAGCAAATTCTTCATCTTCATGTCAGCCTTCGAAGCAGGATTCCACTGGCTGGTGTTCGTGGCACTGATCAACACGGTCATCTCGCTATATTATTACCTGCTCGTTGTCAAAGCCCTGTTTATCAATCCGAACGACCATCCTATCGAAACCTTCGACAGCGACCATTGGATGAGGGCAAGCCTTGTCATCTGCACGCTGGCTCTCGTGGTGGTGGGGATAGCGAGCGGCATCTACGACGGCATACACGCCTTTGCCTTTGGCATGTAAAAAAGCCTTCTTGCAACCCACCTCATCCCCTGCCAATGCCCTCTCCGACGCATGCTTGAGAGGCTTCTGCTGCGTACTAACGAAAATTTTGCCGGATGCTTACGCAGCGCGCGGCGCGTTAGTACGCAGCAAAAATTGCGTAGTAACGCAAGAGAAGCGGGGATGCTTTGTTTTGAAACAGCCTATTTCTTATAGGTTTATGGCTTTGCGGATGCCGGGTCGGCGCGATGCCGCGAAAGCGTCAGAGGAAGGCCTTCCCGACAACTTCCCCGAAAAAAACACCCGGACGAACGGTTTGATTTCACCGAATAATGTATTAACTTTGCGCCGCTTTTCGAGTAAAAGCCAACGTATAACCATAAAAACAGAGAAGACATGCCAGTAAGAATGAGACTGCAGCGTCACGGTCGTAAGGGCTATCCCTACTACCATATCGTGATTGCCGACAGCAGAGCGCCACGCGATGGCCGTTTTATCGAGCGACTGGGTTCGTACAACCCCAACACCAACCCGGCTACTGTCAACCTCAATTTTGACAGGGCGTTGTATTGGCTGCAAACCGGTGCACAGCCGACCGACACGGTGCGCAACATTCTCTCTTGGGAGGGTGTATTGCTGAAGAAGCACCTTTTGGGAGGCGTGAAGAAGGGTGCCTTCGACGAGGCCGAGGCCGAGAGACGTTTCAATCAATGGAAGGCCGAAAAAGAGGCCAAGGTAGTGAAGACAAAAGAACAACAGGCTGTTGCCGAGCGCGAAGCCGCCAAGACTCGTTTGGAAGCCGAGAGTGCCTATCGCAAGGCTCAAGCTGACGAGTTGGCCAAGAAGAGAGCCGAAGCCCGCGCCGCCGCTCAAGCGGCAGCGGAAGCAGCTGCTCAAGCGGCCGCCGCAGAAGAAGCCGCTGCCCAAACCGGTGACACGCCGGCAGAATAACCCGGCAGACATAACAAAACAACACGACAGCCCCGGGCGACCTTCACGGTTTGCCGGGGCTGTTTGCTTTGAAGGGCACCGCTCGCCGCCTCTCCCGCCGCCCGTCGAGTCTCATGCAGGTCGCCCTTTTAGAGCAAACCCTTGATTTTTTCTTCCAAAACGGTTTTCGAGGCGGCGCCTACCACCTTGTCCGCCAGTTGTCCGCCTTTGAAGAAGAGCAAGGTGGGGATGCTGCGTATGCCGTATTCTCCGGGGGTTTCAACGTTTTCGTCGACGTTCATTTTCCCGATGTGCACACGGTCGGCGTATTCTTCCGCCAATTCTTCCACCACGGGCAACATGAGGCGACAAGGGCCGCACCATTCTGCCCAGAAATCGATCACAACCGGCTTGTCGCCGTCAAGATATTCCTTCAGATTGCTGTCGGTAAATTCTAAAGCCATAATATATTCGTTTAAGATAAATGTCTGAAGTGTGTTTCCCTTGTTAGGGGACATCAAAGTTAGAACAAGCTGTGCGGATTGACCAACAAAAAAAGCAATAAGTTATCAACAAGAAATCCCACTGTTTGTCAGGGGGGTGTGGAAACTTTTTTACGCTTGTTTGTTTATTTCCATGCTCAGCAACTCGCCGTTGTGACGCGCCGCTTTGATGAATTGATAGACTTGTTTGTTCATTTCGAAACGGTGTTTGCGCGAAAAGAGTCGAACCTTTCCTCCTGTCGATTCGTCGATTATCTCCACAAACAAGTTCGTGCCGCCCTTGTTTTCTTTGATGATTTGCGCGAAGGTCTTCACCCACTTGTCGGAGAGCATTTTGAGGGAAACTCCGAGCGTTACGCTCTTTAAGGAGGTTTTTGTTATTTCGCCCAACTGGTCGATGTGGGTAATCTTGAGTTCCAGTTCTTTTGGCGTGGCGGTGTGATTATCGTTTTTTTTGAATTTGTTGTAGTCGGCTCCTTTGGCTTGCACGACTCCCGACACACACACGTGGTAATGTGGTATCATGTATTTGCTGAACTCCACGTAGCTCTTACCAAAAAGGGGGAATTCGCAAGGGCCTTCGTAGTCTTCCAACACGAACACGCCGTAAGGGTTGCCCGCCTTGGAGATGCCGTTACGTACGGAGGTAATCACTCCGCCCACCTTGACAGACGCCCGCCCTTTTATGGCCTCCAGGTCTTTGAGCTCGGTGGTGGTGGTGTTACACAAATAATTCATTTCAAACTCATATTCGTCAAGGGGGTGCGACGAGAGGTACATGCCCACCAATTCGCGCTCTTTGTTGAGCCGCTCGATTGTCGCCCATTCGGGCACTTTAGGCAATGCGGGTCGGGCAATTTCCACCATCTCCATGTCTCCAAAGAGAGAGTTGATGGCCATGGATTTGTCTTCTTGGAACTTGTTTCCGTATCGGATGATGGTGTCGATCGTGTTTTCCCCCTTGGCGTTTAAGGAAAAGAGCTGCTCGCGACGCAGGTTCTCGAAACCGTCGAACGCGCCGGAGAGTGCCAGACTTTCGATGGTTTTCTTGTTGCAAGCGTTGAGATTCACTCGCTCAATGAAGTTGAATATGTCGGTGAAACGCCCGTTGGCCTCCCGCTCTTTGACGATGGCACGGACTGCTCCTTCACCCACGCCTTTCACCCCGCCCAAACCGAAACGGATATTTCCTTCTGCGTTCACGGTGAAATTCAACTCGCTCTCGTTAACGTCAGGTCCGAGCACGCGGATGCCCATGTTTTTGCATTCGTCCATGAACTTGCCCACTTCGCTGATGTCGTCACGGTTGCGCGTGAGGTTGGCAGTCATGAACTCCGCCGGATAATGCGCCTTCAGGTAGGCCGTCTGATAGGCCACCCACGAATAGCACGTGGCGTGCGACTTGTTAAAGGCATAAGAGGCGAATTTCTCCCAATCGCTCCATATCTTCTCCAACACCGCCGGGTCGTGGCCTTTCTTTGTGCCGCGGCTGATGAAGTCGGGCTTCATTTGATCCAGTTTGTCTCGCTGTTTTTTGCCCATGGCCTTGCGCAGCGTGTCTGACTCGCCACGCGTGAAGTCGGCCAGCAAACGCGACAAAAGCATGACTTGCTCCTGGTAGACGGTGATGCCATAAGTCCCTTTCAGGTAGGTTTCCATCTCCGGGATGTCATATTCTATCGGCTCTCGGCCATGCTTTCGGGCGATAAATTGGGGAATGTAGTCCATTGGCCCCGGTCGGTAGAGAGCGTTCATGGCGATAAGGTCTTCGAAGGTCGAGGGCTGCAATTCGCGCAGGTATTTCTGCATCCCGGACGACTCGAATTGGAACGTGCCCACGGTAGCCCCCGCACAGAACAGCTCGTAAGTGGCACGGTCGTCAATGGGGATTTTGTTGATGTCTAAATCTTCGCCTCTCGTTTTCTTGATATTGGCCACGGCCTCCTTGATGACCGAGAGGGTTTTCAGCCCCAGAAAGTCCATCTTTATCAGCCCCACCGACTCGATGACCGAGCCTTCGTATTGGGTAACCAACACGTCTTCTTTGCTGTCTTTTTCCTTGGCCGTACAGAGGGGGAGGAAGTTTGTCAGGTCATCGGCTCCGATGATGACCCCGCAAGCGTGTACGCCGGTCTGGCGCACCGTGCCTTCGAGCATTTCAGCATACCGCAAGGTGTCAGACACGTTACGGTCGGCCGACTCACGAGCCATGCCTAATTCGGGAACATACTTGAAGCAGTTTTTCAACGTCACTTTCGGCACTTTCTTGGTCACAGGGTCGGCCTTGTCGTCGCCAAAACGGTCGGGCACAAGTTTGGTGAGGGCGATCACTTCAGATAAGGGCATTTTCTGCACGCGTCCCACGTCTTTGATGGCCGACTTGGTGGCCATGGTGCCGTAAGTGATGATATGTGCCACCCGTTCTTTGCCGTATTTGTCCGTCACCCAACGAAGCACATCGCCTCTGCCGTCGTCGTCGAAATCGATGTCGATGTCGGGGAGGGAGATGCGGTCAGGGTTGAGGAAACGCTCAAACAGCAAGTCGTATTTCAAAGGGTCAACGTCAGTGATGGCAAGACAATAGGCTACCACCGACCCTGCCGCCGATCCCCGCCCGGGTCCTACGGAAACACCCATTTGACGGGCAGCGGCAATGAAGTCCTGTACAATGAGAAAATAGCCGGGGAAGCCCATCGTCTTCATCACATGAAGTTCGAAAGCGATGCGGTCACGCAGCTCGTCGGTCATTTCCTTGTAACGGCGGGCAGCACCCTCCCAGCTCAGCTTGGCCAGGTAGTCGGCTTCCAACTTGATGCGATAAAGTTTGTCGCAGCCGCCGAGTTGCCTCACTTTCTTCTCCGCAGCTTCGGGCGAAAGAACCGCCCGGCCGTGTTCGTCGCGCGTAAACTCGTCGAAAAGGTCTTGCTCGCTGTATCTTCGGCGGTAATCTTCTTCGGTGGCAAACGAGGAGGGAATGTCAAACTTGGGCATCAGCGGAGGAGAATCAATGGAGTAGAATTGCACCTTGGCTGCCACCTCAAGCGTGTTGGCCAACACCTCGGGATGATCCGAAAAAATGGCACCCATCTCTGCCTGCGTCTTGAGCCATTCCTGTTTGGTGTAGCGCATGCGGGTCGGGTCGTCCAAATCTTTGCCGGTGCTCAAGCAGATGAGGCGGTCGTAGGCCTCACCGTGTTCTTCTTCCACAAAATGCACGTCGTTGGTGGCAATGACCTTCGTGCCGGTCTTGGCGGCCAATTCAAAAATGGCGGCATTCACCTCCAGCTGACGTTCGTACACCGTAAAGTCCGCACCGGGCTTGTCCGTGCGATGACGTTGCACCTCCAGATAAAAATCGTCGCCCCAAATGCCCTTAAACCACCTGACAGCCTCCTCGGCCTCCTGCAGATTGCCGGCCATGATTTTCTTCGGTATCTCACCGGCAAGACAGGCCGAGCTCACTATGAGCCCCTCGTGGTATCGTTCCAACAACTCCTTGTCCACACGGGGACGGTAATAGTAACCGTCAATCCACGAGCGCGACACGAGCTTGCACAAATTATGATAGCCCGTCTTGTCCTTGGCAAGCAAGACAAGATGCCAGCCGCTCGCATCCTCTTTCAGCTCTTTGGCTGTGTGCGAACGACGTGCGCAATAGGCCTCCACCCCCACGATGGGCTTGAACAGGCGGCACTCGGCCTCAGCTCTGCGAACTTCCAGCGAAGCACGCTCCTCGTCGGAAAGGCCGGACGACTCCAACCGGCGGGCAATATCACCCAACTCCCTCCTGCACTTGTCGTTCTTCTTGTCAACATAGTCGAGAAACTCTTTGATACCGAACATGTCGCCGTGGTCGGTCAAAGCCATGGCACGCATGCCGTCGGCAATACATTTGTCCACCAAGTCGGGCACTTTCGACATCCCGTCGAGAATGGAATAATGAGAATGAACGTGCAAATGGACAAAAGAACTCATGTCTACCTTGTTTTTTACCAACAGATTGCCTTTGCATGAAGGGGGCAAAGACGGAAAGGCGTAAAGTTACACCTTTTTTCGCAACAATCCGCTTTTTGCAACAAGTGCAAACAACCTGCCCGCCACACCGCCGGACGGCCAAACTCTTTTGATGGTAAACTCTTATTTGATAGTCATATACACGAGCTTACAGAGCTCCTTCTCCTGCGTGCTCTGAGAATTTTTGCTGCGTTATCACGCGCCGAGAGCCGGGAAAGCACGCAAGAGAGAACCTCTTATTAAGGTTTTCCGCCGGCCTTATGTGCCGCCTGATGTCTTTAAGGATTCTGTTCTTCCGATGCGTTTCGGAGGGTGTCGAGCCGGGTCGGTGGAGAAGTCACGAGGCTGTCGACAGTGCCATCGGGGAAATAGGTGCGCAAACGGTCGCCCGGACGAAGCGAAGCCGACGAGCAGAGGCGGCGACCGTTGAGCGTAGTGATGGTGACTCCTCGTTGCAGCAAGAAGGCCGGCGAATAAGAGCGGATGCGTTCCTCCATCAGATGCAGGTGGCTTTCCCGGCGAGTCTTACACATCTTCCATGCTGCCCTCAGGCGAGCCGCCTGCCTGTCGATGAGGTAGGCACGATGCAACACACGACCTTCCACCTGGAGATGCAGACGCAACGCCCCCTGTTCTATCCGGCGACTCTCACGTTCTATCCGCTCGCGGAAAAGCTGCTCAAGGGCGCAACGGACATCGTCAACCCTCGCCTCGGCTTCACGCAAGTTGTCGATGAGATATTCGGCGGCGGCCGTGGGAGTCTTCACACTGGTGTGCGCCACCCTGTCGAGGATGGACACGTCGCGCTGGTGACCGATGCCCGCCACCACAGGCAGAGGAAATTGGGCGCAATGCAACGCCAGGTCATAACTGTCAAACGCCGCCAAATCGGTCGCAGCACCACCACCACGGATGATGACCACCACGTCGAAACTATCAACACGGGCATACACTTTGTCGAGCGCAGCCACAATGGATGCTGCGGCCCTGTCGCCCTGCATGGTGGCGGCAAAGAGTTCCACCTGAAAGACATACCCCTGGGTGTTGCCACGAAGCTGGTTGCAAAAGTCCTCATAACCTGCTGCTGTGGGCGAAGAAACGACCGCCACCCGACGGGCAGGAACGGGCAGGGGCAACTGTTTGTTCATCTCTGCCACTCCTTCTTCCTCCAACCGGCGCATGATTTGCGCGCGGCGGGCAGCCAACTCGCCCACAGTGAACACCGGGTCAATGTCGCGAACGGTCAAACTCAACCCGTAGACCTGATGAAAGTCGACCGTCACGGAAAGCAGCACTTGAAGACCCGCCCTCAACTCTTGTCCGGTGTGTTGCTCAAAATAGGGCTTTAACATGCGAAAAGTGGCCGCCCAGCATGCAGCGCGACATTTTGCCACCACGCCGTCGCCTTCGGACTGCTTTTCCACCAGTTCCATGTAGCAGTGGCCGCCATTCACCTGCAGCGCGTTGATTTCAGCGCGCACCCAGACAGGCTCACTCAGACTTGAACGAACAGCCAGGCCGATGCGACCGGCCAACTCAGAAAGCGATATGCCACGACTCATTGACAACCCTACATCATACCTTCGAACGCCACCTTTTTACGGTCGCCGAATGTTTTTTTGAATATGCGAATGCCGACACTGTCAGCCGGCGACAAAGGCAAAGGTAGAACGATTTGTCGAGCTGTACAAGTCGGGAAAAACGTCCATTCTACAACTTGCTTCCCCGCTTTGCAGCCACTCTTCCGCTGCGTGCTTTGGTAAATTTTGCTACGTACTTACGCAGCTCGCGGCGCGTTAGTACGCAGCGAAAACTGCGT
>CAYPFZ010000007.1:28352-30866 GCA_964410225.1 uncultured Paludibacter sp.
AAAACTGCGTCAGCACGCGCCGAAGGCCGGGTTACGCGTCCTCTTGGGTTTCCTGCGGCCTATGTTCAGCGGCGTTTGTTTTTGAAAAACTCTTTGATTAGGGCGGCACATTCTTCGGCCAGCACGCCGGCTTCGACTTTCGTGCGCGGATGGAGTGCCCGGGGTGCTGTGTGTCGGTAGCCGCGTTTTTCGTCGGGTGCGCCGTAGACTATTCGCCCTATCTGCGCCCATGCCATGGCTCCGGCACACATGGCGCAGGGCTCGAGGGTGACGTAGAGGGTGCAGTCGGGCAGGTACTTCCCTCCCGTGGTCTGCATGGCGGCGGTCAGGGCTTGCATCTCGGCGTGGGCGGTGGCGTCGGTCAGGGCTTCGGTCAGGTTGTGTCCGCGTCCCACGATGCGGTCTTCCCACACCACCACCGCCCCGATGGGTACTTCGTGACGCTCCTCTGCCCGACGGGCTTCGGCAAGGGCGCAACGCATGTAGTGTTCGTCGGTCGGGAGCATCGGGAAAGGGGCTTAGGCATCGACTTTGTCTTCTTCCACCACCAGGTTCTCGATGATGAACTGCTGTCGTTCGCTCGTGTTTTTACCCATGTAGAAGGCCAGCAGGTCGGCCACTGCGTCTCCTTTGCGTAGCGTCACCCGGTCCAAGCGGATGTCTTTGCCGATAAAGTGTCGGAACTCTTCGGGCGATATTTCCCCCAGACCTTTGAAACGGGTAATCTCGGGATGCGGGCTCAGGCGCTCGATAGCAGCGGCGCGTTCTTCGTCGGAATAGCAGTAGATAGTCTCCCGCTTGTTGCGCACGCGGAAAAGGGGGGTTTGCAGGATATAGACGTGTCCGCGCTTTATCAGGTCGGGGAAAAATTGCAGGAAGAAGGTGAGCAGCAGCAAGCGGATGTGCATTCCGTCGACATCGGCGTCGGTGGCGATGATTACCTTGTTGTAGCGCAGTCCGTCAATGCCTTCCTCGATGTTGAGGGCGGCCTGCAAAAGGTTGAACTCTTCGTTTTCGTATACGATTCTTTTCGTCAGTCCGTAGCTGTTCAGCGGCTTTCCTCTCAGACTGAAGACGGCTTGCGTTTTCACGTCGCGGCTGGAGGTGATCGAGCCGCTGGCCGAGTCGCCCTCGGTGATGAAGATGGCGCTTTCCTGACGCGGGTCGGCTGCCTCGGTGGCTCGCGAGGGGAGAGCGTCGTTGTAGTGTACGTGGCAGTCGCGCAATTTGCGGTTGTGCAGGTTGACCTTTTTGGCTCGTTCGCGAGCCGCACGGCTCAAACCCGCAATAGCTTTCCGCTCTTTCTCCGAATCGAGTATTTTTTTCAACATCACCTCCGAAGTGCCGGGGGTGCGATGAAGGTAGTTGTCTAACTCCTTTTTCAAAAAGTCGGAGATGAACTTGTTGACGGTCGGCCCTTCGGGACTCACGTCGCGCGAGCCGAGTTTCGTCTTGGTCTGACTTTCGAACACCGGTTCCTCCACGTTGACAGTCAGTGCAGCCACCATACCGTTGCGTATGTCGGCCACTTCCAAGTTCTTGCTGTAATATTCCTTGATGGTGCGTGCCACCGATTCGCGGAAGGCGCTTTGGTGCGTGCCGCCGTCGCGGGTGTGCTGCCCGTTGACAAACGAGTAATATTCTTCGCCATACTGATGGCAATGGGTGAAGGCGATTTCGATGTCCTGCCCTTTGAGGTGAATGATGGGATAGAGTGGCTCGCCGGTGAGGGTCTCGTCGAGCAGGTCGAGCAGGCCGTTTTTCGAGTGGAAACGTTTGCCGTTGCAGGTCACCGTCAAGCCTGTGTTGAGGTAGGAATAGTTGCGGAGCATGCTCTCGACGATTTCCTCACGGAAAGCATAGTCGGGAAAAAGTTCTTCGTCGGGGGTGAAGGTGATGAGTGTGCCGCTCTTCTGGTCGGCCGGCGCGCTTGTCACCTCTGTGTCAGCGACTATCTTGCCCCGCTCGAAGGTGGCGCAACGTGTGTTGCCTTCGCGAAAACTCCGCACGGAAAACCTTCGCGAGAGCGCATTGACCGCTTTCAGCCCCACACCGTTCAGCCCCACGGATTTCTTGAATACTTTCGAATCGTATTTCGCGCCGGTATTCATCGTCGAGACGGCCTCCACCATCTTGCCCAAGGGAATGCCGCGGCCGTAGTCGCGCACGCTCACCGTCTGCCCTTCGATGTGCACCTCGATGTGTTTGCCCTGCCCCATGCGAAACTCGTCGATGGAGTTGTCTATCACCTCTTTGAGTAATACGTAAATGCCGTCGTCGGCATGGCTGCCGTCGCCTAACTTACCGATGTACATGCCCGGACGGCGTCTGACGTGCTCCAGACCCTCAAGAGTGATGATGTGGTCGTCGCCGTAGGTGGCAGCCGACGGGTGTGCCTGTGTTTGCTCCATGTGCTTCTCTTTTGCGTGTGTGATAGGGCGGGGCAAAGTTAGCGATTTTCCCGGGAAACGGCTCGCCGACCCGCCGCCGGCCTCCCGGCAGAGTCTCTTTCAA
>CAYPFZ010000008.1:0-7975 GCA_964410225.1 uncultured Paludibacter sp.
AATGACATCCGTTTTCAGTGCCGATGGAAAGAATGTGCCATGCACTGTTATCGAAACAGGTCCTTGTGTAGTTACTCAGATAAAGACCGTGGAAAGGGATGGTTACGAGGCAGTTCAGCTTGGTTTTCAGGAAAAGAAGGCCAAGCACACGACCAAGCCCGAGAGCGGTCATTTCCAGAAAGCGGGAGTAGCTCCTCAAAGATACCTGGTTGAGTTCAAGGGCTTTGAGCAGGAATTGAAGGTAGGTGACACGCTGACCGTGGATATGCTGTTTGAGGCAAATTCTTTTGTGGACGTCGTGGGTAGGTCTAAAGGCAAAGGATTTCAGGGCGTTGTCAAGCGTCACGGTTTCGGTGGGGTAGGGCAGTCTACTCACGGACAACACAATCGCCTTCGTGCTCCCGGATCGATAGGTGCGTCTTCGTTTCCTTCCCGTGTATTCAAGGGGACGCGCATGGCCGGACGCATGGGGGGCGAACGGGTGACTGTTCAAAACTTGCAGATATTAAAAGTAATTCCCGAACACAATCTCTTGTTGTTGAAAGGTTCGGTACCGGGAGCCAAAAATTCAATTGTTTACATCAACAAATAATCATGGAATTATCAGTTTTAGATATCAAAGGGAAAGACACCGGTAAGAAGGTGTTACTGAACGATGCGATATTCGGCATTGAGCCAAACGATCATGCCATTTATTTGGATGTAAAACAGTATTTGGCAAATCAACGTCAGGGAACGCATAAAGCGAAATCTCGCAGCGAGGTGTCGGGCAGCACTCGTAAATTAGGCCGTCAGAAAGGTAGTGGCGGTGCCCGTCCGGGCGATATCAAGTCGCCTGTAAGGGTAGGTGGCGGACGTATTTTCGGTCCTGTTCCCCGTGACTACAGTTTCAAGCTCAATAAGAAGGTAAAACAATTGGCTCGCAAGTCGGCTCTTTCCTACAAGGCCAAAGAAGGCGGGATAGTCGTGGTGGAAAATGTATCTTCGGCTTTTCAGACTCCGAAGACGAAAGATTTCATAGCTTTGACGAAAAACTTGCAAGTGGCTGA
The DNA here is from genome assembly GCA_964410225.1 of uncultured Paludibacter sp. Lineage (GTDB taxonomy): Bacteria > Bacteroidota > Bacteroidia > Bacteroidales > Paludibacteraceae > QVMH01. The sequence goes on from CAYPFZ010000008.1 coordinate 1,050, forward strand.
TAAGAAGGTGCTTTTTGTTTTGCCGGAAGCAAATAAAAATGTATATTTGTCGGCTCGTAATATTCCACGAGTAAAAGTGTCATTGGCGTCTAACTTAAATACTTATGAGTTGTTGGATGCTAAATGTCTCGTGATATGCGAGGATGCATTGTCGACAATAGAAGGTGTATTTGTCAAAGCATAGGAGGTGAAAAAGATGAGCATTATCATTAAACCGGTTGTGACCGAGAAGATGACGGCGTTGGGTGAGAAACTCAACCGTTATGGTTTCAGGGTTCAGCGGGATGCCAACAAGTTGGAGATAAAGAAAGCCGTGGAAGAGATGTATAACGTGACGGTTACCAGCGTCAATACTATGGTTGTGTATCCCAAGAAAAAGAGAAGATATACGAGGTCGGGTGTGATTACCGGTCGCGATGCCGCGTACAAAAAGGCGATTGTTACTGTCAAAGCCGGTGATCAGATAGATTTTTATAGCAATATCTAATAGAGATAAGAGAAAGGTGAGGCAGGAAAAATCGGCCTTGCCTCGCTTTTGACGCATTAAGAACTAAAAATAATGGCTGTACGTAAATTAAAGCCCACTACGCCAGGGCAAAGACACAGGATTATTGGTTCATTCGATACGATTACCGCGAGTGTTCCAGAGAAATCTCTTGTTTTCGGAAAATCGAAGACGGGTGGCCGCAACAATTCCGGCAAGATGACCATGCGCTACAGAGGAGGCGGACACAAGAGAAAATTTAGGGTAATAGATTTCAAGCGCAATAAAGACGGTGTACCTGCGACGGTTAAGACGATAGAATACGATCCGAATCGTTCAGCCCGTATAGCATTGCTTTTTTATGCTGATGGTGAGAAAAGGTACATCCTTGCGCCCAATGGTTTGCAAGTTGGCCAGGTAGTTCTTTCAGGTGCAGAGGCAGCTCCTGAAGTGGGTAATTCGTTACCCATGAAGAATATTCCTTTGGGTACGATTATTCATAACATCGAGTTGCGTCCCGGACAAGGAGCCGCAATGGTTCGCTCTGCGGGAACTTTTGCTCAGTTGACGTCTCGCGAAGAAAAATACGTGATTGTAAAATTGCCCTCAGGTGAGGTACGCAAAATTCTTTCGGCGTGTAAAGCAACCGTGGGTAGTGTGGGCAATTCGGATCATGCGCTCGTCAAGTCAGGAAAAGCGGGTCGTTCTCGTTGGTTAGGGCGTCGTCCGAGAGTAAGGGGTGTGGCGATGAATCCGGTTGACCACCCGATGGGTGGTGGCGAAGGCCGCGCCTCAGGGGGGCATCCTCGCTCTCGCAAGGGCTTGTTGGCGAAGGGTTACAGAACACGTTCGCCCAAGAAGCATTCGAACCAATATATTATTGAAAGAAGAAAGAAATAAAAGAAAAAGTAAGTAAATAATATGAGCCGTTCATTAAAAAAAGGACCCTATATCAACCTGAAGCTCGAAAAGAAAATCTTGGCCATGAATGAAAGCGGAAAGAAAACCGTTATCAAGACCTGGGCAAGAGCCTCGATGATTTCTCCTGATTTTGTAGGCCATACAATTGCCGTTCACAATGGGAATAAGTTCATTCCCGTGTACGTGACTGAGAATATGGTGGGGCATAAATTAGGAGAATTTGCCCCCACCCGAATCTTTAGAGGGCATGGTGGAAAGAAAAAATAAATCCATCTAAACGTTAGTTTGACAATAAAAATACTTCGATAAAAATGGGTGTAAGAAAGAGAATAGCAGCAGAAAAGAGAAAAGAGGCCAGCAAGTCGCTTTACTTTGCGAAGCTCAACGATGTGCCCACTTCCCCTCGCAAGATGCGTCTTGTTGCCGATTTGATCCGCGGTATGGAAGTTAACAGGGCTTTGGGTGTGTTGAAGTTTTCTTCAAAGGAGGCTTCACGTAGGCTGGAAAAATTGCTGCGTTCGGCGATAGCAAATTGGGAACAGAAGACGGAACAACGTGCTGACAGTGCGGAATTGTACGTGAGTGCCATTTACGTCGACGGAGGTTCAATGTTGAAGCGTCTGCGTCCGGCACCTCAGGGTCGCGGCTACAGAATTCGTAAACGCTCGAATCACGTGACTTTGTTTGTTGATACGAAGAAAGGCGTGGATTCTGACGACGCGATTAAAACTAATGATAACGACAACAAAAATTGATTGTTAGATGGGACAGAAGACAAATCCGATAAGTAATCGCCTGGGAATTATTCGCGGTTGGGACTCCAACTGGTATGGCGGGAAAAATTATGGTGAAACCTTGCTGGAAGATAGCAAGATCAGAAAATATCTGAATGCCCGTCTTGCAAAAGCCAGTGTGTCGCGTATCATAATTGAACGAACATTGAAACTTGTGACCATTACCGTTTGTACAGCTCGCCCCGGTATGATCATCGGGAAGGGCGGTCAGGAAGTCGACAAGTTGAAAGAAGAACTGAAGAAAATAACCGATAAGGAAATCCAAATCAATATTTTTGAAATCAAACGTCCGGAATTGGAAGCCGTCATCGTAGCCAATAATATTGCTCGCCAGATAGAAGGTAAGGTGGCTTATCGGAGAGCTGTAAAAATGGCGATTGCTTCGACGATGCGTATGGGAGCCGAAGGTATAAAGGTGTTGGTTTCCGGTCGGTTGAACGGAGCGGAAATGGCGCGTTCTGAAATGTACAAGGAAGGGCGTACGCCTTTACATACGTTTCGCGCCGATATAGATTATGCCTTGGGAGAAGCTTTGACTAAAGTAGGGTTGATAGGAGTCAAAGTATGGATCTGTCGTGGTGAAGTGTACGGCAAGAGAGATTTGGCACCTTCCTTTACAGCACAGAGGGATTTTGGCCGTGGTACTGACCGTTATGACAACCGTGCAGGTAAAGGATTCAGAAAGAGAAAAAATAGTACTGCATCAAGCTAAATGATTTTAAGGAGTTATGTTACAACCTAAAAAAACTAAGTTCAGAAGGCAGCAGAAAGGGCGCATGAAGGGTAATGCGCAACGTGGGCATCGATTGGCTTTCGGTTCTTTTGGTATTAAATGTTTGGATTCCAAATGGCTTACCGGACGTCAGATTGAGGCTGCTCGTGTTGCCGTGACTCGCTATATGCAACGTCAAGGCCAAATATGGATTCGCATTTTTCCGGACAAACCAATCACGAAGAAACCGGCCGAGGTACGTATGGGTAAAGGTAAAGGTTCTCCCGAAGGTTTTGTTGCTCCGGTCACCCCGGGACGTATTCTGATTGAAGTTGAGGGAGTACCTTTTGAAGTTGCCAAGGAAGCACTTCGTTTGGGTGCACAGAAGTTACCCGTGGCTACGAAATTTGTGATTCGGCATGATTACGATGGTACGACCAACTAATAACGAGTAAGATATGAAATCGACTGAATTAAAAGAGCTTTCTGTCAAAGAATTGGCTGAAAGGCTGGATGGCAAAAAGGAGTTATTAGAACGTTTGAAAATGAATCATGCTATTTCTCCATTGGACAATCCGATGCAGATAAGAGAAACACGCCGTGATATTGCCCGCATAGCTACAGAATTACGTCAGAGAGAATTAAGCAAGTGAATTTCAGTGTGATGGAAAAAAGAAATTTAAGAAAGGAAAGGGTTGGTGTGGTTTTCAGCAACAAGATGGACAAGACGATCACTGTTGCCGTCAAGTGGAAAGAAAAGCACCCTATATACGGTAAGTTTGTGAACAAGACGAAGAAACTTCATGCTCACGACGAAAAAAATGAGTGCAATATCGGTGACACGGTTCGTATCATGGAGACTCGTCCGTTGAGTAAGACGAAGAGATGGAGGTTAACTGAGATAATCGAAAGGGTTAAGTAGTATGATACAACAAGAAACAAGGTTGACGGTGGCGGATAACAGCGGTGCGAAGGAAGTGCTTTGTATTCGTGTTTTAGGTGGAACAGGCAGGCGCTACGCAACGGTAGGCGACATTATTGTTGTGGCTGTCAAAAATGTTATCCCTTCGAGTGACATAAAGAAAGGTGTGGTATCCAAGGCTGTAGTGGTGCGCACAAAAAAAGAAATACGTCGTGCTGATGGTTCCTACATCCGTTTTGACGACAATGCGTGCGTGTTGTTGAACAATGCCGGTGAAATTCGTGGAAGTCGAATTTTTGGCCCGATTGCCCGCGAATTGCGTGCCACCAACATGAAGATTGTATCGTTAGCACCTGAAGTGCTTTGATTTCCATAAAACTCAAGATACAGGATAATGGCTAAATTACATATAAAGAAAGGTGATACGGTTTACGTCAATTCGGGCGATGACAAAGGCAAGATCGGTCGTGTTTTGACGGTGGAAGTAAAGAAGAACCGTGCTATCGTGGAAGGTATCAACATGGTATCGAAAAGCACCAAGCCCAACGCAAAAAATCCTCAAGGAGGCATCATAAAGAAGGAAGCGTCTGTCCATCTTTCCAATTTGAACTTGGTTGAAAACGGAATACCTGTTCGCATCGGACGTAGAAGGGGCGAGGATGGCAAGTTGGTTCGTTTTTCAAAAAAAACAGGAGAAGTAATTTAAGATGGATACTGCAAGTTTAAAGAAAGATTATTTGGAGCGCATTGTTCCTGTCTTGATGAAGGAATTTGGCTACACTTCGGTTATGCAGGTGCCAAAACTTCAGAAAATAGTCCTCAATCAAGGATTGGGTATCGCTGTTGCAGATCGAAAAATTATCGAAGTTGCCATAAACGAGATGACAGCCATAACGGGTCAGAAGGCGGTGGCTACTGTTTCGAAAAAGGATATTTCGAACTTTAAATTACGCAAAAAGATGCCTATCGGTGTGCGTGTCACCCTGCGTGGAGTTCGCATGTATGAATTTTTAGAGCGTCTTGTTCGCGTGGCGTTGCCCCGTATTCGTGACTTCAAAGGTATCGAAAATAAGCTGGATGGGCGCGGAAACTATACTTTGGGCATTGAAGAACAAATCATCTTTCCCGAGATTAATATTGACAATGTCGCCCGCATCTTGGGGATGAACATTACTTTCGTGACATCGGCCAAGACAGACGAGGAGGGCTATGCTTTGTTGAGAGAGTTTGGTTTACCATTCAAGAAAAACTAAAAGATATGGCGAAAGAATCGATGAAAGCCCGCGAGGTTAAAAGGGCTAAGATGGTTGCTAAATATGCCGAAAAGCGTGCAAAGTATATAAAAGAGGGCAATTATGAAGCTCTCCAAACGATTCCCAAGAATGCATCGTACGTCCGTTTGCACAATCGCTGCAAAATCACCGGACGTCCGAGAGGCTACATGCGTCAGTTCGGGATTTCGCGCATTCAGTTCCGTGAAATGGCCTCACAAGGTCTTATTCCCGGCGTTAGAAAGGCCAGTTGGTAAATCTTCATGACAAAAAATCCTCTTGTGAACCCTCTGTAACACAGTTTCTCTTGCGTAAGCACGCAGCAGAAGAAGGGTTATAAATATAAAGGGGTGGAGGCACGATTTTTTGAGTCGTGAAATCGAATATACGGAAAGAGCCGGAAGGCTTTGCAGAAGTTTCTTTTAAGGAAGATAAGATTAAATATTGTCTCGAAAGTCGGGATTAATTTAAATTAAATAGCGATGACAGATCCAATTGCAGATTATCTGACGAGGTTACGGAATGCCATCATGGCAAAACACCGTGTGGTGGAAGTGCCTGCGTCGAATATCAAGAAAGAGATTACGAGGATATTGCTTGAGAAGGGCTATATCTTGAACTACAAATTTGTGGATGATGGGCCGCAAGGTTCCATCAAGATTGCATTGAAGTATGATCCGGTAAACAAGGTGAATGCTATCAAGAACTTGAAGCGTGTCTCCACTCCGGGCTTGCGCAGGTATGTTGGATACAGGGACATGCCACGTGTGTTGAATGGTTTAGGCATTGCAATACTTTCCACTTCCAAAGGTGTTATGACCGATAAAGAAGCGAAGGAACTCAAGATAGGTGGTGAAGTTTTGTGTTATGTTTATTAAAGGCAGGGAGGAAAGTAAAAATGTCTAGAATTGGAAAATTGCCTATCCATGTTCCATCGGGTGTCGTTGTAACGGTCAAAGATCATGTTGTCACTGTGAAAGGTCCTAAAGGGGAACTGTCTCAGGAGGTTAATCCGAACATCAGCGTCACCGTTGACGGTAGTGAAATAACTGTTACCCGTCCGAATGACGAAAAAGCGAATCGTGCGATGCATGGTTTGTACAGAGCCTTGATTAATAATATGGTTGTCGGTGTGTCTGAAGGCTACACCAAGGTGCTGGAGCTTGTAGGTGTAGGTTATCGTGCAACCACCCAGGGGCAGGTTTTAGAGTTGTCTTTGGGTTATACTCACAATATTTATTTGAGACTGCCCGATGAGGTTAAGGTTGAAGCCAAGATGGAGCGCAATCAAAATCCTCTTATCACTTTGAGTTGTTGCGACAAGCAGCTTTTGGGTCAGGTATGCGCAAAGATTCGTTCTTTCCGTCGTCCCGAACCTTACAAGGGTAAAGGTGTTCGTTTCCGGGGTGAAGTTGTCCGTCGCAAGGCCGGTAAGTCTGCAGGGAAATAGGAAGTAACAGTTAATCTTGTAAAATCATGAGCGCAAAATCAGATAGAAGACAAAAGATAAAGGTTCGTATTCGCCGCAAGGTCTCCGGGACTTCCCAAAGGCCTCGTATGTCTGTATTCCGCAGCAATTCGCAGATTTACGTACAGGTTATTGACGACAAGACGGGAAGGACTTTGGCATCGGCCTCGTCGTTGGGGATGAACGAAAAGGTTACCAAGATGGAACAGGCAGCCAAAGTCGGCGTGTTGATTGCCAAAGCCGCCCAAGAAGCGGGTATTCGGGAGGTGGTTTTTGACCGCAATGGCTATTTGTATCATGGGCGTGTTAAACAATTGGCCGATGCAGCTCGCGAAGGCGGACTTAAATTTTAAT
>CAYPFZ010000008.1:8075-16485 GCA_964410225.1 uncultured Paludibacter sp.
GGTGCCATGCGTGCGGTTTTTGAGAGTGTCGGGATTACCGATGTATTGGCGAAGTCCAAGGGTTCTTCCAACCCTCATAATTTGGTAAAAGCCACAATGGCAGCATTGGGTGAGCTTCGCGATGCTTACACGGTTGCCCAAAATAGAGGTGTGTCGTTAAATAAGGTGTTTAATGGATAATGTTTGGTTATGGCAAAGATAAGAGTCAAACAGGTCAGAAGTATAATCAATGCACCTAAGGTTCAGAAAAGGACTATGGAAGCACTTGGTCTGAGAAAGATCAATGCCGTAGTTGAGCATGAAGCAACCCCTTCTATATTAGGTATGGTTGCGAAGGTTAAACACTTGGTTGAGGTTGAAAACGGTGTGTTGGAATAAATGAGAAGGATAGTCAGAAGGTGTGACCGGTCGTTTGGTCAGTGTTTCTTGTTGATTAATTGCAAAAGAATTGACTTATGAATTTAAATAGTTTGACCCCGGCTCCCGGGTCAGTGAAATCAAAAAAAAGGATAGGACGTGGTCCGGGTTCCGGTTTGGGTGGTACGTCTACGAGAGGGCATAAAGGTGCCAAATCGCGTTCCGGCTATTCGAAGAAGATAGGCTTTGAAGGTGGTCAGATGCCCATCCAGCGCCGTTTGCCCAAGTTTGGCTTTAAAAACAGGAATCGTGTCGAGTACAAAGCCATTAATATAGGCACCTTGGAGCTTTTGGCAACAGAGAAAAACCTCACAAAAATCGGTTTGGATGATTTAAGGTCTGTCGGCCTTATTCCCAAGTCTTCTTTGGTCAAAATATTAGGTAAGGGTTCTTTGACAAAGAAGATTGACGTTGAGGCCAACGCTTTTTCGAAATCGGCTGAGGCGGCTATCATCGCTGTTGGTGGAACGGTAAATAAAATATAATCGCATGAGGTTCATTGAGACGCTAAAAAATATCTGGAAGATAGAAGACCTCCGAGGCCGCTTGATAACGACATTTTTGTTCGTTTTAGTCTATCGGTTCGGCTCTTTTATCATACTTCCCGGTATAGATCCCGGGGCATTGACCGCCCTTAAGGCTCAAACGAGTGGCGGCTTGCTGGGGTTGCTGAATATGTTTTCCGGTGGAGCTTTTGCCAATGCCTCTATTTTTGCATTGGGTATAATGCCCTACATCTCAGCTTCTATCGTAATCCAGCTGCTCACGATAGCAGTCCCGTATTTCCAGAAGATGCAACGTGAGGGAGAGAGCGGACGTCGTAAAATGAACCAAATCACGCGGTATCTGACAGTGGCTATCTTGCTGCTTCAAGGGCCGTCTTATTTGGTGAACCTCAAGGTGCAGATGACGCAGGTCGGTGCTGTTTTCCCTACAGGCTTTTGGTTTAGCTTTTCGTCTACGTTGATTCTTTGTGCAGGAAGTGTGTTCGTGATGTGGCTCGGTGAGCGCATTACAGATAAAGGTGTAGGCAACGGCATTTCTTTTATCATTTTGGTAGGTATCATTGCTCGCTTCCCGGGAGCCGTCATCAGGGAGTTTGCGTTCCGGCTGACCGATCAGGGCGGAGGATTGATTATGTTCCTGCTCGAAATAGTGTTCTTGCTGCTTGTCATAGCTGCTTCGATTTTGTTGGTTCAAGGAACACGGAAAATACCGGTGCAATATGCAAAGCGTGTTGTTGGAAATAAGCAGTACGGCGGTGTTCGTCAGTACATTCCTTTGAAGGTGAATGCGGCAGGCGTGATGCCGATCATTTTTGCTCAGGCCATCATGTTCATTCCGATTACAATCGTCGGTTTTGCCAATTCTGAAGGGATCAGTGGATTCTGGGCTGCCTTCATGAACAATAATGGCTTTTGGTACAACTTTGTATTTGCCTTGTTGATTATCGCGTTTACTTATTTCTACACGGCAGTTACAATTAATCCTACTCAGATGGCCGAGGATATGAAGCGGAACAACGGCTTCATACCCGGGGTGAAACCGGGTAAAAGGACAGCGGAGTTTATTGATACCATAATGTCTCGCATAACCCTGCCTGGTTCTTTCTTCTTGGCCATTGTCGCAGTCATGCCTGCTTTGGCTTCTCTGTTGGGGATTAATTACGAGTTTGCCCAGTTCTTCGGCGGAACGTCCTTATTAATTTTGGTCGGTGTTGTGTTGGATACTTTGCAGCAGATAGAAAGCCACTTGTTGATGCGACATTACGATGGTTTGCTTAAATCCGGTAGGATTAAAGGGCGTTCTGGTGGCATCACGACGTATTAAGGCGTATTCGTATTTATAGGAAGTGAGTGTAATGGTCTTCTTGAAATCCGATGAAGAGATAGAGTTGCTTCGTATAAGCAATCAGATTGTGGCGAAGACCTTGGGCGAATTGGCGAAGGTTATCGCCCCCGGTGTGACGACAGCCTATCTGGATAAAGTAGCGGACGAGTTTATAAGAGACAATGGTGCCGTGCCCGGATTTCTTGGACAAAACGGTTTTCCGAAATCCATCTGTACTTCTGTCAATGAACAGGTAGTGCATGGGATTCCTTCGGAGAAGGTCGTGTTGCGGGATGGGGACATTGTCTCGGTGGATGTCGGGGCTTATGTCAATGGTTTTCATGGAGACTCTGCCTACACTTTCTGCGTCGGTGACGTTGCTCCCGAGACGGTGGCTCTTTTAAGGGTGACGAAAGAAGCCTTGTACAAGGGCATAGAATGTGCCGTTGAGGGTCGAAGATTGGGAGACGTGGGAAGTGCCATTCAGTCTCATTGTGAGGAAAGAGGCTACTCTGTAGTGCGAGAACTTGTTGGCCATGGTGTTGGCCGCGAGTTGCACGAAGCTCCTGAAGTGCCGAATTATGGCAGAAAGGGTAATGGCTTGGTTCTCAAATCAGGGATGACCATCGCCATAGAGCCCATGATTAACTTGGGACGTCGTAACGTAGTTTTTGAACGAGATGGTTGGACAGTTCGCACCATTGACCGCAAACCTTCGGCTCATTTCGAGCATTCCGTCGCAATACGCCGCGGGAGAGCTGATATTCTGTCGGGTTTTCAGTATATCGAAGAAGTTTTACGTGACAAGTCGCTTTGATTACGGTGGGCTGTAACTTGGGAATTAAGGAAAAAGTTGTAATTTTGCTGCCCCAAAACACGAATTTATGGCAAAACAACCCGCGATAGAACAAGATGGCATAATTATAGAGGCACTTTCCAATGCGATGTTTCGAGTTGAGTTGGAAAATGGCCATGTGATAACCGCCCATATTTCAGGAAGGATGCGCATGCACTATATTAAGATTTTGCCTGGTGACAAGGTTAAAGTGGAAATTTCTCCTTATGATTTGACCAAAGGTAGAATATCATTTAGGTACAAGTGATTTTTATCAGAAAACATTGAGTTGTTTTATCAGCCCGTCGCGTTTGCCTTTTATCCTTTTAAAACGTAGAAATTTTTGATGATATGAAAGTAAGAGCTTCTATCAAAAAACGTTCTGACGACTGTAAAATAGTCCGAAGGAAGGGACGTTTGTATGTGATCAACAAGAAGAACCCCAAGTTCAAACAACGTCAGGGATAACTAAGTTCATAAGCAAAAAAATATTTTATGGCGATAAGAATAGTCGGAGTAGATTTACCCCAAAACAAAAGAGGGGAAGTTGGATTGACTTATATCTACGGAATAGGTCGCAGTAGCGCAAAGAAGATCCTGACAGAAGCCGGTGTCGACTTCGATATCAAGGTGAAGGATTGGACTGACGACCAAGCAGCTAAAATACGTGAGATTATTGGTAGCCAGTATAAGGTCGAAGGTGATTTGCGTTCCGAAGTTCAGTTGAACATCAAACGTTTGATGGATATTGGTTGTTACCGTGGTATCCGCCACCGCCTTGGTTTGCCGGTGAGAGGACAAAGCACCAAGAACAATGCTCGCACCCGTAAAGGCAAGAGAAAGACTGTTGCCAACAAGAAAAAAGCGACTAAGTGATAGTCGTTGAATGTTTATCGATTATTAGCAATATTGAGAGTATATGGCAAAGAAGACTGTCGCTGCGAAGAAGCGGGTTGTTAAAATTGACGGAGTTGGACAATTGCACGTTCATTCTTCGTTTAATAATATCATTGTGACAATTGCAAATGGTGAAGGCCAGGTTATTTCTTGGTCGTCCGCGGGCAAGATGGGTTTCAGGGGCTCCAAGAAGAACACACCCTATGCAGCTCAAATGGCGGCGCAGGATTGTGCCAAGGTTGCGTATGACTTGGGCTTGAGAAAGGTGAAAGCCTACGTGAAAGGACCTGGTAATGGTCGTGAGTCTGCCATCCGTACGGTGCATGGAGCAGGTGTGGAAGTTACTGAAATAATTGATGTGACTCCGTTGCCGCATAATGGGTGCCGGCCTCCGAAACGAAGAAGAGTCTGATTTTTTTATCCCGATTTCTACATGTCTCTTGAGTGAAGTCAGTTTCGGATTTTGAGGTTTGCGTCTTTCTTTTTTGCTGTTTCGGTTGTAGCGCGCTTCCTCTCTTCGTCGGAAACATGATTTCCTAAATTTAAATCATAAAGAAAAATGGCAAGATATATAGGTCCAAAATCGAAAATTGCTCGCAAATTCGGAGAACCCATCTTCGGCCCGGATAAGGTCCTTTCCAAAAAGAATTATCCTCCCGGGCAGCACGGGAATTCTCGTCGTAGGAAAACGTCAGAATACGGCATCCAATTGCGTGAAAAGCAGAAAGCGAAATATACGTATGGCGTGTTAGAAAAACAGTTTCGCATCACTTACGAAAAAGCACAACGCACTCCCGGCGTGACGGGTGTCATCTTGTTACAAATGCTTGAGAGCCGTTTGGACAATGTGGTGTATCGTTTGGGGATTTCTCCTACACGCGCCGGCGCACGCCAATTGGTGTCTCATCGTCACATCACGGTGGATGGCAAGGTCGTGAACATTCCTTCCTACCAGGTAAAACCGGGTCAGGTTGTGGCAGTTCGAGAAAAGAATAAGTCAATGGAGGTTATCACCGACTCGTTAAGTGGCTTTAATCACAGCAAATATCCTTGGATTGAATGGAATGAAGCAATCATGGGTGGGACTTTTCTGCATGTCCCGGAACGTGAAGATATTCCTGAAAACATCAAGGAACAATTGATCGTCGAGCTTTATTCCAAGAATTGATGCGCCGCTTGCACGACTTTGCTTTTCAATTTTAAATTACAGTAATCAAGAATCCCCATGGCCATATTAGCATTTCAGAAACCCGATAAAGTAATCATGTTGGAGGCCGACGCTTTCCATGGGAAGTTTGAATTCCGTCCGCTCGAACCTGGTTATGGAATTACCATTGGCAACGCCCTCCGGCGCATACTTCTTTCTTCTTTGGAAGGTTTTGCCATCACTTCTATTCGGATAGGGGGAGTGACCCACGAATTCGCGACCATCCCCGGCGTTATCGATGATGTTACAAATATCATTCTCAATTTGAAGCAAGTCCGCTTTAAGCAAATTGTTGAAAACATCGATAGCGAAACGGTGACAATCACCGTTTCCGGAACGAATGTCTTTAGTGCCGGTGATATAGGTAAACACTTTTCCGGTTTCGAAGTGCTTAATCCCGAACTGGTTATTTGTTCTTTGGATGAATCTGCCAGTTTTCAAATAGAAATTGCCGTAAATAGAGGTCGTGGTTATCTTCCTGCTGAAGAAGGCCGTCAACTCAATGACGAAATAGGTTTCATTCCTATCGATGCCATTTTTACGCCGATTCGTAATGTGAAGTATTCGGTTGAGAATTTCCGTGTGGAGCAGGTGACGGACTACGAGAAACTTGTATTGGAGGTTAACACCGATGGTTCCATCCATCCTAAAGATGCGTTGAAAGAGGCCGCCGAGATACTTATTCAGCACCTCATGCTTTTTTCCGACGATAAGATTACTGTGGAACAAGCCAAACAGGAAGAGGATGAAGAGTTCGACGAAGATCTCCTCCACATGCGCCAGCTGTTGAAACAAAAGTTGACGGAATTGGATCTTTCCGTCCGTGCGTTGAACTGTCTGAAGGCGGCCGATGTGGAAACTTTAGGCCAGCTGGTAGCCCATCAGCGTAATGATTTGTTGAAGTTCCGTAATTTCGGTAAGAAGTCGTTGACAGAATTAGATGAGAAACTGGAAAATCTGAATCTCAATTTCGGGATGGATGTTTCCAAGTACAAATTGGACAAAGAGTAAACAAAATGAGACATAACAAGAAAGTAAATCATTTGGGTCGCAAGTCTGCTCACAGGAAGGCAATGCTTTCCAATATGGCTGTTTCGTTGATTATGCACAAGCGCATTGCGACAACTTTGCCAAAAGCCAAAGCGTTGAGAGTGTATGTAGAGCCTCTCTTGACCCGTTCGAAAGAAGATACGACCAATTCGCGTCGTTTGGTTTTTAGGTATCTGCAGAATAAATATGCTGTAACCGAGCTGTTCCGTGAAGTTTCCGCGAAGATAGCCGACCGTCCCGGGGGATACACGCGAATTCTTCGCACAGGCTTTCGCCCGGGCGACAACGCCGAAATGTGTATAATCGAGTTGGTGGACTACAATGAAAACATGCTGAAAGAAAAATCAGCAACCAGAAAAGCCCGCCGCACCCGCCGCAGCACATCGAAAGCCTCGACAGAAAAGTCCGATGTGGCAGCAACAGCACAACCGACTCCCGAAGAAACACCTGACAACTGAATCTTTGGGCAAAGAGGCGGCGGCGACAAGATAAAATAAGTTCGTTTTCTTGTAATTCTTTTGAGCGAGACATGTCTTTGTCTCGCTTTTTTTGTTTTTTCCCATCCTTGTGTATACTAACCAAAATATTTACATTTGCTCGATTTTATTCGATGATGATAGTTTACAATCGTGTTTTGTTAAAACTGAGCGGTGAATCCCTGATGGGAGGCCGGCAGCATGGCATAGACGAAATCCGTTTGTCGGAATACGCTCGTCAGATAGCCGAAGTGGCAGGCATGGGGGTGCAGATGGCCATTGTGATAGGAGGAGGCAATATCTTCCGCGGCTTGAGTGGTGCCACCAGGGGCTTCGACCGTGTGTGTGGTGACCAGATGGGGATGCTGGCAACAGTTATCAACAGTTTGGCACTCAGTTCTTCTCTACTGTCGGCAGGCGCAAAATCTCGTGTGTTGACTTCCATCCGCATGGAGCCCATAGGCGAACTTTACTCGAAACCCAAAGCCGTCGAGGCCTTGGAAAGGGGTGAGGTCGTCATATTGTCCGGAGGAACAGGCAACCCCTTTTTTACCACCGACACAGCTTCTTCCTTGCGCGCCATTGAGTTGGAAGCCGACATTATGCTCAAAGGGACACGGGTGGACGGCGTGTATACGGCCGACCCTGAGAAAGACCGCCGAGCCGTGAAGTTCGACGAAATTACTTACGACGAGATCTACAACCGCCATCTTCGTGTGATGGACTTGACCGCAACCACCATGTGCAAGGAAAACGCGATGCCCATCTGTGTGTTCGACATGGACACGGTGGGAAACCTGAAAAAAGTACTTACAGGAGAAAAAATCGGAACGATGATAAGAAACTAATTATCTGAACAGAAATAACTAAACTCATAACATAAACCGCAGACCCATGACAGACGTAAAACCTTATCTGGATAAAGCCCGGGAAAATATGGAGGGCACACTCCGGTATCTTGATGATGCGCTGGCTCATATCCGTGCCGGGAAGGCCAACCCCCGCATTTTGGATGGCATCCGTGTTGATTACTACGGTTCGTCCGTACCGTTGTCGAATGTAGCCACTATTTCGACGCCCGATGCGAAAACCATTTCCATCCAGGCTTGGGAAAAGAGTATGCTTCCCGTCATTGAGAAAGCCATTCTGAATTCCGATGTCGGCATAACACCGGCCAACAACGGCGAAATCATTCGCTTGGTACTCCCCCCGTTGACCGAAGAACGCCGTAAGCAATTGGTAAAAAAGGCTCGAAACGAAGGTGAGGAAGCAAAAATCAGTGTACGCAACGCCCGTCGGGATGTTATCGAACAAGTAAAAAAACTGGTGAAGGAAGGTTTGCCGGAAGACGTGGGCAAAGACACAGAGGCCGAAGCCCAAAAAATTCACGACAAGTACATCAAAAAGATTGATGAAATGCTTGCCGAGAAAGAAAAGGAAATCATGACGGTATAATCTTTCCTTTTTCATTCACAAGACGGCCGGTCATCCCGAATTCACAGGGATGGTCGGCCGTCTTGTATCAGTGCATTCCCCGGCCGTCTTGCCTCTTTGAGTTTTCCGCAAAATCTCCTGCACCGCCATCTGTGGTCTCGGAATTTTAGCCTCGTGATGTAATACCTGTGGATATGAGACTATTATTCCTCCATCTCTAACCATGCTTTCCCCTCTGCTGCTGCGTGCCTACGCAATTTTTGC
>CAYPFZ010000008.1:16585-29283 GCA_964410225.1 uncultured Paludibacter sp.
ACATGACGAACGAATTTCCTTATCGGAAGATATACCATTGACAATCGAATAAAATATTCACCTTGGGATACACAACGAAAAATAATTTTTTCTACCTTCGGGCAACATTTTCTCATGAGACCTCCCCGAAAAGGTATGTATTCAGAAGGGGCTTTAGCGGCTTGTGTTTCAGAATAAAAGACCGAATGTTTCCATTGAGTGTGTCGGATGTTCCGGTTCTTGTGTTTTTACCGGTTCTTGTGTTTTTCGGAAGAAAAATGATGTTACGGTGGGAAGCAGGATGAAAATTAACTTTTTTCGCTTGTGCGTTCGCGTCTATTTCAATAACTTTGCGCAGCGTGTGTAGGAGTGTGTTAACACTACAGGCGGATTTTGTTCGGATATGTAGGACGATTCTTTTTTTGATAAAATTAAACCAATGTTTAACTGTAGTAAATGAGAAAGTTAGCTTTTTTTGTTACGTGCTTGTTGACAGGCATTGTTTCTTGTTTTGCTCAAGAAAACATCATTACCGGTACGGTGTATGATGACATGGGTGAGACAGTCATTGGCGCCAGTATCATGGTGGAGGGCGTGTCAGGTGTGGGTACTGTGACCGACTACGATGGCAACTTTTCGTTGTCTGTACCCGAAGGGGCAACCCACGTGACGATTTCGTACGTGGGTATGAAGTCGCAGACGCTCCCCATCAAGAAGGTGTTGAACGTGAGGTTGTCTTCGGACACGCAACAGCTTGAGGAGGTTATTGTTACCGGTTATCAGAAAATTGACAGGAAGATGTTCACCGGTGCTGCCGCTGTTGTGAGTGGGGAGAGTGCTATGGTAGATGGTGGTTCGGACGTGAGCCGCATGTTGCAGGGTAAGACGGCCGGTGTGCAAGTAACCAATGTGTCGAGCACGTTCGGTGCGGCACCGAAATTGCGTGTGCGCGGCGCCTCGTCCATTTATGGGAACTCCAATCCCCTTTGGGTGGTCGACGGCGTTGTGTTGGACGATGTGGTTGACGTGTCGGCCGACGACCTTTCTTCGGGTAACGCGGAAACGCTTATCAGTTCGGCGGTGGCAGGCTTGAACCCCGATGACATCGAGTCTTTCCAAATCTTGAAAGACGCCTCGGCAACGGCTCTTTATGGTGCCCGCGCTATGAACGGTGTTATTGTGATTACCACCAAACGCGGGAAGAAAGGTTCGAGCTCGGTTAGCTATACGGGTGAATTCACGATGCGTTTGAAGCCGAGTTACAGCGAGTACGACATTATGAACTCCCAAGACCAGATGTCGGTTTTCCAGGAAATGGCGGCAAAAGGCCACTTGAATCCTGCCGACATGTATTTGGCCAAGGACGGGGGTGTATATAATAAGATGTATCAGCTCATCGACCAAGTAAACCCGAACGGCGGCTACATGTTGGACAACACGGCCGAAGCCCGCAGGAGCTATCTGCATGCGGCGGAGTTGCGCAATACGGACTGGTTTGACGAACTCTTCCGGAACTCCGTTCAGCAGCGTCATGCCGTTTCCTTCTCGTCGGGTACAGAAAAGTCGTCCACCTATGCCTCTTTCAGTGCATTGCTTGACCCCGGGTGGTCTGTTGCCGACAAGGTGAATCTTTACACGTTCAACATGAACACGAACCACGACATTACCAAGTGGTTGAACATCGGTATCTTGGGGAGCGCGTCTTACCGTCAACAGAGGGCTCCCGGTACTCTCGACCAACAAACCGACGTGGTGACCGGCGAGTATACCCGCGACTTTGATATCAACCCCTTCAGTTACGCGCTGAACTCCTCGCGCACGATGGCTGCAGACGAAACATACCGTCGCAACTACGCTTCGTTCAACATTCACGACGAAATAGCCAACAACTACATCGATCTTGACATGTTGGACACCAAGATGCAGTTAGATGTCACCATCAAACCGGTAGAAGGTTTGGAGTTGAATGCTTTGGGTTCTATCCGTTATGTAAAAACAACGCGTGAGCACAAAATCACGGACGACTCGAACATGGCAAATGCCTATCGTGCAGCCGACAACTCCACAATTATCAGCAACAATAACTTCTTGTGGTCCGACCCCGACGACCCCGATGCCGACCCGGTTGTGGTAATGTCTCAAGGTGGGTTCTACAACACGCAGGACAATACCTTGTTGAGTCTCTACGGTCGTGCTTCGGCTAATTACAACAAAATGTTCACCAGTGGTGAATACACCCATGCCATGAATGTGTTGGGAGGTGCTGAAATCAGGTCGACCGACCGTATGGAGCGCAGCAACGAGGGCTATGGCTACTTGTGGGCGACCGGTATCCCCGTTACCGACTACCGTATGGTGCGTAAAATGTTAGACTCGGGCGACACCTATTTCACGATGAGCGAGACATACGACCGCTCCGTCGGCTTCTTTACCACCGGTACTTATTCATTCAACGGTACATACACCTTCAACGGTACGATTCGCGTGGAAGGGTCTAACCAAATGGGCGAATCGCCCCGTAGCCGCTGGCTCCCGACTTGGAACATAAGTGGTTCGTGGAACGCCAAAAACGAACCCTTCCTGCAGAGTGCCGACGCGATTTCCAACCTGACTTTCCGTGCAACCTACGGTTTGACTGCCGTCACGGGGAGTTATGTGAATGCCAATGCCATCTATTTGGCAGAAACTACCTTCCGCCCCTATCAGGATGACCGCGAGGTAGCATACTACATCGATGCGCTGGAGAACCAGGAAATCACTTGGGAAAAAACAAAGGAAGTGAACCTCGGTGTGGATATAGGTGTTGTCAAAGGAAGGATAAACCTCTCCGCCGATGTGTACTGGAAGAACGGTTATGACCTCATCGGGTTGATGCGTAACTCGGGTGTCGGCGGTGAGTATTTGAAATATGGGAACTTTGCCGACATGAAGTCCAACGGTTTTGAGTTTATGTTGAACACTCTGAATATAGACAGAAGGAATTTCAGGTGGAGCAACATGTTGACATTCTCGTTCAACCAAAACGAAATTACCAATCTGCACACCACCAACCGCATCATCGACTTGGTTGTCGGTACGGGTGCGCCGGTGGAAGGATATAGCTCGCGAAGCTTGTTCTCCATACCCTTTGCAGGATTGGATGAAGATGGTTTCCCGACGTTTTATGACGAAGACGGAAACCGTGTGCACTACATCAATTTCCAAGAACGTGGCGACTTGGAAGATTACTTGGTATACGAAGGAACAGTCGACCCGAAAGTTACCGGTGGTTTTGAAAACACCTTTAAGTACAAGAATTTTACCTTCAGTCTGTTCTTTACGTACCAGTTCGGCAGTGTCTTGCGTTTGTATGAATCCTTCTCCTCGGAATATTCGGATATTGATGCATTTACCAACGACATGAAAAACCGTTGGGTGCGTCCGGGAGATGAATATATAACCGACATTCCGGTTATTCCCTCTGCGTTGCAGCTGCAGTTGAATTCGGATTTGACATACGCGTACAATGCCTATAACTATTCGACGGCACGCGTGGCGAAAGGCGACTACATCCGCTTGAAAGATATTTCGCTCACGTATGATTTCGATCGCAAGTTGATTGAAAAGGCTAAGTTGACCCGCTTGCAATTGAAATTTGTGGCCTCGAACGTGTGGCTGATCTATTCAGACAAACGCCTGAATGGCCAAGACCCTGAGTTCACCCGCAGCGGTGGTGTGGCTTTGCCTACTCCGCACCAGTTCACGCTCTCCGTTAGAGCCGGATTCTAATCTGAAATGCGGAATGCTGAATACCATAAAAAAGAGAAGAAGTAAGTCGTATCAATTATTAATAGAAGCATGATGACGAAAAAGCATTTGTTATTGTTTGCGGTTGTCTTGGGGCTTGTCGGTTGCAGCGATTTTCTCAGCCACACCCCCGATAATCGTACTGACATCAACACCACCACAGCTATAGAGGGCATGCTGGTTTCGGTCTATCCCGATTGGTCTTATGTGTGGATGACTGACTTGATGACTGATAATATAACCGATGTAGGTACCGTATTAACTTCGACTGTAGCCATTCAACAGCTTTACAATTGGGAAGAATGCGATTCTGAGTCGCAAGACTCCCCCACCGGCTATTGGAACAGGGCGTATAACGCGATAGCCCACGCGAATACGGTGCTTGAAGCCATTGATAACCTGATAGCAGAGGGCACTTACACAGAAAGCGAATTGTCTCACTATCGTGGTGAAGCGTTGATGGCAAGAGCCTACGCACATTTTATGTTGGTAAACCTCTTTGCCGAACATTACGATCCTGCCACGGCAGAGACGACGCTGGCCATTCCCTTTGTGACGGAAGTTGAAAAAGTGCCCAACGTGACTTATACCCGCCAGACGGTGAAGGAAGTCTACGACCTCATCGAGAGGGATATTCAGGAAGCATTTCCCTGTGACGGGTCGGAAGTTTTGATAAGCGATGCCGACATGACGAACACGTCTTGGCACATGAACACGAAAGCCGCCGCCACGTTCGCTTCGCGTTTCTATCTGTGGCGCGGCTTGGACGACGACTGGGAAAAGGTGATTTATTACGCCGACATAGCTTTGGGGACTGACCCCGCCTCTGCCTTGCGGGATTGGTCTATCGCCGACGAGATATCCTGGGAGGATTTTGCCTCCAGATACACCCGTTCGACTGTGGCTGCCAATTTGCAGTTGAAAGAATGTGTTTCACTTGGCTCCAGCTTGCGCGCTGCATTGTACCGTTATACGATATCGTTGGCTTTGATGCGTGAGATAATCGGTACTACGGGGGATATATTTCCCATCAAGACCTTGACCGGTGTTTACTCCCACTATTTTGCTACCATGGGGTTGGGTTATACAACGTACGGCTGTTATTTCGTCTATAAGCTCGAAGAACAGTTCCAACGCAGCAGCATCAATGCCAATTACGGGACTCCCTACGTGATGTATCCCCTGTTTGTGGCGGAAGAGGCTCTCTTTAATAAAGCTGAGGCACTGGTGATGCAAGGAGATTATTCCGGGGCAAGGGATTTGTTGGATGCCTATTTTTCCAAACGCCTTAAAATGAATACCGGTTATACCTACTCTACGGATTCTTATGGCGTGACAGAAGACCGCATTTTGTCGCTGTATACTTCTACGACGAATCACGGTGACATAACTCCTCACTATACACTGTCTGACGTGCAGAAAGCGTATGTGAAATGTATTTTGCGTCTCCGACGTCTTGAGTTTGTTCATGAAGGACTTCGCTGGTTTGACATTAAGCGCATGCATATTGAAGTGACACACACCAATGTCAACGGTTCGACCAATGTGCTTACATCGAATGACTCGCGTCGCGTGATCAGCCTGCCGGAAGCAGCTCTTGCTTCAGGTCTGTTGGTCGATCCTACCGGCAGCAATAGTAGCAATAACAGTGGGGTATCTGAAGTTGAGTTGGTGACTTCCATAAACGTGACTGAGGAACCGACTATGGCCTTCTCACCGAAAGATAATATTTCCGAAAATCAAGATCTAAATCAAACTCCTGTATTAGCGCGTTAGGTACGATTTTTGGTAAGCGATTGTATAGAATAAGGGTATTTTGTTGTTATGGAAAAGAGAATTAAATATAGTTTTTTTGCATTGCTTTCTTTGTTGCTGGTGTCATTCTCTTCGTGTAGAGAAGAGCCCCTCAGCGGCACCGTTCTGAGCGATCTGGAGCCGATGACGGAGCTTGACTTGTGGATTGACACGGCTTTTCGACAGACGTACAACATCCGGGTGCAGTACAGATGGGATGAGACAGACACAGACCACACGAAAGACCTTGTTCCGCCCAAGGTTGATTTGGTGCAGCCCTTCCTCAAGGCGGTATTGAAGGTGTGGGCGCGTCCCTATACTGAAGTGGCGGAGTTGGGAGACGAATTCTTGCGTCAGTACTCTTTCCGCGAATTGAAATTAGTGGGAAGTGGTAGCTGGAACTCGGGATCTGTTACCCTCGGTTTGGCTTCGGGCGGCTACAAGATAACCCTCTACACCGTGAATGACTTTGATTTGGAGGCCGGTGTGTCGAAGAGCGTGTTGCAATACTTCTTCCAGGTGATGCACCATGAGTTCGGGCACATATTGAACCAACGTAAAAAATACGACGAACAGTTTAAGAATATATCCGGTGGCTACCGCGCCGACTGGACTTCTATCACTGACGAAGAGGCGTTGCTGGCCGGCTTTGTTTCTCCTTATTCCATGTCGGGAGAAGGTGAAGACTTTGTGGAAATTCTCGCGTACTATGTTTGCTATACTCAGGCTGAGTGGGAGCAGCTGCTTTACTTGAACATCTCGTCGACAGATGTCAATTACTCAACCTACCAAGAGGCTTTGCGTATGATTAATGAGAAACTGCAGATGGTGAAAACCTACATGCAGGACACTTACGGTGTCGACATTGACCTCCTTCGTGAAGCTATCTTGGAGAGTATAGACGAAGTGGTTGCCGGAAATTTGGATTGAAAGAGCTTTTCTTGAAACTTATATACGTAGATGGTAATGAAAAAAAACGTGTTTCGCATAATGGGGCTGTGTGCCTTGATGGGTATGGCTGTGGCGTGCAGCCCCCAGTTTGAAGATCTGTTTGACAAGTCGGCGAGCGAGCGTTTGCAAGAAAGCATGGACGAGGCAGAAAGGATTCTGACCGCTGCCGAAAAAGGTTGGGCGATGGGCTACTTCCCAAATACCTCCAGCCGTGGTTACATGCTGTTTGCAAAGTTCTACTCTGACGGATCCGTGACGCTGACCGACTATAACAACGGAGGATTGACCTCCACGTCGACATACAGCATGAACACCAGCCAGGGACCGGTGCTTAATTTCGATACGTATTCGGACGTGTTGATGAATTACACCGACCCCGGTACATGGCGGGGGGGATCGACAGGTAATTCCGGAGATTTTGAATTTGTCCTTTTCAGAATAGCTGAAGATGAAATCGTGTTGAAAGGAAAAAGATATGAGGCAAAAGTCATGATGCGGAAAATTACCGGCGATGGTGACGAGGCAACCCTGTGGAACGCCTACTACAATGAGTGCGAGGCGATGTTGAACGTCTTGTTCTACAGCAGCGTTGATCCTGTACTGACGGTAGATGGCGAGTACTACTATTCCTTGAAAAATCCTACTTCGCGCATGTTCGAGGCTTATCCTTACGGCAGCACCAACGATGAGGAAATGACCACGTTGCCGTACATAACCTTTGTTGACGGCATCGAGCTGTCCTACGATTTGGAATTCGACGGAAGGTCGGTGCGCTCGTTCAGCTACGACGCCACGGCGATGGAGCTGGTCAGTGTAGATTATCCGGAAATCCGCATCGTGGGACCGGAGGTGTATACGCATCTTACAACTACAAGCAGCTACTATGTAGGTGGTTCCGGAAATATGTCGGGCACTTTCTCCACCATATTCCAAACCATATCGGATGGTATACAGACGGCATTTTCGGGAGCACAAAATCTTGCCAGCATAGGCTTTTCGACGATGAGTGACGGAAGTTTTGCCTTCGTCATGAGAACCGCAAACGTGACGGCGAGATACGCCATCCCTGTCGTAATAGAAAACGATCAGCTGGTTGTGGGTACGTTTGATACCGCTAATCCTACTATGGATAGCAATGGTCAAGTGTTCTACAACAACGTCCCGGAAATCGCTCAGGTGTTGCCGCTGCTCGCCGGAACTTACCGGCTTACGAACAACACGGGGCTCTCCATCAGCTCAATCAGCGTGGTGTCCGTGTCTGATTCGAATACTTGGATTACAGTAGAAAGAAGTTGAAGTAAATAACCAATTTGTTGAACTCAAAACAGAAAAAAATGAAAAGGTTTTTCTTTAGTCTTGTTGCCGCCATTGCCGTGGTAGGCATCAGTGCCCAGAACATTAACACAACGGGCGCAGTGAAGTTCGATGCATCCAAAATCCAAAAGGATGATGCAATTGTTAAAGAGGAAGGTGTGAAACTCAATTTGCCGGATTGGAATGAAAACATCCTGTCTACGGAAATGATTTCCGCCGAAGAATCTTATGAACGGGCAATGCTCCGTAGTGCAGAACGCAAAGCCAGGCTTGGTGCAAACGCAACCACCGCCTCTGTCAGCGACATCATGACCAACGGAGGAACTCTGATCATGGTTCAGTACTACTATTGGGGAGGAACGTACTACGAGTTCGAAGTTGAGGTGCGCCAAGATGAAAGCGACAATACCAGGTACTGGTTTAAAAACATGGTTCCTCTCGATTTTGAGGATTCGAAAGAGGTGTATGCAACCCTGAGCGGCAACACGCTGACTTTCCCGGCCGCTCAAGAGTTGGGTACATACAACGGCACTACCGCATATTTTGTGGGGGTGCAGAGTACTTATAACGACCCCATAACGGCTACTGTGGGTGAAAATAGCATCGTGTTTGACGATATGGGGATAGGTGCGACCAGCACTCCCGGAGGTTCCTCCTTCTATTATATAACAAAATTCGGTGGCGGGATCTATAGCACCCTTCATTCGCCGCTCACGTATTTTGCTTTGGATTATCAGCTGCCTGATGGATCGCTGTACTACGGACTGTCGGATCAGTACTATTACCTCAACACCCAATACATATTGGTACCGGGCACTACCTGGACATGGAACCCATTAGTCAATAAAAACATAGATGCCTGTAACTGGTACTATTACGATGAAAACTACGCTGAATATACTTCAGCGTCTGCCAGTTTGGTAATGCAAGTAAATGAGGGAGATATGTTTGTCACTCCGATACTTTATGCGGCCGCAGGTGACACAACAACATCGTTTAGTAAAGGATATTTCTCCGGTGATCACTCCAGCGGTTCCGTCACTCAAGCCGGGTGTGCCTCTGTTGCAATCTCCGGGGGAGGAACGTTTCACCCAACCGGTGCCGATGTTGACTATGGTTTTACCTATGAAACCGCAACCTACAATGGCAGCACAATCTATTTATTTGGTACGGGAACCGAAGCAGTGGGCGCCATTTTCGATGTCTCGGATGAACAGGCGTTGAACTTTACGGGAGTGAACATTCCGGTGGCCGTTTCGGGTACTTTTCAGGGTCTGAAACTTGAAGTGCGTGCGTATAATTATTCTTCCGGTTCCACGATATCAGAGAGAATAGGAGAAGTGTTTGCTCAGTCAGAAACTTTCACCTATACTGCAGTAGGTACCTCTCTTGGCATCCTGAGCTTCACCAACTTTACGTCAGGGGAAGATGAATACGGCTTCAGCACAGACTTGACCGAGGTTCGGGCAGAACAAGACTTTGCGCTGGTTCTGAGTGGTTATTATGGAACGGGTGTTACCTTCTCGCCTTTACATGAGGAATACCAAAGACCGTTTGGATCGACGCGCTCGTTCATCAAGCTCCCGGATGTTGATTATTATGCTGTATGGACGAGCTACGCCTCTACCGCGTTGCACTTCTACTTTGTGGATGCTTATTTTGGTGAAAGCTCTTCGTCGTCTGTTCAGACGGTTTCTGCCAACGAAACGAAGGTGTTCTCCACCACCGATGCCTTCAACTTTACCTATACCGATGCCTTCACATCAATGGACATGTACAACATGAACGGGCAGAAAGTGGCTACTTACACCCTGCCGCAGACGGGTACGTTCGTGCTGCCGAAAACCGGTTTGAATGACGGTGTCTATCTGTTCCGCATGAACGGCAAGGCTACCGAAGTGCTCCGCGCCGTGAAATAATCCTGTCGGGTAAAGGAAAATACCGGATAAAATAAAAGAGGGGATGCCTCCTGTCAGAAGGGGCATCCCTTTTTTTGCATCCTGTTGTGGCGAATTTTTTCGGGAGTGTTCGCTGTTCGATGCCGGTGCACCTCCCAAGCAGAGCGAAAAAAAGGATGTACCCAACACATCGGCACATCCCTCTTGTCCGGAAAGAAAAAGCGAAGCTATCCGTCTGTTTCTTCGTCAGATTCTTTCAAGGCTTGCTCCGCTTTTTGCACCACAGCCTTCACTTTTTGGCGTTCCACATCCAAGAGCATTTTGATGGTATCGCCGGGTCGCACCTCGCCGGAGAGAATCACATCGGCCAGCACATCCTCCAAATGGCGCTGGATGGCTCGCTTCAAAGGACGAGCCCCGTATTGCACGTCATATCCTTTCTCTGCAATAAAGTCCTTGGCCTCGGGAGAAAGTTCCAATCTGTAACCCATCTCGAACACGCGGCCGAACAAGCCTTTGAGTTCAAGGTCGATGATGGAGAAAATAGCCTCCTTGTCAAGCTGGTCGAAGATGACCACGTCATCCACGCGGTTGAGAAATTCCGGCGAAAACGCCTTTTGCAGTGCTTTTTCTATCACCCCCCGCGAATGTGCCGAATCCATCTTCACGTCCCGATCCACGTTAAAACCTATGCCGCGCCCGAAATCCTTCAGCTGACGGGTACCCACGTTCGAAGTCATGATGATGATGGTATTTCGAAAATCGATGCGCCTTCCGAGGCTGTCGGTGAGATGTCCCTCATCCATCACTTGGAGCAACAGGTTGAACACGTCGGGATGTGCTTTCTCTATCTCGTCGAACAAGACGATGGAATAAGGCTTGCGGCGCACCCGCTCGGTGAGCTGGCCGCCTTCCTCGTAGCCCACATAACCGGGAGGAGCACCGATAAGACGCGACACACTGAACTTTTCCATGTATTCACTCATATCAACCCGTATGAGCGCCTCTGAACTGTCAAACATGAACTCGGCCAACGACTTGGCCAAATGCGTCTTCCCCACTCCGGTAGGACCGAGGAAAATGAACGAACCGATGGGCTTGCCGGGATCTTTCAACCCGATGCGGTTGCGCTGTATGGCCTTCACTATCTTTTCTACGGCTGCATCCTGGCCAATGACCTTGCCCTTCAGCACGTCCTTCATCTGGCGAAGTTTCAAGCCTTCGGCCTGTGCGATACGTTGCACGGGAATGCCCGACATCATGGCCACCACCTCGGCTACCTGTTCCTCGTCGACGCTTTCGGGATGCTGCTGAGATTCGGCTTCCCAACGACGGATGGCATCCTCGAGAGCATATTGCGTCTGCTTCTCGCGGTCACGAATCGGAACGGCCAATTCGTATTGTTGGGCTTCAAGCACTTTCAACTTCTCGGCGCGCAACTCGTCGAGCCTCTTCTCCAAAGTCTCTATCTCTGTGGGGACTGACACCGAGCCGATGTGTACCCGCGACCCCGCCTCATCGAGCGCATCAATGGCTTTGTCGGGGAATGCACGGTCGGTAATATACCGGTCGGTCAGGCGCACGCAGGCTTCAATGGCTTCGGGCGTATAGCGCACATTGTGGTGATACTCGTAGCGGTCTTGGATGTTGCGAAGTATCTGCAAAGTCTCTTCCGGCGTTGTGGGGTCGACCAACACTTTCTGAAAACGACGTTCCAGCGCACCGTCTTTTTCGACACTCTGACGGTATTCGTTAAGCGTCGTGGCGCCAATACATTGCACCTCGCCGCGTGCCAGCGCAGGCTTGAGCATATTTGCCGCATCAAGCGAACCGGGCGTACTGCCCGCACCCACTATCGTATGTATCTCGTCAATGAAAAGAATGATGTTGGGATTTTTCTGCAATTCATTCAATATGGCCTTGATGCGTTCCTCAAATTGCCCCCTGTATTTCGTGCCTGCCACAATGGAAGCCATGTCTAAGGCAACAACCCGCTTGTCGAACAACACCCTCGACACGCGACGTTGCGTGATGCGCAGCGCCAAGCCTTCAACAATGGCAGACTTGCCCACACCGGGGTCGCCAATAAGCACGGGATTGTTCTTTTTGCGACGACTGAGTATTTGCGCCAAACGCTCTATCTCCTTCTCCCGTCCCACTATGGGGTCAAGTTTGTTATCCATCGCAGCCCGGGTGATGTCCGTGCCGAACGAGTCGAGCGCAGGCGTATCGCTTTGTTTCGACGAGGAAGAAGAGAATGTCGGACGCCGTGTCGAATGATGGACGTTCGGCTCGTCGTCATCCTCATCCTCCTCTGCAAACTCGGAAGCCATGCGCGGACGAATCGTCGTGCCTTGAAGAAAACTCTTGACCACATCATACGACACCCTCTCGGTTTCAAGCACTTCAACGGCCAAGCTGTTCTTCTCCTTGAGGATGGCCAAAAGCAAATGTTCCGTGCCCACATGAGACGACAAAAGGTCGCGCGATTCCAATTCCATCATCCTCAAAACACGTTCGGTGCTGCGAAGCAAGGGGATAGTTTCGCCCGTCGAAATCATATCGGTGCGTATGCGGCTTTCTATGGTTTGCTTCACCTTTCTGACATTCACCTGTGTCTGTCTCAATATGTCGGCAACCTTCCCTTCGTCATCGCGCAAAAGAGCCAACAGCAGGTGTTCGGGACCCACATAATTGTTTCCCAAGCGTTCGGCCTCCTGGCGACTGTATGCTATGGCATTTATCAAGCGTTCCGAGTAATTCGTCTCCATTTTTACTCCACCAATGTTCGGTTGTGATTCGCATCGGGCGGATACACGGAACAAAGAGGCACGCGCCGCGCCCCTCAACCGTGACCTGCCACGGCAAAAGCACGTGCAAAAACAATACCGAACGCCACTCAAAAAGCCAAACGGCAATTTTGTCAGCCATCGCCCCGCCGCCTCTTGCCGGAAAAGAAAAATCGGGAAGAAAAAC
>CAYPFZ010000008.1:29383-30762 GCA_964410225.1 uncultured Paludibacter sp.
ATCCGCCGGAAGCCGCCTTGCTTGCCACGTTCTGTAGTAACGCAACCGTCAAAACACCGCGTTTTTGCAGAAATTCTGCCACACTGCCTCTTGCGACGCGCCACCGCTTCTTTCCGCAACATGCCGTTTCCTCTCCCGGGTCAGCGGCAGGAGAATGCCCGTTTTTGTGGCTTACATGTTTTGAATTTTAAAAGAATAGTTGTTACTTTGCGACAAGAAGGTGTAAATAGCCTTACCGTTAAACGTCACATCACATCAGATCAAAATCTTATGAAACAGCAAGAGGAAAAAGTCACCGGGTTGCCCGAAAATGCTTATCGAGAATTGAAAGAAGGCGAAGAATATCAGCCCATTTTGTCGCCCCGTCAAACGTATCCGGAAGTGAATCTGCGCTCGGTGGGCGTGGGCTTGCTCATGGCCGTGCTGTTTTCGGCTGCCGCTGCCTATTTGGGGCTGAAGGTGGGGCAGGTGTTCGAAGCTGCCATCCCCATCGCCATCATCGCCGTGGGGCTTTCGAGCGCGACCAAACGCAAAAATGCGCTGGGTGAGAACGTCATCATACAGTCCATCGGAGCCAGTTCGGGCGTGATAGTGGCCGGTGCCATCTTCACCCTGCCAGCCCTGTACATCCTGCAGGCGAAATATCCCGAACTCACCGTCAGCTTCATGCAAGTGTTCCTCAGCTCGCTGCTGGGTGGCGTGTTGGGCATTTTATTCCTCATTCCGTTCCGAAAATATTTTGTGAGCGACATGCACGGCAAGTACCCCTTCCCCGAAGCCACGGCCACCACGCAAGTGCTTGTCTCGGGCGAAAAAGGGGGCAGCCAGGCCAAGCCGCTGGTGCTGGCGGGATTGATAGGAGGGATTTATGACTTCCTCATCGCCACGTTCGGCACTTGGGCGGAAACATTCACCAGCCGCGTGTTGCCCTTTGGCGAATTGGCTGCAGAAAAGGTGAAGGTGGTGTTCAAATGCAACGTGGGCGCAGCGGTGCTTGGTTTGGGTTATATCGTGGGGCTGAAATACGCAGCCATCATCTGTGCAGGTTCGGCCTTGGTGTGGTTCGTCTTCGTACCCTTGCTCCCGCTGCTGAGTGAGGGAGCATTGTCTGCGCTGAACCCTACCTACGCCGGCGGACTGCAAGGGATGGCACCCGAATCCATCTTTACCAACTTCGCCCGGCATATCGGCATTGGGGGCATCGCCATGGCCGGCATTATCGGCATCGTCAGGTCGTGGGGCATCATCAAAAATGCCGTAGGATTGGCCGTTAAAGAACCAGGAGGGAAAGGCAAGAGCTCCAATGCCGAAATCGTGCGCACACAGCGCGACCTGTCGATGAAAATCATTTCCATCGGCGTAATCATCGCCTTGGCAGC
>CAYPFZ010000009.1:0-4497 GCA_964410225.1 uncultured Paludibacter sp.
AAATTTTGCTGCGTTAGTACGCAAGAGCAGGGGGAAAACTATTCCCCAAAGAAGCATTCCGGAGAAGGTCGATTTTGTCCTGTTTGCAACAGTAATGCTCTTTCTATAAAGATTATAGATGGAAAATTCTTTTTTATCTCAGACTTGCACAAAAAAGAAAAAAACAATTGTCATTTGGATTGGATTCCATATTTTTGCTATGCAACGACGAGGATAGTCGTTGCAATGAACGGACAAACTAATAATCTTGACAAAATGAAAAGTTTAAAAGGAACTCAAACCGAGAAAAATCTCATGCATGCATTTGCCGGGGAGAGTCAAGCTCGCATGCGTTACACGTTTTTTTCGAGCGTGGCCAAGAAGGAAGGTTATGAACAGATTGCCGCAATCTTTTTGGAAACGGCAGAACAGGAGAAGGAACATGCCAAGCGTTTTTTCAAGTATCTCGAAGGCGGTAAGGTCGAAATTCAAGCCTCGTTTCCGGCGGGGGTGATAGGCACCACTGCCGAGAATCTGCGTGCTGCTGCCGAAGGCGAACACGAGGAGTGGACGTTGGACTATCCTCACTTTGCCGACGTGGCCGAATCGGAAGGCTTTCTGTCTGTGGCTCTTACCTTTCGCAAGATAGCTTCTGTAG
The DNA here is from genome assembly GCA_964410225.1 of uncultured Paludibacter sp. Lineage (GTDB taxonomy): Bacteria > Bacteroidota > Bacteroidia > Bacteroidales > Paludibacteraceae > QVMH01. The sequence goes on from CAYPFZ010000009.1 coordinate 638, forward strand.
AGGCTGAGCACGAGAAGCGCTATTTGCGTCTGCTCGAGCGCGTGCAGGATGGGACTGTATTCAAGCGTGAGGAAGAAACGCGCTGGCAATGCCGCAATTGCGGTTACGTGCATGTGGGGAAGGAAGCTCCGGCAGCCTGCCCGTCGTGCGTTCATCCGCAAGCCTTTTTTGAGGAAGAAAAGCAAAACTATTGACCCGCAACGGCGAGTTGGGAGACCGCTGCCGCTAAGGGCGTTTCGTTGGACATGAAGGGGCGCATCGTTGAGGTGTGCCCTTTCTTTTTGTTTTAACGAACAAAGGAAGGACGAGTCGGGCGGAAAATGTATCTTTGCAAACGGTGAAGGTTCGTTATGTACGAAGCGCAACTAAGGCTGACCGATGACGGCTCGCACACGCTCTATTCGCGGCGAGTGGACGAGTGTTATCACTCGACATACGGAGCGGTGCAGGAGTCACGGCATGTCTTTTTGGAGGCCGGTTGGCGACACTGTTCCGCCCTTTGTCCGCGTGTGTTGGAGGTGGGTTTGGGCACGGGCTTGAACGCTTTTCTCACCCTGCAACAAGCCGCGTTGGAGGAGCGGAGGGTGTTTTATACCGCCTTGGAGCGGTATCCCGTCAGTTGGGAGCTGGCGTGCAAGTTGAATTATCCCGACATGGATGAAACGGCCGGCGGCGAGATGTTCATGCGTCTGCACCAGGCGGGATGGGGCAAGAGAGAACGCGTCACGCCGTGGTTCGACCTGCTGAAACGTGAGTCTGATTTTACGAAAGCGGAACTCGACGGGCAGTATGACCTCGTGTATTTCGACGCTTTTTCACCGGAGAAACAACCGGAGATGTGGACGGCCGAACGTTTTTCCCTTCTCTATCGGCATGCTGCAGCGGGTGCGGTATTAGTGACTTACTGCGCCAAGGGAGCGGTAAGGCGGGCGTTGCAGGCAGCGGGCTTTTCGGTGGAGCGGCTTCCGGGCCCACCCGGCAAACGGGAAATGCTCAGAGCGGTAAAATGAGAGGCAGCCTCTTGTTCGGAAGTTTTGCGAGAAGGTGGCCGGCGGTTTATTTTTGACTGACGAATGATTTTTTTGAAAAAATATTGGGCGTTTTTTGTACCCTATGTTCTGTTCCTGCTGCTTTTAGGCGGCATGACAGTGTGGAGTGAAAGGGCATCATTGCATCTGTGGCTCAATTCGGTACACACGTCTTCACTTGATGTATTTTTCAAGCATTTCACTTTGGTGGGCGAGTGGGTACCATTTGTGTTGGTCGTTGGTTTGTTGTTTTACCGCTTTCGGGCTGCGTTGCTTGTGTTGGCGTCGCAATTGGCCGCGGGCTTGGTGACGCAGATACTCAAGCGGGCATTCGACGTGCCACGTCCCAAACGTTTTTTTGAAGATTGTTGCCCTGAAGTGCAACTGCATGTAGTGAAAGGGGTGCATTTGCATTCTTCCCACAGTTTTCCCTCGGGGCATACCACGTCGGCTTTTGCGCTGTTTCTGGCTTTGGCTCTGCTGACAAATCGTCGTGAACTGCATTTTGTATGCTTCTTGTTGGCTGTGTTGGTGGGGTATTCGCGCGTTTACCTGTCGCAACATTTTGCATCCGATGTGTGGGCGGGGTCGCTAATAGGCGTGACGATGACGATTTTGGTCTATTGCTTCATGGAGCGAAAACATCCTCTGTGGTACGACCGCTCGCTACTCAAGTGCAAACGGGCGGAACGTGGTAAAGAAAACAAGCCTGCCGCAAGGAAGTAGAAATAAGTTTTAAACGGGCAACAGGAATTGAGAGAATGTGCATTACTTTTGCATGTTCATTTCATTGGGTGTGCATGTCCCTTCGTATAGGCAAAAAGCACCCCAATCAGGGCTGTAAGGTGGCGGTGGAAGCAGTGCAGGCGAAAAGTGCCCGACATTTGGTTCGAGAGAAAATAGTTTTTCTATAATGACAATTAGATGGAATTTCAAACAATTAGATGAGGAAGAGAGGGACATACAAAAGCACTTGGCGAGTAGTTTAGACGTTAGCCCCGTATTGGCCAAATTATTGGTAGATCGGGGCGTGCACACCTACGAGGCGGCAGAGCACTTTTTCCGTCCTGACTTGGCAGATTTGCATGACCCATTCCTCATGGCGGACATGGACAAAGCGGTCGAACGCTTGACCATAGCCATGCGGCAAAACGAGAAGGTGTTGGTGTATGGCGACTACGATGTTGACGGCACCACCTCGGTGGCCATGGTATACAAATTTTTGAAACAATTTGTGAGCCGCGTGGGGTTCTATGTCCCCGATCGCTACACCGAAGGCTACGGCATTTCCCTGAAAGGTATCGACTATGCTGCCGATAACCATTACACGCTTGTGGTGGCTCTTGACTGCGGCATCAAGGCAGTGGAGAAGGTGAAATATGCCAAAGAACGAGGGGTGGATTTCATCATTTGCGACCACCACACGCCCGACGTCGTGCTCCCCCCGGCAGTGGCTGTACTCGATCCCAAGAGAGACGACTGCCATTATCCCTATAAGCATCTTTCTGGCTGTGGAGTGGGTTTTAAGTTACTGCAAGCCCTCTCCGAAGTCAATGACCTCCCTTTCGACGACCTCTTGCCGTTGCTTGACCTTGTGACGTTGAGCATCGCATCTGACCTTGTACCTCTCACGGGCGAAAACCGCGTGCTTGCTTATTATGGCCTTAAACGGCTCAATTCACTGCCCAGTGTAGGGGTGAAAGGTATCATTGACGTAAGTGGGTTAGACAGGAAAGAAATCACCATCAGCGACATCGTGTTCAAAATAGGTCCCCGCATCAACGCTTCGGGACGCATGAAGCTGGCTTCTGAAGTGGTGGAGTTGCTCGTAACGCAAGATCGGGAAATAGCTCGACGCATGAGTGAGACCATCAACGGCTACAACAACAACCGCAAGCTACTCGACAAAACCATCACCGACGAGGCAATAGCGCAATTAGAAGCTGAAGGGAAGTTACAGCTTCGCAAATCCATTGTGGTATATAATCCCTCTTGGCACAAAGGGGTGATGGGCATTGTGGCTTCGCGTCTGTCGGAGGAATTCCACCGTCCGTCCATCGTGCTGACCAAGTCCAACGGTGTGGTCTCAGGGTCGGCACGTTCGGTGGGCGGCTTTGACCTCTACGCGGCAGTGGAGTCATGTCGGGATCTGCTTGACAATTTTGGAGGACACCGCTACGCCGCCGGACTCTCCATCAAGGAAGAAAACATCCCTCTGTTAGTCGACCGTTTCGAGAAATATGTCAGTGAAAATATTTTGGAGGAACAAACCTATCCGCAAATTAATGTGGATGCGGAGCTGCAATTTAAAGATATCACCCCAAAATTCTTTCGCATCCTGCAGCAGTTTGCTCCTTTCGGGCCGGGCAACATGAAGCCTGTGTTTGTGACAAAGGGAGTCATTGACTGCGGTGCGAGTCGTTTGGTAGGCAAGGAATTGGAGCATTTAAAGTTAGAGATAACCGACGACACCTCTGAAGGTGCAATGAGTGGCATCGCTTTTGGTCTTGGCAGGCACGTAGAACGGTTCAAATCAAAAGCCCGACTGGACATCTGCTACAGCTTGGAGGGAAACACCTATGGTGGCGTGACAGCCATCCAGCTGACGGTGCGCGACATCAAAGAGCCCGTTTGACCCCGCCCCCTGCAAGATTCCATCAATTCCCCTCACCCTCTATCACCCTTTGTTTTTCTTTCTCTCTTGCGTACTAACTCCGTTCGCGGCGGGTTAGTACGCAATTTTTGTTGCGTACTAACGCAGCAAAATTTTCCTAAGCATCCGCCGGAAGGGGTTGCCTAACACAGTTGGAATGTCGAAGAAAAGCCTTTGTC
>CAYPFZ010000009.1:4597-28647 GCA_964410225.1 uncultured Paludibacter sp.
CACTGCAGCTGCATATCGCCAAGGCTCAATTGGTGATACTTGCTCGTTTAATATTCTAAAAGACATAAAACTTTACCGCAAATTCATCGCACAATCCGGCGAAAATTTTGCAGAGGTCTCAATATGAGAAAGGGAGGGGGAATCGGAGTAACAACTTGGAATGCAGATATAAAAGAGAATCCCCCTGCCGCTCGTTGGAGCAGCAGGGGGATTCTCTTTGCGGATGGTTTTGTATCCGATTTACTTGATAACAAACTCTACGCGACGGTTGGCTGCACGGCCTTCTTCGGTATCGTTGTCGGCTACCGGCTCGTTCGGTCCACGACCTTCGTAAGTCAGTCGGTCAGCTTCGATACCGCGTCCCACCAGTTCGTCGAATACCGACTTGGCTCGGTTGTTAGACAGTCTCATGTTATACTCCAACGAACCTGTGCTGTCGGTGTGTCCCACTATGTGGATTTGCACATCGGGATTTTGCACAAGGAATTGATACAGGTCGTTGATGGAGGGTTCCGATTCTGGCAACAACTCGGCACTGTTAAGTGCGAAGAACAAGTTGTGGAGCACCACGGCCACGTCCTTCTTGATGGGTTGCAGAGCCATTGCCACTGTGTCTGATTGCGAGAAGTCGACTAACTCTTGTCCGTAGACATAGCCCTCAGCTTCGGCATAGGCTTGGTAGCGTCCCGAACGCACGTCGCACACTAAATATCCCGTTTCGTCAGACATACCCTGGAAGACGGTGTTGTTGTCGGATGCGCGTCGCAATTCCACATTGGCTTTCACCCCGGCGTACGTCTCTGCGTCATACACCCGTATCACTAAGTCGGGAATCCGTTGCAGAGCAATTTCCGTTGTGTCGGTACTGTAGTGCGGCACAGTCTGGCGGAAGGCTTGGTAGCCTTTTTCCTGTACACTGACAGTGTAGCGACCCCGACGCAGTTCCTTATTTACCATCCCGTCTGCATCGGTGGTGCCCTTGAACGCCACCTGGCTGCCAGCGCGGACAGTCACTTCCACTCCGGACATGTCAGCTTCTGTCTCCGCATCAAACACGTGAGCATAGAAGATCAACGGTTCGGGCACAACGCGTTCCGGTTTAGCTTTCTTCGGTTTCGTCATGTCGAATTGCACCGTCAGTTTCACGCCCGTATAGAGGTTGGCAAAGCGTTTGCCTTCGGCCAACGTGCTGGCAGGTAGATACGAATAGTCCACCGAAGTCGGGTCTGTCACATAACCTTGGGCATCGTAATGCGGTTCTGCCATGCGGGCGGTCGTCGATGATTTGTTCAGATTCATCAGCCCATAGTCCACAAACAAGGCTGCGCGGTATGACACCGGCGTACGACTTTGGTTGTTCAGCCTGGTCATATTGCGTGGCAGCCATTCGTCAAGCGTCACGCCAAACTCGGCCGATGCCGTCACGTTCATTCCCAAATCCAAGCTCCCCTCGCTTCCTATGGAGAACGGGTCGTACTTCGTAGTGAAATCTTCGATGGCCATAGGTTCTGTCACTGTGGGATGCAGTTGTCCGTCGGAGGCGTAATTGCCAATCAGGTTGAGCCCCACTTTCGTACCCACAAGGGCATAATAGCGGTCGAACTTGAACCCCAACAATATCGGCACATTGATATAACCTGCCTTATGTTTCTCGAAATAGTCGAGGAAATTATAGTGGTAGGTCATGTTGCTCTGCGCGAAACCGTCATCGTAGTACAGCGAGTAGTCTTCTGCATGTTCCAGCAGGCGCGTTTTCGAACTGAAGTATTGGAAATCAGCTCCGGTTTGCAACACGAAGTTATTCACGTTCAATTCATAGCCTGCTCCCAAATTGAAGCCTCCGCCTCCCGGCACTTTCGTATGCTCAATGCCGTGCATCAGGGCGTCGTAGCCTCCACCTGCCCACACGTCGATAAAGTGCTTTTTTTCCGCCGAGGCGGGTATCGTCGCACAGGCCAAAAGAACAATCGCTGTATACTGGATGATTTTAGGGTGCATATACTCTGTCGTGATTAATAATTAACATTTTACTATTACGTGTTCTACAATTTACTTGCTTCAGTCGCCTACTTGCAGGTGGAAGGTCTTCACCACGCCGTTGTCAAGCACGGCTCTCAGCAAGTAGTAACCGGGTTGGGATGGTGCTGTGAGGCTGTTCGTTCCTTCTGTCAGCCGGTAGGTGGCCATCAGCACGCCGCTTGTGGTGTAGAGTGCGGCTTGTCCACTGCGAGGCGAAGTCATTTGCACTTGTGCTCCCGGCGACACCATGCTCTGTGTCAGCGACAGGGTGACTTCTTGTTGCAGCTCATGAGGCCTCATCGGGCAGTTCATCACGGTCATGCCATCGTCTGAACGGGTCAGCGCCACGCAATACTCTGAATTCACGTCTAACCCTCCGGCAACCCTAAGGTAGGAGTCGGTTTCACCCACCAAGGGTTCGCCATCCTTATACCACTGGAAGGACGAGAAATTATATCCGCCATTATAGTCGGCATTCTTCACGAATAGCACATCATCCCAGCGCTGCGCCACCACCGAGTCGGGGTAATAGATGACAAATTGCATCGCCACGGTGTCGTTGTTGCAATCGGAGTTGATGAAGATGAGGTCGGCGGTGTAGTTGCCGGGGCGCACATCGTCGGGCAAAGCGATGGAAATCGGTGAGGCGGGCACAACTCCGGAGGTATTGCTGAAATACCGGGCTGCTTCGCCTGTATATTCAAGCAAGAAGTCGGTAGCCAACCCGTAGGTGACAACATATTCTATGTCTATTGTCGGTTCGTCGGCGCAAGCGGAGGGAGTGGCAAGCAAGTTTACGTGCAGGTCGTCGTACACGGTGAGGTACAATACGCTGTCGCAGCCTCCCACGCTACCTCCCTCAATGGTGTAAGTGCCCGAAGTGGTCAACTCTTGTCCGTCGAACAGGTAGGGTATGTCATCGGAGCAAATGGTGTCATACACTTCCATCCGTTCGGAAATAATCGCACGATACACTGTGATGCTGTCACAGCCATTTGTCGCCTTCATATCGCCTATTGAATCTACAATGTCTTGCGTGTACCACACCTGTTGCCCGTTGGGTAGAACAAGAGGAAGAGAGTTTGAGCAACCATAACATACAATGGTGTCGTATTGGGTACCCAACCGAGGCAGTGTGATGGGGATGACAAGGCTGTCGACACAAAGGTCGTCAGACATGCCCGCTTTAAGCACCACATTGTACGTGCCACCTTCGAGCGGGAACTCGTGTGTGGGGTTGGTCTCCATGGTCGTTGTGCCGTCGCCAAAGTCCCAGACTATCGACTCGCAAGAGCTTTCTGTGTGCGTGGTGTCGCCGCTCACTTGATTGACAGTCATCACGTGGCTGAGGTTGGTGAATGACACCACATTGCGACAATCTCCTTCGTTCAACACCGTATAGGTGGCATCGGCCACGGGGAAACGCGGTATGGAACTGGCCACCAAGGTGTAGTAGCAGTTAGTAACGTCAGCGGATGCAGCAGCGAATATCACGTCGCAGTAGTAGGTGGTCGTATCGGTTCTTCCGTCGACGGTAAACGTGCGACTGGTACCCAGCACCTCGTCGGGGTTGTCAGCGGTATACCAGCGGTACTCGAAACCTTCAGGAGCGGTGAACTCGTTGTTAACCTCCCCGCACGTGATACCCTCCAACTCACCCGATGAACATTCGATCACGAAATAGGCGTAACCCCAGTGCCCGCCCAGCGAGCAGTCGAACGTCGACAGCTGGATTGTCATCAACTGCCCATCGTAGTCGCTCAAATCGACACCAATGGTTGTCCATTCTTTCCAGTAAACACTGCTATTGTTGACGCTAACAAGATGCCACGTTTCGTCAGTAGTGTTGGATGCCGATACGAATTTCGCGTAGGCACAAGGCAGGGATGTACCGGATGGATCCAGCACCCGCATCGTGAAATACGGTTGTTGGTCGTCTGAGTGGCCGGGGTTCTCCAACACTACGGCATACTGCAGCAACAACACTCCCGCAACCTCCTTATCGACAAAGAAGCTATATTCTATCATTTCTGCCTCAGATCCAACGTTGTCGTTACCCAAGCGCACGGAGGCTATCGCCCCGTCAGGGATGGTGAGCAGTTGATAGTTGGTGTTTGCATCGTATTCGCCGGGGGTTGTGTAGACCGTGTGGCGGCTCCGGCTGTCGCCGGGGCCGTAGTCTACATAGCCACTCATCGCTCCATCGGGGATTATCGAGCCTGCGCCGCCGGCTTGGCCGATGTAGCAGTTATTCCAAGACAAGTTCGTATAGTCCACACAGCCTACCGCGAGATAGAACAATTCGGATACGTGTACCCAGTGACTGGTTTCGTCGTCACACACTGTGCGCACGTAGAAGTCGTACACACTCGTCTGCACGCCGTAGAACGAGTAGGTCAGTCCGCTCACCCCGCTTACCTCCTGCCAGCTGTCGGTAGTGTAAGAGTAGCACCTCACGTCGTAGGTATACGATGTGTAACCCATCCACGTCAGCTCTATGTGGTCATCGACGAGTTCGGCCGCCAAGTTTGTCGGCGTCTCACATCCGCCGGCCGGCTTGATATATATATTGTCCACACCGGCTCCTTCCACGCTACTTCCGTAATTGCCTTTTTGCGCAAAGACAATTGCCAATACGCCCTCAGTGCCGTCGGAGGTGAAGGAAAACACGGAAGTCCGCCATGTCGCAGAGCGAAGCGAGTCGGTAGTTTCCCCCTGCGGCACCAAGAAGTAGTTCTCGACGGTACTCGGGCGGCTATTGGCGTTGGGGATATTACATATTGACACACTCGACGGCACCCACGCCACAAACAAAGCGTTCGCCTTGCCGGACGAGCCCGACTTCCAGTCGAGAGAAAGCTCGTAGTCGCCTGCCGGCAGGGTGAGCACGCGCGTCGCATAAGTGGTGGACGAATTGCTGCCGACATAGTTTGTCACCCCATAGTCATTCGAGGTGTAAAGCCCCTGGGAACCACCGTTGTTCACAGAAGTACCAATGTACCAGGGAGAATCAAAGTTGTCGATGGTCCAAGATGAGTTACAGATGTGGTATCCCTCTACTCTCCATTGTTCATTCTCTGTAGCGTCTTCAAAGTCGCAACGGTAGTGGACTCCCGAGCTTAAGATCTGTCCTGACAGGCGGGGCAAGAAAAAGAAAGACATAAGCCCCACGAACGATAAAAAGACAATCTGTTTCATTTTTTATTACCTTTTGTTTGGTTAAAATGTCCGAATGTATACATCAACTAAAGCTATGATTGACAGGCCCGACAAGCTCCCGCTCGCCCCAAAAAAGCGGGAAAACGAACTGCAGGTGCACATCGTTACGACGAGCTAACGGCTGCCGAACGGCCATCGCACAAAATCGGGCGTAAAGGTATGAAATCTTTACGTAAGAAGGAAAAGAAATCTGAACAAAAAACGGAACAGCATCAGTTTTGTCCGTCATGTTCCCCGTTTTTCTTCTCTTCGTTCTCCCCCTTCCGGCGGATGCTTACGTAATTTTTGCTGCGTACTTACCCGCCGAAAAATGCGTACTAACGCAGCAAAAACTGCGTAAGCACGCAGCGCGCAGCGGAAAAGAGGACAGCAAGGGCTGAAAAGGCTTGAAACACAAGGTAATTTTTCTCTTTCTTTTTTCTTCTTTTGACGTGAGACGAACCGTTCCGGAAAAGAATTTTCCCTTTCGGAAAAATGTTGATGTTGCGATTTTCAGAATATTTTGTCGGCCGCCCCGTATTCCCATTGTTGTTTCGGCCGCCTGATTGCAAAGGAAAAATGCTATCTTTGGCCAGTCAAAACGTCGGCCGATGAGAGAAGCGGAGGGGAAGCACATCTTTATCAAGAACATGGTGTGCCGTAGGTGTATCATGATGGTAACCGACCTGTTCAAACGTCACGGCCTCGAGCCGCTCGATGTACGGTTGGGAGTGGTGGGCCTGTCGCATCCTCCCACTCCAAAGCAGAAAGAGACTCTCCGGCAAGACTTGCAAGCGTATGGATTCGAGGTGATTGACGACCGGCGAATGTGCCTGTTGGAGCAGATTCGCGTGGGTATCATCGAATATGTGCGAGAGCCCGACCTGCAAGGGAAGGTGAATCTGTCGGGCTATTTGCAAGACAAATGCCGGAAAGAATACAGCGCATTGAGCAAACTGTTTTCTGAGGTGAAGGGCATCCACATCGAGCAGTACTACCTCGAACAGAAGATAGAATTGGTCAAAGAGCTTCTCGTCTATGACGAGCTGACGGTCAGCGAAATCGCTCATCGGCTGCACTACTCGAGCGTAGCCCATCTCAGCGCTCAGTTCAAAGCGCGGACGGGCATGTCGCCCACAAGTTTCAGGCAGATAAAGAACCATGCACTCAGGCCTATAGACGAGATATGACAGGATGTAAATCGTATCCATGAATATATAAAGGGACAGCCGGGCGTCTGCCCTACCTTTGCCACCCGGAATACAAAATGAAGGAGGCGGATAGATGAGATTGTTTTTAACCGCCGTCGTTTGCATGAGCCTGACTCATTTGTGGGCTGCCGACCGACACGTGAAAGGGTATGTGTTGGACAGGGAGGGGCTTCCGCTGCCCGGTGTCACCATACACGACGGCCTCAACCACACGTCTGTTACCGACGACGATGGCTATTTCGAGTTGCATACACCCGCACACGTAACCCGGTTGCATGCCCACTACGTGGGTTTCCTATCTCTGACGCACGACATGGAGCGCCCCGACGACGTACAGATACTCGTCATGACACCCGACACCGAGCTGCAAGAAGTCACGGTAACGGCAGGTGGCATGGGTACTGTCAGAAACAGGCTGAGCGTGCTGAACACGGAAAGCGTGACCTCGCAAGCACTGACCCGCGCCGCCTGCTGCAACCTCTCGGAGAGCTTCGTGAACAATCCCTCGGTCGACGTGACCTACAGCGACGCAGTAAGCGGAGCCAGACAGATACAGCTGCTCGGATTAGCGGGCACTTACGTGCAGATGCTGACGGAAAACTTTCCCAATCTGCGCGGGGTGGCCGCCGTCTACGGGACAGACTACATCCCCGGTTCGTGGATGCAGAGCATACAAGTGTCAAAGGGAGCGGCCTCGGTGAAAAACGGATATGAATCGATTACCGGACAAATCAATGTGGAATACAAGAAGCCCAAAATAACCGATCCGCTGTTGATCAACGTCTTTGCCAACCACGACGGACGATATGAGGGCAATCTCGTGGGTGCTGTCGAGCTGAACGACAGGCTCTCTACCGCACTGTTCGCAAATTATTGCAACGAGACTGCGCAACACGACGAAAATAACGATACGTTTTTGGACATGCCCTTGATACAGTCTTTCAACCTGATGAATCGCTGGCATTACCAAACCGACAGATTCGTTTCGCAGTCGGGAGTCAAAGTGCTGTCTGACGAGAGAACCGGCGGACAGACCGAACACACCCTGCGCGGCAACGAAAGCTATCCACCCTATACCATCTCTCACGACAACAAACGCATAGAAGCCTTTTCGAAAAACGGATTCATCCTCCGTCCCGATCGCAACGAGAGCGTGGCGCTCATCGTGTCGGGGTCGTATCACAACCTGCAATCGAGCTATGCGGAAACAGACTACGGAGTTCGCCAGACGAACATCTACGCATCGCTGCTTTACGAAAGGGAGTTCGGCACACAACACCAACTGTCCGCAGGGTTGAATTATAATTGGGACAATTACATACAACAAGGTCGAGTCATTGAGCTTTACCGCCCTCAATGGACGCATGTAGGCGAACAAGTGGGTGGAGCGTATGCCGAATACACATGGACTCCCGTTGAGCAATTCACTCTGATGGCGGGCTTACGCGCAGACTACAGCTCCCTATATCGCGGGTTTTTCACGCCCAGAATACATTTGAGATACCGGCCTGCCACTTGGTTGGATCTGCGTGCCTCAGCCGGAAAAGGCTACCGCACCACATTCATTTTCCCGGAAAACAGCTACCTGCTGGCCGGCAGCCGCACCTGGCACATCGCCGACAGCCTCAACCGGGAAGAAGCGTGGAATTACGGGATAAGTGCCTCGCTACACATCCCCATAAAGGAGCGAGAACTGCTCATTAATGCCGAATGGTTCTACACCGATTTCCAAAATCAAGTCGTCATTGACATGGAGCAAGACGCACACAGCATCTATTTCTACAACCTGGACGGCTCTTCCACCTCCCATGTTTTCCAGATAGATGCCACTTACGAATTGTTCCGCGGCTTCAGCGTGTTGGGTGCTTACCGCCGGATGGACGTAAGGTGTACCTATGGCGGCAAGGTACTGCAAAAGCCCTTCACCGACAAGTACAAAGCTCTGCTGACCGCTTCGTATCAGACCCGATTGAAGAAATGGCAGTTTGACCTCACCGCCCAGTTCAATGGCGGAGGGCGCATGCCCACACCCGATGCCGAACAACCGCTTTGGGACGACAGCTACCCTTCGTATACCCAACTGAGCGCACAAATCACCCGCCGCTTCCGTCGTTGGGAAGTCTACGCCGGTGGCGAGAACCTCACCAACTTTCGGCAGGAAAACCCCGTTGTGGCTGCCGACGACCCATACGGTTCTCTGTTCGACGCCACGATGGTGTGGGGGCCTACCACGGGCTACAAAATCTATGCTGGCATCCGCTACCACATCCCGAAATCATGACCACTTCAAACAAATATCCGAAAAGATGAAAACAAAATCAATCGTATTGACAGCTTTGCTCATGTTGGGGCTGTCGGTCGGCACTTTGGAAGCAAGGCCGAAAGAACACAAGAAGCCAAAGGAAAGCGTGACGTTTTTGGTGTCCATGAGCTGCGGAAGATGCCAACAACGCATCGAGGAGCATCTCGCTTTTGAAAAAGGAGTGACCAATGTCAGGGTAGACTTGCCGCAAAAAACGGTTCACATAGAGTACCAGCCCGACAAAACGTCGCCCGACAAGCTGAGAAACTCCATCAAGAAGTTGGGCTACACGGTGAAGGCACATCCGGCAAAAACGGAGAAGAAAGACGAACATAAGGAAAAAAGAAAACCAAGGTAGGGCGTTCCCCTCGGTTTTATCGGGTCGTTTGTTCAATGACCCGACCCGGTGTCAAAGCAGAGAATTTGCCTTTTCTTCTTTTTTGACCCCTCTTCTGCTGCGTGCTTACGTAGCTTACGCTACGTAAGTGGGGAGTGAGAGCTGCGTACTTACGCGGCGAAATTTTCGTAAGCACGCAGCAGAAGCCTCCCATATATACGTTCGTCCGGCAAAAATCAAACAGGCCAAAAAGCCGTCTGTTCATCAGATTATCCCCTAAAAATCGCACAAGAAAAATGTTTTTGTGCAGGTTTGAACGTTTTTTTTGCCGTTTTGTGAGGTTAAATCAAAAAAAAATCATTCCTTTGCACCGCGAAATAAAAAAACGACTTTATTTACAAACCTAAAAAACAAAGTTATGTCAGAAGTTGCAGATAAAGTGAAAGCGATTATCGTAGACAAACTGGGTGTTGAAGAATCTGAAGTAACCTCCACCGCCAGTTTTACGAACGATTTAGGAGCCGATTCGTTGGATACCGTCGAATTAATCATGGAATTTGAGAAAGAATTCGGCATTTCCATTCCTGACGAAGAAGCCGAAAAGATTTCAACCGTAGGCGACGCCATCGAACGCATCGAATCCTTGCGGAAATAATTTTTTGGTCTTTATCCAAAATTATTTATGGAATTAAAGAGAGTAGTAATAACGGGTTTAGGCGCGGTTACCCCGTTGGGCAATAACGTTCCCGACACGTGGAATGGCATTGTCAATGGGGTAAGCGCGGCTCGCCCTATTACACATTTCGACGCTTCCAAATTCAAAACCCAATTTGCTTGCGAGGTGAAAAACTTCGATCCGTCGCAACATTTCGACAGGAAGGAAGCACGCAAGTTGGACATTTATACCCAATACGCTTTGGTTGCCGCCAAAGAGGCCATTAACGACTGCGGCATCGACTTGGAAGCCGCCAACAAGGATGAGATAGGGGTCATCATGGCCGCCGGTATCGGCGGGATACTCACCTTCGAACAAGAAGTGGGGTATTACTACGCCAACCAAGATAAAGGCCCCAAATTCAATCCTTTCTTCATTCCGAAGATGATTGCGGACATGGCTGCCGGGCAGATTTCCATCATGTATGGTTTCCGCGGTCCCAACTATTCGACCACCTCGGCTTGTGCATCGTCGAACAATGCCTTGATAGATGCCTACAACTGCATTCGCCTCAGCCAGGCCTGCATGATGTTGGCCGGCGGCTCGGAAGCAGCCATCACGCCTGCCGGTGTGGGCGGCTTCAATGCCATGACGGCCTTGTCGACACGCAACGACGAGATGGAACGCGCTTCACGTCCGTTCAGCAAAAGCCGCGATGGCTTCGTGATAGGCGAAGGCGGCGGTTGCCTCGTGCTGGAAGAGTTGGAGCATGCCCTCGCAAGAGGTGCGAGAATCTATTGCGAATTCGTCGGAGGCGGGCTTTCGGCAGATGCCCATCACATGACCGCTTCGCACCCCGATGGGCTCGGAGCCGTATTGGCCATGCGCCGCGCCTTGAAGGACGCCGGTATGACACCCGAAGATATTGACCACATCAATGTGCACGGGACATCGACCCCCGTTGGTGATATTTCGGAGGTGAAAGCCATTCAAGACGTATTCGGCGACCATGCCTACAAACTCAATATCAGTTCCACAAAGTCGATGACCGGCCACCTGTTGGGAGCCGCCGGTGCTGTTGAGGCCATATTTTCTGTGTTATCTATCGCCGAAGACATCGTTCCTCCCACCATCAACCACGCAGAAGGAGACGATGATCCGGAAATCGATTACAATCTGAACTTCACGTTCAACAAAGCGCAGAAGAGAACTGTCAATGCTACTTTGTCGAACACGTTCGGGTTTGGCGGGCATAACGCGACCGCCATTTTCAAGAAGTTCGTAAAATAACGAAGGCAGTGACCGGGCTGAAACGAAGAAAGAGCGTGTTCAGGTTTATTATCAGGAAAATAAGGCTTCTTTTCAATGCGAAAAAGGAGCCTTATCTGTTTTTCCACCGTATGCTCGGTTTCTACCCCGATGACATAAGGATTTACGAACTCGCTTTGCATCACAAATCCATGCCCATCCACACCGCAGACGGGCGCAACCTGTGCAACGAGCGGTTGGAGTTTTTGGGAGATGCCGTGCTCAATTCGGTCATTGCGGACATACTGTACGAGCGTTTTCCCAACGAGCGGGAAGGCTTTCTGACCAGCCTGCGTTCCAAAATCGTGAGCCGCGAATCGCTGAACCAAATAGCCCGGGAAATCGGTTTGGATAAGGCTGTTGTCGCTTCAAAATACGTAAACAAACACGCTAACCGAAACATATACGGTAACACGTTGGAAGCTCTTTTCGGTGCTATTTACGTAGACCTCGGCTATAGGAAATGCAAGGCATTCGTCGAAGAAAGACTGTTCTGCCATTCCCTCGACTGGAACGACCTGATAGAGAAGGAAGATAACTTCAAGTCGAAACTGCTTGAATGGTGTCACAAGCGGCATTTGGAGCCGGAGTTTATCCTGTTGAAAGAAACAGTGCAAAACGACACTCACACTTTCTACACTCGTTTGAAGATAAACGGGCACATAGTCAGTGAGGCTTCAGGCAACAGCAAGAAAGAATCACAAAAGAAAGCGGCGGAAATTGCCTATCAAAAGATATGCGACGACGCCAATTTCCTCAAGGATATCAATCAACGGAGAGCAGCTACTGACACATCTGCGCCGTGCGACGAATGATTTCCAGAGCAAGAAAAATCAACAAAAACCGCGGCAACCGCTCGTATGGAGAGCTTTTTGCCAACTTTGCGTGCGGTTCAAATGACGAAATCATGCCTTCGCGCGGCCGGCGGAGAGAGCAACTTTAAAAACAAAGCAGACGGGCAACCCACGGGGTTGCCCGTCCCTTTTGCCCGGCGGCAGGCATTTCTTTTCTCCACATCACGTTGATTTTCACGTCGCTTCCCCCATCGATTTTGTCGGGTGGTCGGCGGCAATCGAGGCGTCGCAGGGCAGCGATTGTCGCCGCGCCGCGCTCTTTTTTGCCGCATCTAAGTACTGATTCGCGGGGCGGTAGAAGGCTTTTGATTCTCTACATATTTTAACCTTTCCGAAGGGCACGTACAACCGAATTTTCCGCTGCTCAACGCTGCCGAAGCCTGACAGTAGGTCGGGGGTGAAAACCGAGGGTCGCAACACCCGTAGCCGAGCACATTTTTCCCCGATTTCATCGGGGTTTTTCGACCATTCTGACTACCTTTGCAGACCCTCTTCCGCAGCACCGGCGAAAAAGCTCAGCAGCTTTGCGGAAAAAGCTCAGCAGTTTTTTGAAAAAGCTCAGCAGTTTTTGGGCAAAAACTACGGAGCTTTTTGGCGAAAGCTCAGCAGCTTTTTTTTCAACGCTCCGCAGCGCCCGAAAAAAGCTGCTGAGCATCGACGCGAGATGTAACAACTTTTTGTACTTTTGCCGCCTATTTATTAATAAAATCTATGAGAACTACACCCACAAAAAAACGCACAACCTTCTCCGTTTATCGCGAGCATTACGCCCAAACCTTGGTGCTTGCCGCCCCGGTAATGCTCTCGCAAGTGGGCGTTGCCGTCGTGCAACTGGCCGATAACATAATGGTTGGCAGGCTGGGAGCGCTCTCGCTTGCGGCCGTTTCTTTCGCAGGAAGTGTCTATTTCATCGCATTTATCTTGCTGACGGGGCTAACTGTCGGACTGACTCCTTTGGTGGGAATGCATCACGGCTCGGGAGAAAAGCAGGCGGCGGTCGGCTGTTTTCAGAACGCACTCGCGCTCTATCCGACTGTCGGACTGGTAGTTTCCGCTCTGCTCGAGCTCAGCACGCCGCTACTTTTTCAGCTCGGACAGCCGCAAGAGGTCGTACAAACAGCTATACCTTATTACCGGTTTCTCGTCTGGTCGACAGCTCCTTACATGTTTTTTTGCGGCTGCCGCCAGTTCATGGAAGGGCTCGGTGTGACCAAATGGAACTTAGTAATCGTGGCGGTGGCCAATATCTTCAACGTGGTGGGTAACTGGGTTTTCATCTACGGCAAGTTAGGTTTTGCCCCGATGGAGGTCAGCGGCGCCGGGCTTGCCACGTTCCTTTCGCGCCTTTTGATGGCAGCAATGGCATGGGGTGCCGTGTGTCTTTTGCCTCAAATGAAGGCGTATGTGGCTGACTTCAAGCGCAGTTATTTCAGCTTCGCAACGGTGCGCCGACTCGTTCGCATGGGAGTACCCATCGCGTTGCAGATGTGTATGGAGGGCGCAGCTTTCGCGCTTAGCGGCATCATGATGGGATGGTTTGGGACGATTGAACTGGCGGGTAATCAGATTGCTACGGTGGTCTCGAATTTTGCTTTCATGGTTTTGACCGGTTTGGGCACGGCTGTGACCATAAAGGTGAGCCACGCTTACGGCCGAGGTGACGTGCTCGGGGTCAGGCGCTCGGCGGCGGCGGCCGTGCACCTGAGCTTGGTTTGGAACGTCCTGACGGTGATTTTGCTTTTGAGCTTCCGGGAAACGATCGCCGCGCTCTTCACCACCGACGCGCAAGCTGCGCAGGTCGCGGCCGGATTGATGATATATGTGGCTGCATTTCAGGTGTCTGACGGCTTGCAAACTACGCTGGTCGGGGTCTTGCGCGGCCTACAAGATGTCAGGACGGTCATGTGGATTGCCTTCGTTGCCTACCTGCTTGTGAACCTTCCCATAGGATATTTTCTCGGATTTGTCTGCGGAATGGGCCCCGGAGGTCTGTGGATCGGGTTCATTTTCGGCCTGTCTCTGGCGGCGATACTGCTCGGCATCCGCTACCGAACACGTCACCTCGCCGCCCGCAGATGATTGGCTTTCAGCCTGCTGCAAAGCAAAAAAAGCCGCCCGGCAGCGGAGTTTTCTCCGGCAAACCGGGCGGCTTTTCCTCTGTCGGAAAGCGGCAAGAGGTCTAACGCTCGTCGTCTTTTTTCTTGTCGTCCGTCTGTTTTGTGTAAAGAAACCGTTTGATTTTCTGCGAAGGCGTACGTTCAAAAGGCTCGTCCATCAGGTCGATTCGTTTGATTTGCGAGTACTTGTTCAGCCGTCGGTTCAGTTCTTTCAGGTAATTGCTCTTCCATGTTTCCATCTGAGCTTCCCACTCTTTGAGGCGATGCTGCCGTTCTTTGACCGCTTCTCTGAAGTGCTCCAGACTCTCCGCTGCCTTCTCCATGTTCAGAAGCACCTTGGCAATGAGCGAATTGCCCTCCTCTATCACGAGCGATTCTGTGATGAAGTCGTAGCTGTTTATCAGCTGCTCGATGTCCTCAGGATAGATGTTTTCCCCTCCGGGCCCAAGTATTGTTGTCTTGCTTCTTCCTTTAATATATAGGTATCCCCGTTTGATTTGCCCCAGGTCGCCCGTACGCAGCCAGCCGTCGGAGGTGAGCACTTGCTCGGTTGCCCGGCTGTTCCGGTAGTAACCGTTCATCAGATTCGGGCCTTTTACCCATATCTCCCCCACCCCGTTGCGGTCAGGTTCGTTGATTTTGATGCTCACTCCCGGCAGCGCCTCTCCCGTCGATTCGACCCGAGTCTTCCCGACAGCTGCCCCGGCGATGAGCGGCGCGGCCTCCGTCATACCGTAGCCTATGGCGTAGGGGAACGAGGCTTCGAGGAGAAAACGCTCCACTTTCGGGTCGATTTTTGCCCCGCCAATGCCGAAAAACTTCAGTCGACCGCCGAAGGCAGCGCGCAGCCGCCGACCGACGGCACGGTGGAAAAGGCGGCGGAACAGCGGGACTTTATACAGCCAACCCAGCAGCTTCCGGCGCGAAAGCGTAGCGGTAACCCGCGATTTGTAGAGCTTCTCCATGATGAGAGGTACGGAGAGCATGGTGGTGGGTCTCAGCTGTTTGAGGGCAGGAAGTAAGGTCGATGCAGTCGGAGGCTTCTGCAGATAATATATCGATGCACCGCAGCTGATGGGCAAAAGCATCCCGAGACTGTTCTCGTAGGTATGCGCCAGCGGGAGGAACGATAGGAAGACATCTTCCGAAGTGACGGCTTGAAAGGCGCGCGAACGGCTCACCACGAAGGCAATAGCCCGGTGCGTCAGCATCACGCCCTTGGGAGTTCCGGTGGTGCCGGAGGTGTAAATCAGGGCGGCCAAATCGCTCTCTTGCACCCGGTAGCGCGTAGCAGGCGGCCCGGCAGAGGGCAGCTCGGCGGGCAAAAGCGGGCTGAAAGTGTCCATCACAAAGGCGGCTTTGAGCCCCTCGATGCGCTCCAACGAGAGCTTCGGAAGGAGGCGTTGGCTCACAAAGACGGCTCGGACGCCCGCGTGAGTGACGATGTTTTGCATCTCCTCCGCGCTGAAATCGGGCAAAAGCGGCACGGCAACCAGCCCGCAGGTCGTCACCGCCAGGTAAGTTACTACCCACTGCGGCATGTTGTGCCCCGCAATGGCCACCCTGTCGCCCGGCTGCAAACCGGCGGAAAGCAACGTGCAGGCGACCCGTTCCACCTGTTCACCAAGCTCTTTGTAGCTTATCGGCGTCTCGCCCACAAAGCAGATTGAGGGCCGGTGACCGTAGGTTTGCAACGTGCGGCTGAAGAGCTCACGGATCGTCAGACTGCTCAAAGGGATGATGTGGTCGGCATTCATAGAGTAAAAGTCGCGTATCTTAAATAACCATATATAATAGGATTTAGTACGTCGCACGACAGATTTTTTCCCTTTTCATCGCGGTTTTCGCCGAAAAGCTGCGCGGCCACGAAAAAAAGGCTACGCACTCCCGAGCCCGGAGATGCGTAGCCACATCTGTCAAGATATATATAACCATTAAAGGTTCTCGAATAAAAATTCGGATTTACAGGTGTAAAGATGCTTGCGTGCTGCCGTGCCCAGGATGCTGTGGTTCTTATCGGTGTAGACCTGCATGCGGAACTGTTTGCCGCTTTCTACCAAGCGTTCTACGTATAAAGACGTATTCTGCAGGTGCACATTGTCGTCGGCAGTGGAGTGGACGATGAGTAGTTTTCCTTTCAGATCTGTGGCACGACGCAAGGCAGAGGAGGCCTCGTATGCCGCCGGATGTTCTTGCGGAAGACCCATAAACCGCTCGGTATAGATGCTGTTATACAGCAGCCAGTCGGTCACCGGTGCGATGGCAATGCCCACACGGAAAGGACTTTCCGCATCGCTCATGGCCATCAACGTGATGTATCCTCCGTAGCTCCAGCCCCAAATGCCGAGGCGTTCGGGGTCGATGCCCGGCTGTTTTGCCAGGTGTCGTGCCGCGGCAATCACGTCGGCGGTCTCGAGAATGCCCAGCTGTCCCGAGGTGCATTTGCGGAAATCCTCACCGCGAGCGCCCGTGCCGCGCGTATCAACCGAGGCGACAACATAGCCGTTTTCGGCCAGATAGTACTCCCAACCGATGCTCCAGCTGTTGAGAACCTGCTGCGAAGCAGGGCCGTTATACTGCACAATCAGAAGAGGATAGAGGCTGTCGGCGCTGAAGTTGGCCGGTTTTACTACCCACGCGTTGAGCTCGTCGCCCGCAGCGCCGGGCACGCTGATGAACTCTTTCCGGGGCAATTGTGCCGACCGCGCCTTATCTTTCAGCGCAGAGTTGTCGCGCAGCGTGCGCAGCTCGCGCCCTTTTGCCGACATCAACACGTAGCGGTCGGGCGTATCAACCGACGACGAACGCAGCACAAAATGAGTCATTTGCGGGTTGAAACGGGCGCGATGAGTGCCCGCCGTCTGCGTGATTTGCCGCTTCTTCCCGCGGCGGTCGAGGGCATAAACGTGGCGCTCCAAAGGCGAAACCTCCGCCGATTGATAGTAGAGCGTGCCGGTTTTCTCGTCATAACCGTAGAATTTTGTCACGTCCCACGCCCCGGAGGTCAGCTGTTTTTCCACCAAACCATTGATGCGATGCAGGTAAAGATGCCGTGCGCCGTCGCGCTCGCTCGGCAGGATGAAGTGCTTTCCATCGCTGAAAAAATAAATCTCATCGCAGATCTGGTAGTCGACATACCGTTCGTCGCTCTGCGTCAAGGTCAGTGTGGCCACCGTCGAACGGCAGTTTACCGAGTAAAGCTCCAGCTGCTTCTGCCGCCGGTCAAGGCGGAAAACGGCCAGTTGCTCGGCGTCGGCCGTCCAGCAGATGCGCGGAATGTAGAAATCTTCCGCCGTGTTTCCGGGCGTAAGCTCACGGGTAACCGCATGGTTATCATCGTAGACGTGCACGCTGACCTTCGAATTCTTCTGCCCGGTCTTCGGGTATTTGTAGGCAAATTGCCCGGTGTAAACGGCCGGATTGTCCGATGAAAACGGCGCATTGTACAGCGGAAACGTGTAGGTCGGTACGGCACTTTCGTCGAATTTCACGTAAGCAATCTTCTTGCTGTCTGCGCTCCATTCGAAATATTTCACCCGAACAAACTCCTCTTCGTACGCCCAATCTGCCACGCCGTTCAGGCACTTTCCGGGCTCCCCGTCCTTTGTGACGGCCAGCTCCGTGCCGTAGTCCAGCCTCTTCAGAAAGATGTTTCCGGCCCGGACGAACGCAACATACCGACCGTTTGGTGCGTAGTCCGCCAGCTCAATCTCCCCGCCATGTTGTGACAGTGGCTCTATCTTTCCGCGCCGAATGTCATATATAAAATAGTCGGCGGTGAAGGACCTTCGGTAGCGCGGCCGCGAGTTTGTCCACAGCAAAACCGTTCTTTCATCGGGACTTATGCGGAATCCTTCGATGGATTTAATCGGGCATTCGGGCATTTTGTGCAGGCAAACGAGCGTATCGACAAGTACTCCCGTGACAAAATCACGGCGCACGAGGGTCGCCGAGTCGGCTCGAACGACGCAGGTCGTGCCGTCGCCCGCGAACTCATATAAGGGCAAACCCTGCGGACGATAGGTATTTTCCACGATTTCATCGAGCAAATCGGCCGCCGACACGCAGCAGAAACAGGGCAGAAACAGAAGAAAAACCAGGCGCTTCATCAGATGTTTTTACGCAGATGCTTTCGTGTTGCAAATGTAAAACTTTTTTGGAATACAACAAACATTCGGCATATTTTTTCTCCCTCCTCCGCATTTTCTACCCTCCGGGCGGGTTGTTTTCGTAACATTTCTTAGGTTAAATGATATGCCTTCCGCGCGCTTTTCGGGAGAAAGACGGCCTACTTTCGCTCCATTTGATAATACATTGACTGTAAGAGCTGTATACTCTTTCCAGGAAAGCTCCGTAGCACCGGCCGAAAAGCTCCGTAGTTTTTGCCGAAAAGCTCAGCAGTTTTTTGAAAAAGCTCAGCAGTTTTTGGGCAAAAGCTCAGTAGCTTTTTCTCCGAAGCAAAGTAGCATGGTTAAAGGCAGTTCGTATCGAGTTAAGAAACCTAAAGCAGAAAAGCCTCCTCCGGCCGGCGGCCTTGGGTCGGTGGCAGGTGAGGGATTGTCGAACAGCAGGGCGGCCGTCGCGGCAGGCGACGTGTGCATCCGCCCGGTTTCTCCTCGCACGCGCGCGCGCGCGTGCGCGCGTTCATTTGTATATATATATACAAACCGCCCGCAAACCGCGGAATGCAAAAATCGACGCTGCGGTGTTTCATATTCAAAACAAATTGCTTATCTTCGCCATCGAGGGCGGCATCCTACACAAAACCGCCCGCAACCGAACCGAATCATACCTTGCCTGACACCATGAACCGCTTGATATTCGACCGCCCGCTGCTGAGCAACTTAGAGCTTTCTTTGGAGAAAGAGTTGATTTTCAGTAACAATTCGGGGGCAACTTGTGCTGTGACTCTGATCGGCTGCAACGCGCGACGCACGCACGGACTTCTGAGCTTGCCCGTTGAAGCCTTCGGGTATGTGCCTCATTTGCTGCTTGCTTCGGTGCAGGAGGAGGTGATCCAACACGGCGTTTCTTTCCGGCTCGGGGTGCAGCGCTACGCTCCGGGCGTGTACTTTCCGAGCGGCCACCGCTACATCCGACGGTTTGAGCTCGACTCGGTTGCGCGCTGCATTTACCGCGTCGGCGGGGTGATTTTGGTCAAAGAGTGGCTGCTTTCGGCGCGCGAGCCGCGTGTGATGCTGCGCTATACCCTGCACGAGGCGCACTCGCCGACCGTGCTTCGGCTGCGGCCGTTCCTCGCCTTCCGGCCGCAAGATGCGCTCACGCGCGAAAATTCTGCCGTCGATGTGTCGTATCACACCGTGCCCGGCGGGCTGAAGATGCGTTTGTACGAGGGCTTTCCCGAGCTGTACATGCAGTTTTCCAAACGTGTGAAGTATCATCACGAGCCTGTCTGGTGGCGGCAAATCGAGTATCACACCGAGCACACGCAGCGCAGCGACGGGCCGGAAGATCAGCTGGTTCCGGGCTGTTTCGAGGTGGCAATCAGGCAGGGAGAGAGCATTGTCTTTGCGGCTTCTGTGGCAGCTTCGTCGCCGCCGAAGCTGAAAAAGTTGTGGGATGACGAGCAGCAGGCGGGGGTTTTCTGTGGCGACATGCACTCGTGTTTACGGCGCGCCGCGGGTCAGTTTCTCTATCGACAGGGCGCGAAGCTGTATCTGCTCTCCGGCCATCCCTGCGGTCAGGTGCGTGCACGTGATGCGTTCGTTTCGCTCGCCGGCTGCACGCTTTTTGCCGGAAACCCCGGGGCTTTTCATCAAATTGCCGCTACGGCTTGCGGGCATATTGAAGGCTTCATGCGCCACGGACGCTGCGAGCCTCCGCTCAAAAACCTCGATGAAAACGACGTTTTTCTCTGGTTCGTGCGGGCCATTCAACAGTATGCCGAGTATGAATCGTTGGCTCAGGCGGCGGAGAAATACGGCGGCATCGTGCTGGAAATCGTCGAGTATATACTCCAAAACCGCCATCCGAGTCTCTTTTTTCACAGCAACGGCCTGCTCTACACCGACGGCGACCGGGTGCCCAACACGTGGATGAATGACGTGAAAGATGCGCAGCCCGTGACCCCGCGCTGCGGGTATGTGGTAGAGATAAATGCGTTGTGGTATAACGCCTTGTGCTTTGCATCGGAACTCAGTAGTGCGCTGAACGACCCGACAGGCAGCCGACTTTTCGACTACCGGGCGCAGACCACGCGGGAGGCTTTCGCGCAGACTTTTTGGAACGGCAGCTATCTTTTCGATTATGTCAACGGCAGCATGCGCGACCGAGAAGTGCGGCCAAACATGATTTTTGCGGTAGGTTTGCCTCACTCGCCGCTGAGCAAGGCGCAGCAGAAAGCCGTGCTCGACATCACGACGCGCGAACTACTCACCCCGAAAGGCCTTCGGACTCTGAGCCCCAAGAGCGGAGCTTATCGTCCGTTTTACCTCGCAAAAGACCCCGGAGCAACTCACAATCGGCACAACGGGCCCGTATGGACCTGGCTGATGGGCGCCTACGTTGAGGCATATCTAAAGCTGTACCGGCGCAGCGGCAGGTCATTTGTCGAGCGCTTCGTCGGCGGCATGGAGAGCGAAATCAGCGAGCTCTGCGTGGGAACGCTCTCAGAACTCTACGACGGCAACCCGCCTTTCAGGGGGCATGGTGCGGTGTCTTTTGCCATGAACGTTGCGGAAATGTTGAGGATTATGCATATCTTGGGGGCGACCGAAAAGCAAGAACGATGAAAACACTGATGTTCGGTTGGGAATTTCCTCCTCACATTCTGGGCGGTTTGGGGACAGCAAGCTACGGCTTGACCAGGGGAATGGCGCAACAAACCGATATGGAGATAACCTTCGTTGTGCCTAAAACCCACGGCGATGAAGACCGGAGTTTTCTGAAAATCATAGGTGCATGCTTCGTTCCCATCGTCTGGAAAGAGGCCGGCGACAGGCATCACATCGAGCAACGCGCGGGCAGCTTCCTCACCGCCGATGAGTACTACCGGCTGCGTGACAGCATAAGATACGACTTCAGACGCATCACCACCGACGACTTAGGCTGTGTGAACTTCTCCGGATGCTACCCTGAAAACCTGCTGGAGGAAATCTCCAACTACGAAGCAGTAGCCGGCGTTCTGGCTCATTGCTACGATTTTGATGTGATACATTCGCACGACTGGCTCACCTATCCTGCCGGCGTTTTCGCCAAACAGATAAGTGGAAAGCCCCTGGTGGTGCACGTCCATGCCACCGATTTCGACCGAAGCCGGGGGCAAGTAAACCCTACAGTGTACGACATTGAAAGGAAAGGCATGGATGCCGCCGACCACATTATCGCCGTAAGTAACCTGACCCGGGAGATTATTATCGAGAAATACCACCAAAACCCGGCTAAAGTGACCACCGTGCATAACGCCGTGGAACCCATTCCCGACGTGGAAACGTTCGTCAAGACCCCACGAAAAGATAAAATAGTTGCCTTCTTGGGGCGCATCACCATGCAGAAAGGACCGGAATACTTTGTGGAAGCGGCTCACCGTGTGCTGCAGAAAACGAAAAACGTGCGCTTTGTGATGGCCGGAAATGGTGACATGATGAACGAGATTGTCAACTTGGTGGCCCAACGAAACATCGCTGATCGTTTTCATTTTACCGGCTTCTTGAAAGGCCGTCAAGTCTACCAAATGCTCGCCGACAGCGATGTGTACGTCATGCCTTCCGTCTCCGAACCGTTCGGAATCTCGCCGCTTGAGGCCATGCAAGTGGGGACACCCACCATCATCTCAAAGCAGTCGGGATGTGCGGAGATACTCACTCACGCCATCAAAATAGATTATTGGGACATCGATGCCATGGCCGATGCCATCTACTCCATTGTGAAAATTCCGGCCATGTACAAGAGTTTGCGCGAATTGGGACAAGACCAAGTGAACAACATCAAGTGGTATGACGCCGGGATGAAAGTGCGCCGCATCTACAATCAAGTCGTAGCCAACAAAAACTGAATCAAGAATCAGACAACAAACCCTTGCAACAAAGACATGAAAAACATCTGCTTCTACTTCCAAATCCATCAGCCATACCGCCTGAAACCCTATCGTTTTTTCGATATTGGTCAAGACCACTATTATTACGACGACTTTCACGTGGAGGAAAATATCAGGACGTTGGCCGAAAAATCATATTTGCCGTCAAATGCCGTTCTGAACGAAATCATCCACCATTCCAACGGCCATTTTCGCTGCGCTTTCTCTATCTCGGGAGTGGCTCTCGAACAGCTGGAGCAATATGCACCGGAAGTCATCGACAGCTTCAAAGGCTTGGCACGAACCGGCATGGTGGAGTTTTTGGCAGAACCTTACGCCCATTCGCTGGCTTCTGTTTATGATACGGACGAATTCATGCGGCAAGTAAAGATGCATGCCGAAAAAACGGAAAGTCTCTTCGGCAGGCGACCCACCGCCCTCCGCAATGCCGAACTTATCTACTCCGACGAAATAGGCGAGGCGGCATACAAGATGGGGTATAAAACCATGCTGATAGACGAAGCCCGTCACATCTTGGGATGGAAAAGACCTAACTATGTCTACGCCCACCCGCAACTGCCAAAACTAAAACTGTTGGTGCGCAACCTGAAGTTCAGCAACGACATCTCGTTCCGTTTCTCCGACCCGACATGGAGCGAATACCCTCTGACTGCTGACAAATATGCCGACTGGTTAGCCAACCTGCCCGAAAGCGAAAAAATCATTAACATCTGGATGGGTTATGAAGCATTCGGAGTTTTCCAACAACAAGAAACCGGCATTTTCGACTTCATGAGAGCATTTCCCTACCACGCCATGGAGCGGGGAATCAACTTCGTTTTGCCATCGGAAATAACCAAGACCGAAGAAGTGTCAGGCACCCTTTCGGTAACCCACCCCATCAGTTGGTCGGGAGGAGAAAAAAACCTGAGTTGCTGGACCGGCAACGACCTGCAACAAGAGGCTTTAAACAAACTTTACGCCGTGACTGAACGGGTGAACATGGTCACCGACAAGCCCTTGCTACACGACTGGTTGCTGCTGCAGTCCACCGACCATTTCCGCTACATGAGCCACAAAGATGCTTTCGGGAGTCACTACGACTCGTCATACGACGCATTTATCAACTACATGAACGTACTCGCCGATTTCCTTGAAAGAGTAGACGCACAATATCCCACCAGCATAGAAAACGAAGAGCTGAACGCGCTGCTCAAGACCATCAACAACCAAGAAAAGGAAATTGAAGCACTTGAAAAAGAAATAAAAAAACTTCGAGCAAGAAAAAAGCAAAAACCGACAAAAAAAGAGGATGCGTAAGGCTATACATTGGGGCTGTACCGGCAAGGAGGACAGATAAATCCTCGTGCCGCCTGCCGGGCCAATTCATCCTGCAAGTCATTGTAAGGCACACGAGCCGACTTCCTGATATGGAAGTCGGCTCGTGTGCTGTCAATTCCTTCCTTGTCAACAAATCCGACCTTCGTGCATGATGTAGCTTTTGGATTGCATAGCAGAGGCTCTTCCGGCGGATGCTTTGGAAAATTTTGCCGGGTTAGTACGCAGCTCGCGGCGCGTAAGCACGTAGCAAAATTTTCGTTAGTACGCAGCACACGACGGAAAAGCACGCAGTAAAAGAGAGAAAACAAAGAAATAAAAATAGATTATAATCAATGATTTAGGAGTACAAGCTCGAAAAAGCGGCAGGCTGTTTTGCTTGCTTTTTTAAAGTGCTTTTTGAAATGAATTCGAAAAACAACACGAAGGAAAAAGCATTCACACAGCGAATCTCAGAATAGAAAAAACGTAATGGAATAAAAAAAAAAAAAAAAAACAGAAAGAGAAGGGAAAGAATTTTTTGTATATATTTGCACAGATTTTCTGATCAATAATTGAAAAATGCTGATTGAAGTACGAGGGGTCAATAAGACCTATAATAACGGCCAACCTTTGCATGTGCTGAAAGGAATAGACCTCAGTATAGACCGTGGGGAATTTGTTTCAATCATGGGCT
>CAYPFZ010000010.1:0-9494 GCA_964410225.1 uncultured Paludibacter sp.
GTTTCGGGGTCGAGGTTGCCGGTGGGTTCATCGGCGAGGATGATTTCGGGCGAGTTGAGCAACGAGCGGGCGATGACGATGCGCTGCTGTTCGCCTCCTGAGAGTTGGTGAGGCATCTTGTAGCCTTTGGTGCCCATTCCCACCTGCTGAAGCACATTCTCTATTTGGGAACGGATGGCCTCCTTGTCTTTCCATCCCGTGGCGCGGAGCACAAATCTCAAGTTATCGTTGACGGTGCGGTCAATCAGCAGCCGGAAGTCCTGGAACACGATGCCGAACTTGCGTCGAAGATATGGAACGTCTCTTCGTTTTATCTTGCGCAGGTTGTAGTCGAACACACGCGCCGTCCCGGCCGTGATGGCACTCTCTCCGTAAAACGACTTGAGCAGTGAACTTTTTCCGCTTCCCACCTTTCCCAACAGGAAAATAAATTCGCCGCTATGGACTTGCAGATGGATGTCTTTGAGGATGATAAGTTCTTGCTGACAGATGTCGACCCCGTCGTATTGTATCAACATGCGCATGGATAGCTTCGTTTAAAAGTGATTTTTGGAGTTATCGTCTTTTTCGTTCTTTCATATCGGGCGAGCTCCCCGCAATCTTCCTTCGTTTCTTGTCATCTTATACGTTTTCCATCTCGTCTTGCAAAGCCTCGCACTGACTGTCAACAAAGGGCAGCAGGGGAACAAATTCAAAGGATTTGCAGCGTAGGGAAAGTTATTTAAAAATTGAACGAGGCACCGGCCATCACATTGAAACCTTGTGCCTGATAGCCTGTCAACAGTTCGTATTTGCTGTTTATTAAGTTGTTTACTTTGAAGAATATCGACACCCAATCGAGGAAGGCGTAGGAGACGCCCAAATTAATATCGGCCTGCGCCGGCAACTTGATGGTGGAGTATGCGCGCCTTCCGCCGGAAAAGTCGGCAGTAACGTAGGCTGACAATCTTGTGGAAATGCGTGCGTTGATGTCGCAAGCAATCTCCCATGTGGGTTTGTGCCACGCGTAAAGATTGTTAGACAGACTCCAATGGTTGTACGCCCAGCCGAATCGGACGCTTAACAAGTCGTGATAGCTATAGCTGATGCGCCCGCCAAGCCGCAACAAATTGGCGTCATCTGTTTCGGTATCAAACAAATTGCCGTAGTAGGCAAGTCCGGTGGTGTCAGAAAACAGGGTCTGGTTGATGAACATGTGCATGTCATCGATAACTTGGTAATTGAAGAAGGCATCCACCAACAGTCCGGCAAAAGGCCGTAGTTTGAAGCCGGCATAAAAATCGAGTGGTGTGTATGTGCCTTCCACTTGCGTCAACGGGTCGATATAGCAGTTTTCCCTGTACAACTGTGTGAGGGTATTGGGGTTATAGCCTCCTCCTAATCCGGCGTACAGGTCAAACCATTGTGGCACGGCCCGCCAGTCGAAACGGATGTCGGGAGCCGGAGCGAATTTCAAGGCAGGCAGGAAGGCAAACGTGGCGGAAAACCCTATCCGCAGGTCAAATGCATCCTGCTCGAAAGAGTAATAGGGGGTCAATCCTACCAAAAAGCGGTTGTTGAAGTCTGCCGACAGCAGGGTCGATTTGTAGAAAATGTTTTGTGAGAGCACGTCTATGCCCAAGCGGTTGCCGGCTACTTCGGCATCGAAATTGGCTTTTGCTGTGACTTCGTGTTCGCTGACTCCGGCACGCGAGTGAAACAAACCGTAATCCATTTGCACGGCATAACGTGTCGCATTCACAGACTGTGAAGTGCCGGTGCTGCGTAATCCTGCATGCGCATTCATGCGCCACAGGGTGTTGCGATCAGGAAGTGATGTGAGGTCGGGATAAAGCGCAGTCAGTTCGTCACGGCTGACAACGGTGTGGTTGATGTCGTGCAAATTGCCGTAATAACGATAAAATTCATGGTCGCCAATGATGCCGGCATAGAGATCCGCCTTTTGAAGATTCTTGGAAAAGGCCAACGCACTTTGCGTGGTAGAATGCGCTTTTTGATTAAACAATCCGTAATGATTGACCAGAAAGTCAAGCTGCGTGTCCGATTTTTTCAGCAAGGGGTAGGCGAAATCGGCTAACGAGTTGAATCCGGTGCCGACGCCGACGCGCGCGAAGCCCTCTTTATTGAGCGGCGGCTGGTAGGTGAGTCCGGCTGCAGGCAGATAGTGGATGTTCTTCCCCACGTCAAGCGGTTTGCTGAAATCGGTCGTGTAAAGAGGGGTGATGCGGGTCACGGTTGGTTCCGTGAGAAGAGGCTGCATGTTGATTTTCTCGGCATCCGGTATCTCCGGGCGATATTCTCGCTCGATAGTGACGTGGTGGTTGATGACACTGTCTGTCCCTGCCGTCTGGGCAGCGAGGGTGAAGGCACCGGCAGCAAAGAAGAGTGTGACAAAGATACCTTTCATAATGAGGAAATGTAGATGGAGAAACGAGGGCTCTGTCCGTTT
Organism: uncultured Paludibacter sp.; assembly: GCA_964410225.1. Taxonomy (GTDB): domain Bacteria; phylum Bacteroidota; class Bacteroidia; order Bacteroidales; family Paludibacteraceae; genus QVMH01. The sequence continues at coordinate 2,450 of CAYPFZ010000010.1, forward strand.
TTCTGTGTTGAGCCGTTTAGTTGATGATGTTTTGCTGTTCCCGTTGCCCAATGGATTCCATACGCTCTGTTATCATCGGTTGTATGTCATCATCGGCTGTGTAGTTCTTTTGCAGACTGAGCAGGTATTGTTTGGCTTGGAAATCATCACCACGCGCCACGTAAATGTCTGCTAACAGCACGAAACTTTTAGCCAACCAATACTGATAAGGGGTGTTTTTCCGTGCGAAATCGGTAATGGTTGCTTCTGCTTCATCGAGATTTTTGTTGTTGAAATGAATTTCCGCGATGAGGTATTTGGCTTCAGCTCCGTTTGGTGTGCGGGTGTTTTCGGCTATTGCTTGGAAGTCAGACAATGCCTGCTCGACATATCCTTGCGCGAAGTAGGCTTTGGCACGGTCATAGCGAGCTTCCTCCTTGGTGTCGTCGGAGGCACTGGGGTCATCCATGATTTCTTCAGCAACGGCGATCGTCTTGGCGTGATCATTGAGAAAATAGCTACACCGCAACACACCGAGGCGTGCCACGTTCTTCGTTTCCGTGTCGTGTGCCACTTCGTCAAGCTGAGTAAAATAAGCGAGGGAAGACAGGTAATCTTGCTTGTCATACGTGATTTCTGCAGCACGGGTTACTGCCTCTTCCATATATTTATTCCCTGCTATTTTGGCCAACTGTTCGAACTCGCCAAGCGCACTCTCTTTGTTACCGGTCGCGTAGTAGCTGTCAGCTAAATAATAGCGCGCAGTGGTGCAAGTTGCACTGTTTTCATTCGTGCAGAATTTTGTGATATAACTGTTCAGCCCGTTTATGGCTTCTTGGTAGTGGTGGTTCATGTATTGCCTTTCTGCAGCCGTGAAGATGAGCGAATCTTCGCGGCTTATGGCCGCTGTCCGCACTGAGCCACCCAATGACTGAGTGTAGGTTATGTAGGCTTCCACGTTGTTTTGTTCAACGTAAGCCGTCTCGAGGCTTTTGAGCGCAGTGGTCGATTCTTCGCAGCCCGGATATGTGGCGATGACATACTTGAATGCCTCAATAGCTTTGTCTAAATCATTACGGTTGAAATAGACCATGCCTTTCTCCAAAGCAGCGGCAGGTGCCAGGGTGCTGTTGGGATAGGATGTAATCAGGCGATCGAATGTCTGCAAGGCTCTCTCCTCGTCGTCGAGCATGAGGTAGGAGCGGCCTGCCTCGTAGAGGGCATCGTCGGCATACTGCGATTTCGGATAATCAGCAACGAGCTTGTGCAGGGCGTTGATTTTGCTGTTGTATTTCTTCTGCAAACCGTTAACATAAGCCGTTTGAAAAAGTGGGTAGTCGCCGGTGTGGGGCGATGCCACCAATGCGGTGGTGTAGTTCTTTTCAGCTTCGGCAAAGTTGCGATTATGAAAATAGCAGTCGCCTATACGATTCATGACATCGGCATAAGTGGGGTCGTTGGCCGACAGTTCCTCTGACACATAGGTCTTGAACGACTTCAATGCCTGATCATACCGCTTGAGGGAAAACAAAACGTATCCCTCCAAATAGTATGAGGCCTTCAAGTTGGGACTGTTAACCGATCGAGAGTTGGAACGAAAGGACTGCAAATCAGCTAAGGCTTCTTTGTATTTACCTGTACGATAATAGGTTTCTGCTCTCCAATAATAGCTCTCGGCGGCGTAGTCCTTGTTAGGAGTATGAGCCAAGGCCTCAGTAAAGCGGTTGAGGGCTTGCGTGTAGTCTTGACGGGAAAAATCTTCCGACCCCAGGCGGTTGAGCAAATACTGTTTGGCCGCAAGAAGCTCCTTGCCGGGACGACTTACTTTTTGGATGGAGTTATAGGCCGCCGTGAAGTTTTTCGCGGTCATATATGCGGAAACCAAGTAATTATAGGCCTTGTCGGCATGCTGTGAATTGGGAAATTCGTCCAATAATTTTTCAAAGGCATTGATAGCTTCGCCGAAAGCCGCATCCGATTCGTAGGTGGCGAGGGCATAGTTATACAAGGCCTCTTCGCGCACGGTGGAGTCAAAACTCGTTCCCAAAGCTGCTTCGTAGGCCATACGCGCATTGTCTTTTTCACCCGTTTTTACGTAAGAATTCCCTATGTGCAAATAGGCGTTTTCAGTCATCGCGTCTTGCGCGACCGTCACCTTGGAGAGGTAGAGGATGGCTTCCGTGTAGTTCCCCGTCTGATAATACGACAAACCAAGCAAATACATATCATTACGGAGCACTTGTCCCGACATTTTTTCGTACCGCTTGAGGTAGTCGATGGTTTTGGAGTACTCACCTTGGGCATAGCTGATTTCGCCCATGATGCGATAAATCTCCGCATTGTTGGCATTGTCGGGGTTGGAGGCAAGGAGACGTTCCGCCCGATCGCCTATCTGGGCGTAATCACCTTGGTCATAGTATATTTGAATGATGTAATAGGGCACAATGTCGCCATAATCGGGAATGTTTTCAAGTTGGAGAAAATAGGGCAATGCCGTCTCAAAATGACTCTGTATGTACTCGCAATAGGCGTAATAGTATTTCACCGATTGGTTGTAGCGGGTCTCCTTCTCAAGCAGCCTTTTGAAAAGGGCGGTGGCTTGCTCATACTCGTCGGTCTGCATCAGTGAGTATGCCTTGTAATATTGCAAAGTGGTGACGTCATACCTGTCGATATTCTTTTCATCAACTTTCTGAAAATAGCTGAGCGTTAGGTTATAATCTTTTGCTCTGAATGCCGTGCAACCTAACATGAAATTCACTTGGTCGGCAAAAGGCGAGTAAGGATGTCGCACCAAATAACGACTGAGCAAGCGCTTGGCGTCATCTCTATCCACTTTGAAAGCCGCGGCGGCAATGTAATACTCCGCCTCCTGTGCCAAACCGGCCTCGGTGGCTTCCGCCGAAAGGAGAGAAGCCTCAAAATAACGGCTCGCAGCGGCATACTTCCCTTCGTCATACAACTCTTTTCCTGCATTGAAGCAATCGGAAGGCCTCGCTCCCACCAGTGGACTTTGTGCAAATAACCCATACGTCCCCGTAAAAAAGAGCAGGCTGAAAACGACTCGTTTTTTCATGTTCATCAGCAAGTGTTGACCCGTTCCCGCAGCCCGGGGAATGCCTTGACAATCCGCCCGGCGGGGAAACATGTTGCAAATATACAAAAAGGTGACTGCGGAGACAAAACCCCGGAGTGAAGTTTTCCGAATTTTGAGATTCCGGCAAAATGCCTTTTTCTTGCTCTGTGTTGATTCGATGCTTCGTTTTTTCCCGGAAAAACGGCACTACGCCCCTTTATACCCCCCTTCTCGTGCGTGCTTACTCCGTTCGCAGCGCGTAAGCATGCGCCGCGGACTGCGTTAGTACCCGGCAAAATTTTCGTTAGTACGCAAGAGAAAGACCTCTGCCTACATCATCATGCCACTTGATGAGCGTTTTGCAGAGGTCATTTTTTGCAAAAAGAAAAATCAAGAGATGGCCACAAAACAACGAAGCACCCCCGGATACCGGAAGGTGCTTCATTACAAAAACGATATAGGTTTAAGACTTGTTTCTGCCCTTGCTTATCTTACAACGCGCGTGAATTCCGGTTGGGCATCTTCTTCCACGCCTACCGTAACATATATGGTAGCCGTAGTCACAACTCCTTCAGGATCGGTGTTTTCCACCGTGTAGCAATAGTCGGTACCGTCAGCGGTGCTGCGCTGGCCAACCGTCACCGGCGTGCCCAACGGGAACTTGTAGTCGCCGCAGGCTGCTTCGAAGATGGCGATCTCTTCTTCCGTCACCGGCTGTTGTTCAGAGTAATCGGGCAATTCTTCCAATTCACCTTCTATGTAGCCGTTCTCAACCAAAAAGCGGTTCACTTCTTTGGGAGCAGCTGCCACACGTTCTTTTCTTATCCCGAAGCCATCGGCAACTTCTGCGTCCGGCAAGGCCTGCCTCAGTGCTTCCACGGAAGCCTCCAACCCGCCACTGCCGAAGGTGCAGAACGGAACAATCTTCTTCCCGGCAAAGTCATAGTTTTCGAGCAACCCGGCTATCGGAGAGGCATACGTTCCGTACCAAACGGGATAGCCCAAGAAAATGACATCATAGTCCTCAAGATTGACTTGCAGGGGTTCCAGAGCAGGCACAACGCCTTCTTCACGTTCCTGCTTGCTACGTTCCAAAGTCTGGTCGTAATCGCCGTCGTAGGGAACTTCCAGCACGATGCTTTCGATATCCGCTTCCAAGTTCATCTGTAACTCTTCAGCCACCATTTTCGTGGCTTCCGTCTGAGAATAATAAAGCACAAGATACTTCGGGGCATCGCTCACATTCTCTTCCTGCTGTTGAGCTTGTTGTTTCTTCCCGCCACAAGCCACTAAAACAGCCATGGCCATCAGCGTCCATACAGTTTTTTTGAAACCTTTCATCTTTTTTGTTTTGGTTTGTTTAAGGAGGTTCTATAAAACTCGGCCGACAACATCCAGAACCTCATTAAGGCTGTTACCGACAGTCTGCACTTGCGCACAAATTTAGCAAAATTATCCTCGATTTTCCAAATAAAACTAACTATTTTTTCGTCTGCCTGATAAAACGCTGATTGTTAATTTTGTAACAACACACAAACGCCGTTCCTCAAGTGCTCTTCATGGTTTTTGTTCCCATCCCCTCTTTTTGCTATAACACGAAATGACGGCTCATTATTATATCGGACAAATATTTTGCCAAAATTTTTCGAAATACCCCCTTTGAGCCTCTACAAGTCCCCTTCTTGCTGCGTACTTACGCAGCAGAAAGGTCTCCTCTATGGTTTTTTCCCGTTTAAATCCCGACCGGTTGAGACAATATATATACGTAACAGAAGATGTTTTTGCAGGGGCAAGGGCGAAGTTACGAGATTTTTTCTTTCATCCGACAAATATTTTGCCAAAATTCATCGCTTCTTCCTCTTTGGTGATAATGACGTTCGGGGAGGGCGCATTGTTCCCCTGTCATTCGCTTGTTTCAAGACAGACAGGAGTTTCTTTTTGTTTCTTGCTTTTTATGAAGCCTTTTTCTGTCACCCTTTTCTTGCGGCGCGTTTGCGTTCGTTTTCGTCGAGTATGATTTTCCGGATGCGGAGCTTGGTGGGAGTCACCTCCACGTATTCGTCTTCCTTTATATATTCCAATGCCTCCTCCAGCGTGAATATGGTGGGTGGTATGATGTGCGCTTTTTCATCTGAACCCGACGCACGCACGTTGGTCAGTTTTTTTGATTTGGTTACGTTCACCACAATGTCGCCTTCTTTGGAATTTTCGCCTACCACCTGCCCGGCATACACTTCGTCTTGCGGAAAGATGAAAAAGCGTCCTCGGTCTTGCAGTTTGTCGATAGCATAGGCGTAGGCCGTACCGCTTTCACTGGCGATGAGCGACCCGTTGGTGCGTTTGGCTATATCGCCTTTGTAGGGCTGATAGTCGAGAAACCGGTGCGACATGATGGCTTCGCCCGAGGAAATGGTAAGCAGATGGTTGCGCAGCCCGATGATGCCCCGTGACGGAATGGTGAACTCTATCTGTATGCGGTCGTTCTTGACTTCCATGCTGTCCATTTCGCCTTTGCGCGCGGCTACTATCTCGATGACCTTGCCCGACACCTCTTCCGGCAGGTTGATGGTCAGCTGCTCGACCGGCTCGCAGCGCACTCCGTCGATGTCTTTGAAGATGACTTGCGGTTGCCCCACTTGCAGCTCGTAGCCCTCACGACGCATGGTCTCAATGAGTATCGACAGGTGGAGCACCCCACGTCCATAGACATGCCAAAGGTCGGTTTGGCTACTGCGTTCCACCCGCAAAGCCAAGTTTTTGTCTAACTCGCGGATGAGTCGTTCGTGTATGTAGCGCGAGGTGACGTATTTCCCTTCCCGGCCGAAGAAAGGCGAATCGTTGATGGTGAAGACCATGCTCATGGTCGGTTCGTCAACATGGATAGGCTGCAGTCTTTCGGGTTTTTGCGAGTCGGCCACCGTATCGCCTATTTCGAATCCCTCGATGCCGACCAAGGCGCAGATGTCGCCCGAAGCCACCTCGGCGGTGCGTGTTCGTCCTAAGCCAATGAAGGTATGCAGCTCCCTGATGCGGGTTTTGACCACAGAACGGTCGCGCTTCACCAAGCTCACTTCCATTCCTTCGCGCAAAGAGCCCCGGTGCACACGTCCCACGGCGATGCGCCCCACGTAAGGAGAGTAGTCGAGCGAGGTGATGAGCATCTGTGGCGTGCCCTCGAGGTATTGCGGGGCGGGGATGTGTTTGATGATGGCTTCGAGCAGGGGAAGGATGTTCGTGGTGGGCTGACGCCAGTCGTCTGACATCCAGTTTTGTTTTGCCGATCCGTAGATGGTTTGAAAGTCAAGTTGTTGCTCGGTGGCGTCGAGGTTGAACATCAGATCGAACACGGCCTCGTTCACCTCGTCGGGTCGGCAGTTGGGTTTGTCCACTTTGTTCACCACCACGATGGGTATCAACCCCAGTTGCAGTGCCTTTTGCAGCACAAATCGCGTTTGAGGCATGGGGCCTTCGAAGGCGTCGACCAGCAGCAATACCCCGTCGGCCATGTTGAGCACCCGCTCCACCTCGCCACCGAAATCGGCATGCCCCGGCGTGTCGATGATGTTGATTTTGTAGCCGTTGTATTCTATGGAGACATTCTTGGCCAAGATGGTGATGCCTCTTTCTCGTTCCAATTCGTTGTTGTCAGTAATCAGTTCGCCGGTTGCTTCATTGTCGCGAAACAGGTGTCCGGCTAGCAGCATTTTGTCTACCAGCGTCGTTTTGCCGTGGTCTACATGTGCGATAATTGCCACATTCCTAATCTTCTGCATGTTGCATGCTTTTTTTTGCGGGTGCAAAGATATGCAAAGACGGGCGTAGCGACAAGTGGGAAGACGACCTCACGCGGGTTTCGGTCATCCGCTGCGTTTTCATGCAGAGATTGCCGTAATTCGGAGATTGTAGCTTGCCGTGTGCGCTGTCGCGGGAGTGTCGAGACTTCGTGACACGTGCTGCCGAAGACGTTTTTTTGTTAGTTCTCCCCCTTTT